>JARRQO010000011.1:17303-19429 GCA_037381685.1 Deltaproteobacteria bacterium | reverse complement strand
CGGGAGACTGAGAATTTCAGGAACCCCGGCGGCCCGGGAGATTTCTTCCAGAATTTGGTTGAGGCGGGCCTCCGATTCGGCGATGAGGGTAAACCAGACGTTATAGCGGTGCCGCCTCAGGTAGTTGTGGGTGACGCCGGGGTAACGGTTGACCACGGCCACAAAGTCATCCAGCCTGTCCGGGGGCACCCGGGCGGCGCACAGGGTGCTGGTATAGCCCAGTTTCCGGGAAGTAAAGTTGGCTCCCAGGCGCCGGATGATCCCGGCCTCGGTCAGGGCCGCAACCCGGTCCAGAACTTCTGTTTCCGAGGCCCCTACCCTCTTTCCCACTTCGGCAAAGGGGCGGGAGGCGATGGGGAAATGGGACTGGATTTCGTTTAAAATGGCCCGGTCCAGGTCATCAAGAGAATCGCTTTTCGGTTTTTGGTTTTTGGTTTTCGGTATGGGCATAGGGAAGTTTCTTGGGTCTTGCCAGGTTGACGAAAGATTTTAGCTCTCCGGCTCGTAGGGGCAAATAGGATCGTCTCCCAGGACATCGCCGGTCAGGGCATAGGCCCGGGCCCGGCAGCCCCCGCAAACCTTGCGGTACTGACAGGCGCCGCACTTGCCGTGGTAGTCGTCCACCCGGCGCAATTGGCCGAAGAGCTCGGAATTTTCCCAGATGACCGGAAACGCGGTCTCCCGGATATTCCCCGCCGCCAGTTCCAGGTAGCCGCAGGGCTGCACCTGCCCCTGATAAGACACAAACGCGAAGCCCTGCCCTCCCAGGCAGCCCTTGGTCATGGCCTCCATGCCATGGCTGGCCGGAGTGATTTTTTCGCCTCGCGCCGCGGCGTCCTGCCGCCAGAGCCGGTAGAATTGCGGGGCGCAGGTGGGCTTGATGAAGAGCCGGCCTTCCCGCTGGCGGGCCAGGAGCCAGCGCAGGGTCTCTTCATATTCCGCCGGGGACAGCAGTTCCTCCCGGATGAGTTCCCCCCGCCCCGTGGGCACCAGCACAAAAACATGGTGCGCCGCGGCGGCAAGTTCCAGAGCCAGTTCATGAATCGCGGGCAGTTCGGCCCGGTTGGCCCGGGTGACGGTGGTGTTGATCTGAAAGGGCAGCCCGGCTTCCCGGCAGGCGGCAAGGCCCGCCAGGGCCCAGGCATAGGCCCCCTTAACCCCCCGCAACCGGTCATGCGAGCTTGCACTAGCCCCGTCAATGGAAATGCTCACCCGCTGAATCCCCGCATCCTTAAGGCGCGCCGCCACCGCCGGCGTCACCAGCGTGCCGTTCACCGCCATGACCATGCGGTGGCCGATGCTCGTGCCATAGGCCGCCAGATCGAAAATATCTTCCCGGAGCAGCGGCTCGCCCCCGGTCAGGATCACCACCACCTGGCCCATGGTGGCCAGATCATCCAGCAGCTTGAGACCCTCAGCGGTGCTCAATTCGCCGGGATAAGGCCCGGAGCCCGCCGCGGCCCGGCAGTGGAGACAGGCCAGGTTGCAACGCCGGGTGGTCTCCCAGGCCAGGAGGCGGAGGGGAGGGATTTTTGCCAGGTTTGGGTTGTCTGGTTTCATAAAACAGATGTTTTAAAAGAAAATTAAAGTACTTATCTTATTTCGTCCAATTGCGCTGGCCCAGGTTTTTAACCTGGGCATCATCAGCTTTTCTCAAAAAGCCAGGGGTAGTCTTCCGAGGTTGGGGCCAGAGCCATTTTAACTTGATTGTTCCTGATATACTGCCACTTTTCCAGAAATTCCGCTTCATCCCGCACAATGCGGTCATAACGCTCGTCTTGCCATATAGTTCCTTTAACTCCCCGGTTTTGAGTAATTTTCTGGGCGCTGAAACTTTTGACGCTGTGGATGATTTCGGCCAGGTTAAAAAATCCTCCTTCTCCCGTGGCGAGTGGTTGGGACAAGAGATGAACATGGTCAGGCAAAATGACCGCGGCATAAATTATCCATTTGCTTGAGTCCCAAAATCTTACCGCTTCCAATGTAATGGAGCGCTCTTTTGCATTGAGAACCACACCATCTTTGCACCTCCAAGTGATGAAATACACCCTACCCGGCTCTTGCCAATGGGGCAGGTTTCTCCTGGTGACCTTAAAAGTTTGCACCGGCTGGAAGCCGGTGCCACC
>JARRQO010000011.1:0-17179 GCA_037381685.1 Deltaproteobacteria bacterium | reverse complement strand
GTCAACCCAAAGATTAAGAAAACAATAAAAGATAGCACAATGGGCTTTTGGTGGCACCGGCTTCCAGCCGGTGCTGCTATTTCAGCAACGCCGCGGCCTGCTTGGCAAAATAGGTCAAAATCAAATCCGCGCCGGCCCGTTTGATGGAGAGCAGCGACTCCAGCATCACCGCTTCTTCGTCCAGCCAGCCCTTTTGGGCCGCGGCCTTGATCATGGCGTATTCGCCGCTCACCTGGTAGGCCGCCAGGGGCAGATCGAACTCCGCAGCCACCTGGGCGATGACGTCCAGATAAGGCAGCGCGGGTTTGACCATGAGGAGGTCGGCCCCTTCTTCCACGTCCAGGGCGGCTTCCCGCAGGGCCTCCCGGCTGTTGGCCGGGTCCATCTGGTAGGAGCGGCGGTCGCCGAAGGCGGGTGCGGATTCGGCCGCGTCCCGGAAAGGGCCGTAAAAGCTGGAGGCGTACTTCACCGCATAGGACATGATGGGCACCATTTCAAAGCCCCGCTCGTCCAAAGCTTCCCGGAGGGCCCCTACCCTACCGTCCATCATGTCGGAGGGGGCCACCAGGTCGGCCCCGGCCTCGGCGTGGGACACCGCCACCTGCCCCAGCACTTCCAGGGTGAGGTCGTTGTCCACTTCCTGGCCGCGGAGCAGGCCGCAATGGCCGTGGGAGGTATAGGCGCACAGACAGACATCGGTGATTACGATCAGCTCGGGAACCTGTTTCTTAAGCCGCCGCACCGCCTGCTGCACCGCGCCCTGGGGGGCAGCGGCCCCGGAGCCGGTATCGTCTTTCTGCGTGGGCAGCCCGAAGAGGAGCACCGCGGGCACGCCTGCGTCCCGGACGGCTTTGGCTTCGTCCACCAGCAGGTCCACGGACAGGCGGTGCACCCCGGGCATGGAGGGCACCTCCTGGCGCACCCGGCTTCCTGGGGCCGCGAACATGGGATAGATGAAGTCTGCGGGGTTAAGGTGCGTCTCCCGCACCATGCGCCGCAAGGGTTCCCGCCGTCTCAAGCGCCGGGGGCGAAATAACAGTTCCATGATCCAAGCCTCTTATCTATAATGGTTTTCGGAATCTTCAGGTTAATCTGCGGGTCATTGTTACCCAGCGGACCCGGCCTGTCAAGATCGGGCTCCGGCGCCGCGCCCGCGTCGATCCAGGCCAAAGCGCCCTGCCGCGCGGCAATCTCAAGGAGCTTGACTGTTGTAAGTTTAACTAGTTAAATATTAACATATTTATTCGCGGAGTTAGTGGAGTTTCTCTCATCAACCCATCAATGACACAAGGGGGCAATGCGTCATGAAAAAACTTCTCTCCATTGACGGCGGCGGCATCCGGGGCGTAATTCCGGCCTTGATTTTAGCGGAGATCGAGGAAAGGACCAACCAAAGTACGGCGTCCTTGTTTGACCTGATGGCCGGCACCTCCACCGGCGGCATCATCAGCCTGGCGCTGAGCCGGGACGGCGGCGGCGGTGTGTCCAAATACCGGGCCCTGGACCTGGTGGACCTTTATGTCGATCGCGGCCCGGACATCTTTTCGCGCTCCTTTTGGCAGGGCGTAAGCTCAGTGGCTGGTATTGCCGACGAGAAATATTCCCAGGAACCCCTGGAAGCCATCCTCAGAGAGTACTTCGATGACACGCCCCTGGACGCGGCCCTGACCCGGGTCCTGGTCAGCGGCTACGCCATCGAGACCCGGAGTCCCTTTTTCTTCAAGAGCTGGCGGGATAAAAGCCGGGGGGTTTTGATGCGCGAGGCGGCCCGGGCCACCTCAGCGGCCCCCACTTATTTTGAGCCCGCCCTGGTTCAGGTCCAGGGCCAAGAAGTGGCCCTGATCGACGGCGGCGTCTATGTCAATAATCCGGCCATGTCCGCGTATTCGGAGGCCCGGCGCCTCTTTCCGGACGAAACGGATTTTCTCCTGGTCTCCCTGGGTACCGGAAGCCTGACCCGTCCCATCCGCTACCAAGAAGCCAAAGACTGGGGAAAAGTCCAATGGGCCCTGCCCATTCTCAGCGTGGTGTTCGACGGCGTCAGCGGCGCGGTGGATTATCAGTTGGGACAGATCCTGGGTGAGAGTTTCTTCCGGTTCCAGACCAACCTGGAGACGGCCAACGACGATATGGACGACGCTTCCCCCGCCAACCTGGCGGCCCTGAAACTGGAAGCCAGGCACATTATCGCCACCCAAGGAGCCGAAATTGACCGGGTATGCCAACTGCTGACCCAGCCGTAGATCAAGGATGGCGGTTGTGATGCAAGACAAGTAGCGGTATAGTAAAGATAAAATGCCATAATTTCAAGGAAGGCGGGGCAAGAGGATGAACAAAAATACCGCACGCGGCCTGGCAATCCTGGTGGCCATGATTATTATCGCGGTGGTGCTGTGGCGTTTTTTACCTACCGGTCCTACGAAAGTCAAGCCGGGCCCCGCCACCACCTCAAAACCGGAGGCCGCGCCACCCGGACCTAAAGAGGGCGGGCAGCAAGCGGGGGCACCCATTAAAGAGGGCGCTCCCTCTGGCGTCAGGGCCCTGCAAGAGCCGGGCCCCCCGGGCCCGAAAGTTACCGTCCCCAAGACCCCGCGTTTGGGAAAAAAATACGGGATCCTGGTGGGTAATTACCGCAGATATCCCAACGCCGCCAAGATGCTGGCCCGGCTGAAAAAGCGGGGGCAGCCGGGATTTGTGCAACGGGACCCAAGGGATCCGAGCCGGTTTCAAGTGTGGCTGGGGCCATTTTCCTCCCGAAAAGAAGCCCGGGCCGCGGAAAAAGCCCTGAAATCCATCCTCAAGAAACCCCGGAAGATCGAGGAGATCGAAAACCCGGTGCCCAAGTGATACCCGGCCGGCGGGCCTTACGCCAGGGCGGCTACTTTAGTACAACATTTTATAATTACAGGAACGTATTTTGCGCCCTTTGAACCTTGGCGTCTTGGCGAGATAGAAAAATATCTCTCGCAAAGGCGCAAAGACGCTAAGAAGAAAAATACGTAAGTGAATTTATGAATGGCTGCACTTAGTCCGCTTCAGTTTCAGCCCCAGCCCGAACATAGGCATGATAACTCCCCAGCCCCCTTCCCCAGGGGGCTTTGATGTTTCCCGGTCCAGGCGAAAGTTAGCCGCAAAAGTCGCGAGCAAGCGCGACGCCACCAGTAAATAGTAGAATTCAATATTAAACCAAACGCCTTCATTGCCCGATGAGATAGTTAGCCTCGCTTACAAAACTCAAAGAAAAAGTTCGAGATTCAGAGCCGGTTAATGCAGCGCTCCGTCCAGAGGTGGCCGGGTCGTCCGCCCTACCGGACTTTTCATAAATTGGCCGCAAGCACTGGGGCCAGGAGGCGATGGGGGACTGAATGAGCCGTTACGTCAAGGTCAGGTCTGAAATGGCGGTTAGCGGAAGGGACAAATACTGCGATGAAAGGAACGGCATGATCGCCAGGCCGTTAAGCCTCATTAAAACTTTTCATCCGTTTTCCCGGCTGTCCTTGGACGGCATCTGGGTAGTCGATACTTCCGGCCGTTTTTTGGAGGTCAACAAGGCCTATTGTGAATTGATCGGCTATACCCGGCAGGAACTACTTACCATGTCCGTTAAGGACGTGGAAGCCAACCATACTCTTCCGATGGTTTTAGACACCATCAATCGGATCAAGACGGCAGGAGTAGAGCGCTTTGAAAGCGCCCATAGGCGCAAGAACGGCGCTATTGTGCCGGTGGAAATTAATTCCACCTTTTTGGAGATGGACCGCAAGCAGCTTTTCCTGACCTTCATCCGGGATCTCACGGAACACAAGGTGATGGCGAAAAATACCGCGTTCCATAACGCCCTGTTGAGGCTGTCCACTGTTAAAACCGGACGCCAGGAGTTCCTGAAGGCAAATGTCGCGGAAATCCTCAAGTGGTGCGCCTGCCAGTGGGTCGGTTTAGGGCTGGTGCCGGAACCGGGAGCGCCTCCCCAGATCGCCGCTTGCGCCGGAGAGCAGAACAGTTTCGGCAATTGCGGCGCCAGAATCAAAGCCCATCCCGATCAATGCCTCTGTTGCCGTCTTTTACAACATAAACTTCTCCCGGAAGAAGCCTCGCTGCTGACGCCGGGAGGATCTTTTTACTGCGATAATTTTCCCCAATTTATCAAAGGGTTGCCTGCCCGGCAACGCTTGGGCTACCTGGCCGGCTGTGTGACGAAACCTCCGGCTTCTTTGACCCTTATCCCCTTGCGCTACCAAGAGAATTTGTTGGGAGTACTCCTTCTGGCCGGCGACCAGAACAGCCGGTTGTCCTTGCCCGCGGTGGAGTTTTTGGAATCCATGGCCCCGTTGGTGGGGGAAGGGATCGCCCGGCACGACGTCGAAGCCGAACTGGAGCTCAATCTCCTCAAACAGGGAGTGATCAACCGGCTTTTGAGCCTGGCGCTAGAGGATTTGCCCCTGGATGAAATCCTGCGGCGCAGCCTGGAGTTGCTCACGGATATTCCCTTTATTGCCCTGGAATCAAAAGGGTCCATCTCTTTGGTGGAAGATGACCCCGAAACCCTGGTTATGCACGCCCGGAAAGGGCTTCCGGAGCCGATTGTCCGAATCTGTGCGCGGATTCCCTTCGGCCGCTGCCTTTGCGGACAGGCCGCCGCCAGCCGCCAGGTCCAGTTCAGCCCCGCATGTGACGAGCTGCATGAGGTCGAGTATCCCGGCAGGCCGCCTCACGGTCACTACTGCTTCCCCATCATGCATGGTGAGCGGGTCCTGGGAGTAATAAACCTTTACGTCAAAGCAGGACACCGATATTCCGCCAGGGAAGAAGAATTTTTAACGGTGGTGGCAAACACTCTGGCGGGGATCATCGTGCGCCGGGAGGCTGAAGAAGCCCGGCGGCGCAGCGACCAGGAGTTCATGCTGCTGGTGGGCAATGTTCCGGCCGTGGTCTTCAAGGCCGATATACACGGGTTCGTGGATTTTATCGACGACAAGGTGGAAAAAATGGCCGGTTATCCCAAAGAGGAGCTGGAACAGCAACGGTTCAGTTGGACGGATTTAATCCTGAAAGAAGACCTGGTTCAGGCCAAGAGTATATTCCTCCGGGCCCTCAAAGGTTCCAACTCCTATGTCCGGGCATACCGGATCAGATGCAAAGGCGGCGAGGTCATCTGGGTCCAGGAGAGGAGCCAGATCGTCCGCAACCCCCGGGGCAGGGTTGCCTTTATTAGCGGGGTGTTGTTTGACATCAGCAAGCGCCGGCAAGGTGAAGAAGCCTTGCGTCGTGAAAAAGAAACGGCCCAGAGGTATCTTGATGTCGCCCCGGTGATTTTTGTGGTTCTGGATGTATCGGAAAAGATCACCCTAATCAATAAGAAGGGGTGCGAGATCTTGGGATACCCGGAGGAGGAGATCGTCGGCCGAAACTGGATTGACAATTTTATCCCGAAAAAGATACGGGGCGACATGCGGGTTATGCTGAAGCGTTTGCATGCGGGTGAAATTGAGGCCACGGAATATCTGGAAAACGCGGTCTTGACCAAAACCGGCGAAGAGCGCATCATTGCCTGGCACAATACCATCCTGAAAAACGAAACCGGCAAGATTACCGGTTGCCTGAGTTCGGGGGAAGACATCACCGAGCGCCGGCGTGCCGAAGAAGCCCTGAGAGACAGCATCGCCCGCCTCCACCGCACCCTCGAAGGTACGGTCACCGCCCTGTCCACCGCGGTGGAAACCCGGGACCCATACACGGCCGGACACCAGCGGGGAGTAGCGCAATTGGCCCACGCCATTGCGGAAGAAATGGGCTTTCCCCACGAAAGGCTGGAAGGAATGCGGGTTATGGGGTTTCTCCACGACATCGGGAAAATTGCGGTGCCGGCTGAAATCCTCAGTAAACCTGGGAGGTTGAGCGAATATGAACTTAATATCGTCAAGGTCCACTCCCAGGTGAGCTACGATATTTTAAAGGAAGTGGATTTTCCCTGGCCGGTGGCCCAGGCGGTTCTCCAACACCATGAAAAGCTGGATGGCTCGGGGTATCCTTATGGTCTGAAGGGAGAAGATATCATTATGGAAGCCCGGATATTGACCGTGGCGGATGTGGTGGAAGCCATGGCCTCCCACCGGCCCTATCGGCCCACCCTGGGAGTTGACCGGGCCATAGAGGAAATCAGCCAAAACCGCGGCATCCTGTATGACCCTGTGGTGGTGGACGCCTGCTTAAGGGTTCTCAATGAAAAACGCCTAAAGTTTTAGTCACTCATTACCGGAAGCCGCGTCGCGCCGGGCGGATTGCAGGCCTCCGGGCGGCAAAAATTCAGGGAATTGAGACATCATGGCAGAAAGCACAGAAGGCCAGGAGATCACCGGGCTTAAAGCCAGGATCGCGGCGCTGGAGCAACTACTTAAAGTGAAAGAGAGTGCGGTTAAGCAACAGACCAGCAAGGTGGAAGCGGCCCTGGCCGAGGCCGAAAAGTGGCGCGGTCATTACGAACTGCTGCTCAACTCAACCTGGGAAGGAATCCTGGGACTTGATCTGGAGGGGAATCATCAGTTCGTGAATCCCGCCGCGGCCAGGATGTTGGGGTATACAGTGGAGGAACTGATGGGCCGGCACAGCCACGACACCTGGCACCGCCACCGGCGGGACGGCAAAACCTGTCTTCTGGAAGAATGCCCCATACATGCCGCAATTATGGCCGGCAGGGTGCGCCATGGGGCCAACGAAGTGTTTTGGAAAAAAGACGGCACCGGTTTCCCGGTGAAATATAACTGCACGCCCCTGGTTCAGGGCGGAAATACCCGGGGCGCGGTGGTGACTTTTTGGGACATCTCTGAGACGCAGCGGGCAGATGAGGCCCAGGCCCGTTCCCTGGTGGATGAGCTTACCGGACTGTACAACCGCCGCGGCTTTTTCACCCTGGCGTCACATCAATTCAAGCTGACCAAACGCAGACACCAAGGCATGGTACTCTTATTCGCCGACCTGGACGGACTCAAGGCCATCAACGACACTCTGGG
This sequence comes from Deltaproteobacteria bacterium, assembly GCA_037381685.1. Lineage (GTDB taxonomy): Bacteria > Desulfobacterota > Desulfobaccia > Desulfobaccales > 0-14-0-80-60-11 > 0-14-0-80-60-11. The sequence continues at coordinate 10,172 of JARRQO010000011.1, read as the reverse complement.
GCATCTGGCGGGCGACCAGGCCTTAATCGAGGTTGCGGGTCTTATGCGCCGAACCTTTCGCGAAAGCGATATCCTGGCCCGTATCGGTGGCGATGAGTTTGTGGTGCTCATCCTGGAACCGACCGGGGTCAAATCTATCCTGCGCCGCCTGTATCAGAATCTGAAGCGCTGCAACGTTCGGGCCGACCGGGCCTTTGGGATTGCTCTCAGTATCGGCATGGCACATTTCAACCCTCTGTTCCCCAGCACCATCGAAGAACTGGTGTGTCAGGCAGATTTTTCCATGTATGAGAACAAACGGCGCCGGCAGACCAGCGGCGCTTGAAATTCTTCCGCCCGGCCAGATGGCGCAGAAGCCAAGCCCGGTGGCCCATCTCTAGCGCTTCCCAGAAATATTCATGAAATATCCTGACGTTGCCGATAAAAATAATGGCGGATTGGATAAGATCGTGGCCATGCTTGCAAGACTTGCTGGCATGATTCCATACTTCCCTTCAATAATTGCATAAGACAGTTAAAACATGTCGCGCTCGCCGGGAGCACTGCATCAATGAATTGGCGGAATAACAGGGTCTTTATTAGCGCGGTCTTTTACCTTTCCCTGACCATTATGGTGATCATAGGCATTTTTTCCATCATCACCACCAGGGATCTTATCCAATATAACCAACTTCTTAACCAGTCTTTAAGGGTAAACGGGGTGCTTAATAAAGTTCGGGGTTTTGTGATGGGGGTGGAAAGCAGTGAGCGGGGTTATCTTTTGACCGGCAACGACCTGTTCCTGGTGTCCTACCGCGAGGGTGTCGGCGATCTCCCCTTCCAGCTCGCGGTGATCCGCAGCTTAACCCGGAGCCGGCCCCGCTCCCAACAGCTCATCGATGATCTCGAACCTTTAATCAACCGGAAGTTTGCCCTCATGCGGCAAAGGATTTCCTGGCTGGGCCGGGGGAACCAGGACGCGGCCGTGCGGTCGGTCAAAAGCAAAGTAGAACTGGGGCTCGTGAGGAAAATCAATTTTGTGCTGGATGCCCTGGGACAAGAAGAACGTAGAGTTCTGTCGGAACGTCAAGCCAGGGTTGAGTCCATGAGACGCAGGGCCACTTGGGTTCGGATAATCGGAGCCCCGTTAAGTTTCGGTCTGTTGATCCTGGTGTTTGTCTGCCTCACCCGGGAAATCAGAGGCCGGCGCCGCACCGCCGCAGACCTGCGTCTCTGCGAGGAACGCCTCCGGGTCTTCATGGAACATAGCCCGGCCATCTCTTTTATGAAGGATGAAACCGGCAGATATGTTCATGTGAATGGGCTCATAGAACAATTTTCCACCTGTAAGCCGGTAGAGTTGGTGGGCAAAACAGATAATGAACTCTGGCCCCTGGAGGTGGCTCAGCATCTCCAGGCGGTAGACCGGGTGGTTTTTTCCGAAGACAAACCCATGGAAATCATGGCCACGCTTCCGGACCGGAACGATACCCTGCGGGATTATCTCATCTATGAATTCCCCATTCCCGGTCATCAGGGACAACGTGTTCTCGGCGGGGTGGCGGTGGACATCACCCAGCGCAAAAAGACGGAGGAGGCGTTTCAACAGGCCGCCCGGGAACTGCGGCTGGTGGTCAACAACATCCCCGCCGTGGTTTTCAAGGGTTATTTGGACGGCACGGTGGATTTTTTCGATGACAGGGTGGAAGAACTCACGGGTTATGCCCGCAAGGAGTTCGAATCCCGGCAGCGGCGCTGGCCTGACCTGATCTTGCCTCAAGACCTGACAACCAGCAGGGAACGCCTGATAAAGGCGTTAAAAGGTTCCGGGCTCTATGTCCGGGAATACCGGATCAGCACCAAAACCGGGGAAATGATCTGGATCCAGGAGCGCGGTAGCATTGTGCGCCAGGCGGATGGGGCGGTGGATTATATCAGCGGGGTGTTTTTCGATATCACCGCCCGCAAGCGGGGAGAGGAAGCCCTGGCTGAAAGTGAAAAAAGGTATCGCAATATTTTTGATAATGCGGTGGAGGGTATCTTTCAGAGCACCCCCGAGGGGCGTTTTATCAACGTCAATCCGGCTATGGCCGAAATGTATGGGTACGCCTCGCCGGCGGAATTACTGGACGCCATCAAGGATATCAAGCATCAGGTTTATGTTGAGCCGGAACGCCGCCGGGATTTTCAACGGTTAATAGCACAAGACGGCTTCGTCAAAAATTTTGAATATGAGGTTTATCGGAAGGATCGCAGCACTCTGTGGATTTCTAAGAATGCCCGGGCCGTGTGCGATCAAACCGGGAACCTGCTTTATTACGAAGGTTTTGCCGAAAATATCACGGCCCGCAAATGTACCGAGAGGAAACTGCAGCGGGCCAACCGGACCCTGAAAACTCTGACCGCGGTGCACCACGCCCTGGTGGATGCCACCGTGGAATATACCTTTCTTCAGGATATCTGCCGCATCATCACTGAAGTGGGAGGTTATCGTTTGGCCTGGGTGGCCCTGGCTCACCATGATGACTCGAAATTGGTCAGCCCCCTGGCTTATGCCGGGATCGAGGCAGGTTATCTGGAAGGCCTGAATATTAGCTGGGCTGATAACGAAAAGGGGCGCGGGCCCACGGGCACCGCCATCAGGACCAATAAAACCACTATCGTTAAAGATGTTTTGAGTGATCCTAACTTTGCGTCCCGGCGAGAAAAAATCCTGAGCCACGGGCTGGCCTCGGCTATCAGCCTGCCCCTCCCCCTGGACGGAGAACCCTGGTGCGCCCTGACCATTTATGCCCTGGAGGTGAACGCCTTTGATGAGGAAGAAGTGACCCTGCTGGAAGAACTGGCCCAGGATATCCACTACGGCATTATCTCCCTCCGGGCCCAAAAGGCGCGCCAGCGGGCGGAAGCAGCCCTCCGGGAAAGTGAAGAAAAGTTTCGCGGCCTGTTCGAAACTTCCCCGGACGTGGTGGTTCAGCTGGACCTGAATTTCAATTTTTTGATGGTCAATCAAATGGCCGAGCCCTTGTTCGGCTACGAGCGGGCTACCCAACTCATCGGCAAGAAATTTTTGGACGTAGTGGACCCCGTTGACCATCCCCGGGTCCTGGAGAACTCCAGAAGATTATTAGAAAACGGCTCCATGAGGAATGTCGAATTTACCTTTCTGAAACAGGACGGCAGCAGCTTTCTGGGAGAGGTGAGCGCGGCGTTGACGGTGGATTCCGCCGGCACCCCCAAAGCCTATGCCGGGACCATCCGGGATATTACCGAACGCAAGCGGATGCAGGACAACCTGGAGGTTGAACGCCTGAGGCTTTTTGCCCTTCTGGACGGGCTGCCGGTCTATGTCTATCTCCGGGCCCCCGACCACTCCTTTCGCTTTGTTAACCGAATTTTCCGGGAGCATTTCGGGGACCCGGAAAACCGGCCCTGTTATGCTGTCCTGCACGGACGCGACAAACCTTGCGAGTTCTGCCCGGCCATGCGCGTCTTGGAAAATGGCCTGCCGCAGGAATGGGAGTGGACCGCGGCCAACGGGCGCACCTATCATCTCCACGATTATCCTTTCACAGATGTGGACGGTTCCTCCCTGGTTCTGGAAATCGGCATGGATATTACGGCCCGGAAACAGGCGGAAGAATCTCTCAAGGAAAGCTATGAGAGATTGCAGGCCTCTTTGGAAGGCACGGTCACCGCCCTTTCCGCGTTGGTGGAAAGCAAAGACCCGTATACTGCGGGCCATCAACGGCGGGTAACCTCTCTGGCCTGTGCCCTGGCCCGGGAAATGGGATTGCCCGAGGAGCAGATCGAAGGCATCCGGGTCATGGGTTACCTGCACGATATCGGTAAAATCGCCGTGCCGGCCGAAATTCTCAGCCGACCGGGCAATATCAACGAATACGAATTCAACCTCATCAAACAGCACCCGCAGTCAGGTTTTGACATCCTGAGGCAGATTTCCTTTCCGTGGCCCGTGGCACAAGCGGTGTTCCAGCATCATGAACGCCTGGATGGTTCAGGCTACCCTCAGGGCTTATCCGGAGACAAAATCATCCTGGAGGCCCGGGTCCTGGCAGTGGCTGATGTAGTGGAAGCTATGTCTTCGCACCGGCCCTACCGGCCGGCATTGGGGGTTAAACTGGCCCTGGAGGAGATTGCCCGGAATAAGGAAGTGCTTTACGATCCCGAGGTGGTGGAAGCTTGCATCAGGCTCTTTGAGGACAGGGGTTATGAAATCACTTAGCGGTTTCACTTTTCCGGCAGTCAGGCAAAAACCAAAATTTTGGAGGCACAGGGGTTAGTTAGCGTGACCAGTCTGCGTTCCCGCATTATCCTCATCGTGTTGCTGGCCTCAATCCCCATGGTAGGATTGATTATCTATAATGATTTCCAGTCACGGCAGCAAGCCAGCCAAACTTATCAGAGAGAACTGCAAGTTCTGTTGGCCCACGGTCAGAATGACTACCAGAAGGCCATTACCCAGGCGCGCCAGTTTCTCGGCGCTTTGGCCAAGTTTCCCGCAGTAAACCAATGCCGGCCCCAAACGTGCTCTGAGCTCTTTGCCACGCTATTGCGGGAAGGGGCCTCATATGACAACATTTTTTCAGTCACCCCCGACGGTGAACTTTTTGCCAGCGGTCTGCCGCCCAAGGAACTGCCCAACCCGATCCACCGCAAGTATTTCCGGGAAGCCATGCAAACCAAGCGCTTCGCGCTGGGAGAGATGGTCATCGGCCATTTAGTGGAAAAACCCGTGCTCCATTGCGCCTATCCGGTTGTGGACTCCTCTGGTAAGGTGAAAATGATAATTGTGGCGGCCCTGGATATCAACCAACTGGCCCGGGGGCTGCCCCTTTCCATGCTGCCTAAAGGCTCGGTGCTCACGATCATCGACAGGCAGGGGGAAATCTTTTTTCGCCAGCCGAATCCTGAAAATTGGGCGGGAAAAAACCTCGCTGAGGCCGAGATCTTCAAAGTCATCCGGTCTCGGGGTCGCGGTCTGGCCCGGATGCGCGGCAGCGACGGGGTAGCGCGTTTATATACCTTCATGCCCATGGGCCAGAAATATCCCCAGGGATTTATTTATGCCGGCATCCCTCTGGAAAAGGTTTTTGGACCGGCCAATCATGTTCTCATCCGCAATCTGCTGATGCTGTTGGGTGCGTCCGGGTTTATTCTGGCCGCGTCCTGGTTGCTGGGCTACCTGTTCATCATCCGGCGGATGGGGGTCTTAACTGCCACCACCAGAAAACTGGCGGCAGGGGATCTCAGCGCCCGCACCGGTTTGAACTACGGCAAAGGGGAAATCGATTCCCTGGCCCGATCCTTCGATCACCTGGCAGCAACACTCCAGCAGCGGGAACTCCAACGCCAGCAGGTTGAGGAGGACCTGAAAATTAAAGAAAAACTCCTGGACAACGCCGGCGACTCCATTTTTTTACAGGACCTGGAAGGCAATTTTATCTATGTGAACCAGGTGGCCTGCGCTTCCCGGGGATACGACCACGATGAGCTGGTGGGAAAAGACATTTGGGCCATCGTGCACCCGGATTATGTCGGTATCCGGGAAAGACTGCTGGAAGATCTGTTGTGCAATGGAGAGTTGATCTTTGAATCCGCCCATGTTCGCAAAGATGGCTCGGCCATGCCGGTAGAAATTCATGCCAGGCTGATCTGCCTGGATCAGCGCAACCTGATCCTCAGCGTGACTCGCGACATCACCCAACGGAAGCGGAATCAGCAGGCTTTAGAACAGGCCAATACCCAACTGCAAGCCATGGTGCAGGAAGCCGGCCGGCGAAACCGCGAGCTCACCACCATCAACTCCATGTCGGAAAAACTGCAATCCTGCCTCTCCAGCGAAGAAGCTTATCCCATTATTGCCCAGCACGCCCAAATTCTATTCCCCGCCAGATCCGGGGCCCTGTTTATCCAGGAACCCGAAGGCCGCCTCCTAGAGTCGGTTGCCACCTGGGGAGAGCCCCTGGAAGGGGAACAGGTCTTTCATCCCGATGATTGTTGGGCTCTCCGGTCCGGTCGCGTGCACTGGCTGGCGGATTCCCACTTGGGCGTATCGTGCCGTCATGTAGCTTCGGCTTATAAAGGCAATTACTTATGTCTGCCGCTGCTGGCCCAGGATGAGGGCTTGGGGATGTTACATGTTCAAAACCTTCCCGACTTGGCCGCGGAGCCCACGGAATCGCTGACGCATCTGGCAGTTACCGTAACCGACCACATCTCCCTGGCCCTGGCTAATATACGGCTGCGGGAAACCCTGCGCTACCAGGTGATCCACGATCCCCTCACGGAACTGTTCAACCGCAGATATTTGGAAGATACCCTGACCCGGGAAATTCACCGGGTCAAGCGCAGGCGCGCCTCTTTGGGCGTGTTCATGCTGGACCTAGACCACTTCAAGAAATTCAACGACACTTTTGGTCATGAAGCTGGCGACAACCTGTTGCGGGCCCTGGGGCAATTTTTACAGGGCCATATCCGCCAGGAAGACGTGGCGTGCCGCTACGGCGGGGAGGAATTCGTCTTGATCCTGCCGGAAATCCCCAGGGAAACCATCTTGAAGCGAGCCGAGGAAATCCGCCGCAGTGTGCCGCGTCTGCAAGCAATGCATCAGGGCCAAGCGCTGAAGTGCACCACCGTGTCTTTAGGAGTGGCCATTTTCCCGGAACACGGCGCCACCGGCGACGACCTGCTCCGGGCCGCGGACGAAGCCCTCTACCGGGCCAAGTCCCAGGGCCGCGACCGGGTGGTGGTCGCTGAAGTTAGATCAGAATTTAAAGCTAAGATAACGCTGGTTAAGTAAAACAGGTTGTTGACCAGATCAATAGAGGCCGGCTGGTTGTCCTGGTAATCAGCGGCGTCCCCATTTTGGGGTCCGACGGCGAATTTACCGGTTACCGGGGCAGTGAACGAGACATGAGCCAGCGCCCGCAAGCCGAAGAGAGCTTGGAGTCCGAAGCTGTCCGGCGCCGCATCCTGGTGGGAGCTTCACGATCAGGTGTGTCAAAATCTGGCCATCCTGGGCCTCACCCTGGAATCCCTGAAAATGAGGGCCCTCAAGGAACCGCGGGATAAACCGCTCCTCCGGGTCGGCGAGGTCTCCGCCCTGGTAGAACAGACCAGTGAGGTGGCCAGGGAACTGATGGCAGGCTGGCGGCCCAAGGTACTGGACCCTTACGGCCTCCTGGAAGGCTTGCGCCGGTGGGCCGGTCAGTTTTCCCAGCGCACCCGGCGCCACCTCTTCTTTACCTTTATACCTCCGGAAAAATTACCAAATTATCCCGGTGGATGACTTCTTCGTAGCCTTTCTGGCCCAGGGTTTGGGCGATTTCCTGGGATTGGCGGCCCTTGATGCGGCCGATTTCCCGGGCCGAGTAGTTGGTCAGGCCCACCGCGAAGGGTTGGCCCTCGGGGTCCATGAGGTGCACTGCGGCCCCTTTGCCGAAGCCCCCGAAGACCTCCAGAATCCCCGCGGGCAAAAGACTCTTGTGGCCGTGCACCAGGGCCTTCCAGGCCCCCTTGTCCACCAGAATGGCGCCCTTGGGCGTGACGTTATAGGCCAGCCAGTACTGCCGGCTGGAGAGTTTCTGGGCCTGGGGCAAAAACAGGGTGCCCGTTTCTTGCCCGCCAAAGATTTGGCCCAAAATGTCCGGCGTCAGGCCGTTGGCGATGAGGGTGGGAATCCCCACGGCCCCGGCTTTTTTGGCGGCGGAGAGCTTGGTTACCATCCCCCCGCTCCCCAAAGTGCCGGGGCGCTTGCCCGCGGCTTTCTGGACCTCAGCGTCAATGGTTTCCACCAGGCGCAGGAGTTGGGCGTCGGGGTGTCCCCGGGGGTCTTTGCTGTAAAGGCCGTCTTTGTCCGTCAGCAGTATCAGCAGGTCGGCCCCCGCCAGGTTGCAGATCAGCGCCGCCAGGTTGTCGTTGTCCCCGAATTTGAGCTCATCGGTGGCCACGGTGTCGTTTTCGTTGATGATGGGCACCACCTGCCATTGGAGCAGGGTAAAAAGAGTATTGCGGGCATTTAAGAAGCGCTGGCGGGATTCCAGGTCGTCATGGGTGAGCAGAATCTGGGCCACCCTGAGGCCGAATTCGGCAAAGGCCTCTTCGTAAACGTGCATCATGACACTTTGGCCCGCGGCGGCCACGGCCTGGGCCTGGGGCATCGCCTTGGGACGGGCGTCCAGTCCCAGCTTGCGGCAACCCGCGGCGATGGCCCCGGAAGAGACCAGAATGAACTCTCTTTCCTTAGAACGCAGACGGCTGATTTCCCCTACCATCCGTTGGATCAGGGGCTGGTTGAGGCCGTCGGCCGCGGTGAGTACCGCGCTTCCCAGCTTGAGGACGATGCGTTTGGCCTTACTCAGGTATTGTTGCCGCAAGTTTTCCATGAGGGCGTGATCGGGCGTGCACAGGTTTCTGTAGGAGGGGGTTACCCCGCCTCGACAATCTCCCTGGCAAAAATTTCCCAGATGGCCTCCCGCAAGGCCGGTATCCCCTCGCCGCGGGCGGCCGAGACCGCGAACACCCGCCCGCCAGATTTTTCGTACTCCTGGACAACTTTCTCCAGGGGGTAGCCGGCCGGCAGTGCGTCAATCTTATTTAACGCCACCAGGCGCGGTTTGTCCAGCAGCAAGGGGTCAAAGTTGCGCATTTCTGCTTCCAGCATGACAAGCGGCGCCAGGGGATCATTGGGGTCCACGGCGCTCACCTCGATTACCTGGAGGAGCAGCCGGGTGCGCTGCAGGTGCCTGAGGAAGCGGTGCCCCAATCCCTTGCCCCGGTGCGCTCCTGCAATGAGGCCGGGGATTTCCGCCAGCACCAGGGGCTCCTGGTCAGCTTCGGAAGCCAACACCCCCAACTGCGGGGTCAGGGTGGTAAAGGGAAAGGCGCCGACCCGGGCCTTGGAGGCGGTGAGGGCCTTGAGCAGGGTGGTCTTGCCGGCATTGGGCGCGCCCATGAGGCCCACATCCGCCAGGATTTGCAGTTCCAGGCGCAGGCGGCGTTCGCTTCCCGGTTCGCCGGGCTGGGCAAAGCGGGGTGAACGCAGCCGGGAGGAGACAAAGTGGGCGTTGCCCTTGCCGCCCCGGCCGCCTTTGGCCAGGACCAGGCGCTCTTTCGGGGTCATGAGGTCCGCAATAAGTTTGCCCCGCTCCGCCTCAAAGACCCGGGTGCCGGGGGGCACCGGCACTACCACCGGCGCGCCGTTTTTGCCGTGACGGTCCTGGCTCTGGCCCCGGCGGCCGTTTTCCGCCTGGATGACGCGGCGGCGCCGGAAATGACTTAAGGTGCGGAGGGAAGGAGAAACTTCCAGGATGACATCGCCGCCGGAGCCGCCATCGCCGCCGTCGGGTCGGCCCCGGGGTTGGAAACGGGCCCTCCGAAAACTGACACAGCCCGGGCCGCCGTTACCGGCCCGGACCGTGATATTGACTTCATCGGGAAAGGACTTCAAGTGGCAGGATAGACGCTGACCCGCTTGCGAGCTTTACCGAAGGCCTCGTACTTGACCACGCCGTCGATCTTGGTGAACAGGGTGTAATCCCGGCCCATGCCCACGTTGGTGCCCGGGTGGATGCGGGTCCCCACCTGCCGCACCAGGATGTTGCCCGCCTTGACCACCTGCCCGGCGTACTTTTTCACCCCGCGGCGTTTGCCGGCGCTATCCCGGCCATTACGTGAGCTGCCGCCAGCTTTTTTATGTGCCATGGTTGCTCTCCTGCGCCACTGCCCCGGTTCCCACCTCGAGAGGCCCGGGGGAGTGGATCATATCTAAACTAGAGGACAATTTCCCCGATTTGCAAGGCCGTGAACAACTGCCGGTGTCCCTGCTTACGGCGATAGTTCTTGCGGCGTTTCTTTTTGAACACCAGGACCTTCTTGCCTTTACCTTGGTTGACGATCTGGGTGCGGACCGTGGCGCCCTGCACCAGGGGCTGGCCCACCTGGACGTTTTCTCCGTCGTTGACCAGCAAGACCTGGTCCAGCACCACTTCATCGCCGCGCTCACCCGGCAGGCGCTCCACCCGGAGCACATCGCCGGGAGTGACGCGGTATTGTTTGCCGCCGGTTTTAATAATGGCGTACACAGTAGCCTCCGCACATACGAACTAGAACCATTAAATTTTATAGACTTTTCCCAGCTTGTCAACCATCTTGTGTAATTCCATGAGGAC
>JARRQO010000010.1:0-17190 GCA_037381685.1 Deltaproteobacteria bacterium | reverse complement strand
CTGAATGGCCTTGCAGGCCGCGCCGATACCGTCTTCCACGGCCATGCCCGTGTCCATGGGCTGATGCACGCTACCGGCGGCGTAGATGCCGGTTCGCCGGGTTTCGTATGGGAAGCAGATGAAGTTGGAGTCGGCAAACCCTTGGAACAATTCCAGATCAGGCAAACCCGGCCCCTGGCGATAGGTCAGGTTGAGGATCGGATCATCCAGGGTGGTGGGGACCATGCCGGTGGCCAGGACCAGCAGGTCGGCCTCGAAGATAACGTTATCTCCCAGCAGGGTGTCGGTGGCGTTGATCAGGATCTTGCCGTCGTCACCCAGACTCACTCCGGCGATTTCCGCCTTGGTAAGCATGACGCCGGGATCGCTTTGGACATGCTTGTAGAACAGCTCTGTCTGCCCCGGAGTCCGGATATCCTTGTAGAGAATCATGGCCGTGGCGTCGGGGTTTTGCTCCCGGACATACAGGGCCTGCTTCAAAGAGGCCGTACAACAGAAGGCAGAGCAGTAGGGCAGATGGTCCGGGTCCCGGGAGCCGGCGCATTGAATGAAGGCCACCGACTGGGGAACCTTGCCGTCAGAGGGCCGCACGATCGGACCCGCTTTGGCCATCTCCTCCATTTCGATATTGGTGATCACATCCTTGGACAGGCCGTAACCCAGATGGGTGAGCTTGGTGGCGTCATAAGGCTTCCAGCCCGTGGCCACCACCACGGTCCCCATCCGGATGGTTTCAGTCTCGCCATTGGACTTGATGGTGACATCCAAGAGCCCTGGCTGGCCTTCCATGGTTTCGATCACTGAATTGGTCATCACCCGGATTTTCGGGTGATTCTCGACTTCCTGGATCTTCTTGAAGACCACGGGTTCCTGGAGCGTGGTATAGGGATAGCTGGAGGGGGTCTGGCGGTACAGCTTGGCGCCGAAGCCTCCCAGTTGGGCTTGTTTTTCCACCAGGACCACGTCATAACCGTCGTTGGCGGCTTCCAGGGCAGCGCTCAAACCCGCCGCGCCACCGCCGATGACCAGGATGGATTTGTCACATTCGGTCTCCCAGGGCTCGGGCAGCTCGGACTTTTTGACCCTGGCGCAGTACATGCGGAGATAATCCTCCGCCAGCATCTGGGTAGCCTCGGTCTTGGGCTCCTGGGTCCAGGCCACCAGCTCCCGGATATTGCAGCGTTCGACGATGGCATTGGGAAAATCCAGCTCTTCATATTTTACCCGGGACGAACAGGCCGCAAGGACCATGGCATTGATGCCGGCGCCCTCGCCTTCGCCTTCGGGCTTCATGGCCTCCAGGACCATCGCTCGGCCCTCGGGGCTGCAGAGGATATCAGCTTCTTTGATGAACTGGATTTTGCCTTCTTTTTTGATTACCTTGGTGAGGCTCTCAAAATCAATGGCATCAGCGATGCCGCAGCCTTTACACAGAAAGACGCCGTATTTCTTTTCCATTTCCATCATGACCTCCTGCCCAGGGCAATGAGACTCTTAAGGGCGGCCCCGGTGCCATCCTGCACCGACTTGGTCACATCCAGGGGGCCCTTCAAAGTTCCCACGGCATAGACTCCCGGCGGCAGCAGCTCTTGAATGACGAAGCCATCCGGGGTGTAAGACAACGGCAGGGGGAAGGGAGAGGCTTTGGTGGAGGGCACCATGCCCACCGCCAGGACCACCATGTCGAAAACCATGGCTTGCCGTTTGCCCGTGGCAGTATTCTCGGCCACCACCACCACGTTGTCGGTTCCCGGCTCCTGAGTGACCTTGGCCACCTTACCCCTAATCAGATGGACATTCTCATCATCCCGAACCTTCCAATAGAACTGCTCATAGCGGCCCGGGGTGCGGATATCGATATAGAAGATATAAGGCTCGGTTTCCGGGTCCTTTTCCCGCAAATAAGAGGCCTGTTTCAGGGAGGCCATGCAGCAGATATAGGAACAATACGGGAGGTGATTTTCATCCCGGGAACCGGCGCACTGGACAAAGGCCACTTTCTTGGGAGGCTGCTGGTCGCTGGGACGCAGGATCTGGCCGGCAGTGGGGCCGTTGCTGGCCGCCAGGCGCTCCATCTGCATATTGGTAATGACGTTGGCTACCTGGCCGAAACCCAGATTGTCGATTTTGGCGGCGTCATAAAGTTCCCAGCCGCTGGCCATGATGATGGCCCCCACATTGAAATGCAAGGTTTGCGGTTTCATGTGCAGCTCGATGGCGTCGTACTTACAGGCTTCCAGACACTTCTGGCCGCAGTCGCCGCTGCACGCACTCTTGTCGATGACGTATTTCTGCGGAAAGGCCATATCGTAAGGCAGATAGGCCGCTTTGGTCTTGTCCAGACCGTAGTTGAAATCGTTGACCCGCCACTCGGTGCACGCTTCCGCACAGGCATGACACGCCACGCAACGATCATTGACGTAGCGCGGGTGCACCTTGACCGTGACGTCGAAATCGCCGGCGCTGCCGGTTACCTGGGTGACTTCCGCCATGGTGTAAAAACTGATTCTAGGATTTTCTTTGATGCGGCGAAAGTTGATTTCCAAACCGCAGGTGGGCGGGCAAAGCTTGGGAAAATATCGGTGGAGTTGGGCAACCCGGCCCCCCAGGTAAGGGGCCGCCTCGGTGATGATCACCTGAGATCCGGCTTCCGCCGCCTCCAGGGCCGCGGTGAGGCCGCTCATGCCTCCCCCGATGACCAGAATTTTGTTATCGGCGTTCACACAAGTCCTCCTTAGGGACGTTGAAGCGATCCAGAGCGTCGGCCGGGTCTCGCCTCCGGCCCAGGCCCTGCGACCGACTTTCTCCTTCTATAATACATTGTGAATAAAGGTTCAAGGAGAAAATTACGTCGCTCTGGTGGGGGGATGGTGAAGCATCCCTCAAAAAATTGGCCGTGGCTGGCCGGGGGGCCTGAACCACGGCCAAAAAACAGCCCGGGGCTTCGGTCGCCCAAAGCCCCGGAACCTAGCCGTTTTACTTGACCAGCTCTTTGTAAGGCTCGGTCTCAAACTTCCACTCGTTGTTGGCCTTATTATACTGCGAGATGGTGAACACCTTCCACTTGCTGTCGTCGATGGACAGGAAGTCGGAGCGATAGTAGTAGCCGGGATAACGGGACTCTTCCCGGTACAGGATGTGGCGCAGGTGGGCCTCACCGGCCAGGATGCGGTGGTACTGCTCCCAGGCCCGCATCAGTTCGTGGAGGTCGCCGGCGGCCAGGAGCTCGGCATCTTCCGTCAGCAGGGTGAGACGCTTCAGGCCCTCTTCCAGGCTGGGTTTGTTGGTCATGTACATGGTGGCGCAACCGGCCACGTACTCGTCCATCAGCTTCTGCAGCCGGGTCTGGACCTGCTTGGGCCGCAGATAGTTGGGGTTGATGTCCGCGGCGGAAGTGTAGTTTTTGTACTTTTCGAAGATCTCGTACGGGGTGTAGATCTCCGCGATCACGTCGTCGATGTTCTGGGCCGCTTCCAGCTTGTCGTCCTTGTGGTCCAGGATGAAGGCGATGGCGCCCTTGGCGGCCATGCGGCCCTCAGCATGGGACCCGGAGGAGAACTTGTGCCCGGAGGCGCCGACGCCGTCACCCGCAGTGAACAGACCGTCAACCGTGGTCATGCGGTCATAGCCCCAGAACCAGCTGTCCGGGGCGCCCAGGTAGTTCTTGGAGGGACCGGAGACCCACAGGCCGGCGCTGCCGGCATGGGAGCCGAGCAGATAGGGCTCAGAGGGGATAATCTCGGAAGGCACCTTGTCGGGTTCCATGTTGTAGGCGGCCCACAGGGAGGCCGCGGAGATGGACATATCCAGAAAGTCTTCCCAGGCTTCCGCTTCCAGGTGCTTGAGCTCTTTCTTGCTCAGGGTCTTGGCCAGTTCGGCCATGGCCTTGTCGGTGTGCATCAGGATGGGGCCGCGGCCTTCCCGCATTTCGATCATGGCGGCATGGTTCCGCAGGCAGGTGCCCGGGGTGTCAGCATAACCGGGATACTCGGCTTTCACCCGCTCCCAGTTTCTGGTCATGTAATCTTCGTTATAGGCGTTGGTGGCCTGAGCTTTGAAGAACAGGAACCAGGCGCCTACCGGGCCGTAACCGTCTTTAAACCGGGCCGGCACGAAACGGTTTTCCATGAGAACCATCTTGGCGCCGATTTCGGCGGGCATGGCGTAGGTGGAGCCGGCGTTCCAGACGGGATACCAGGCACGGCCCTGACCTTCACCCACCGACCGGGGCCGGAAGACGTTGACCACGCCGCCGCAGGCGATGATCACTGCTTTGGCCTTGAACACATAGGCTTTGTGCTCCCGGACGCTGAAACCCACGGCGCCGCAAACCCGGTTGCTGTTGCTCTTGTCGGTCAACAGCTTGACGATGAAGACGCGCTCGTAGATGTTGTCCATGCCCAGGGCGTTCTTGGCGGCTTCGGCCACGATCACCTTGTAGGACTCGCCGTTGATCATGCACTGCCACTTACCGGAACGGCAGCATTGCCCGCCGTCTTTCAACAGGGGCAGGCCTTCGTCTCTGGCGGCCTGGCCGTCCACCGTGTGGCCTTCGGTGTCTTTCTGCCAGATGGGCAGGCCCCAATCCTGGAAGTCATGCACGGACTGGTCCACGTGGCAACCCAGGCTGTGTACCAGGTCTTCCCGGATGATGCCCATGAGGTCGGTGCGCACATATTTGACGTAATCATTGACAATATTTTCACCGATATAGGTGTTGATGGCGGACAGGCCCATGGCCACGGCGCCGGAACGGTCCAAGGCGGCTTTGTCAACCAGGGTGACTTTCAGGCCGGCAGCTTTGGCCCAGGCCATAGCTTCCACCGCAGCACCGGTGCAGGCCATACCACCGCCCACCAGGAGCAGGTCGGTGTCAATGGTTTCTACCGGGGGTTTCTCACAGAATGACCATCTGCAAACTTCTTTTTCCGTCATGATTAATCTCCTTCGATATTTGCTGGTTGAGCAGACTACTCGGTGCGAGCCGCGCCGGTAAAGAAACCGGTTTGCTTCAGGCCGGCCATGTCGCTGGGCATAGTCTGGCCCTAAAATACGACAATGGACCCCTCAGGAGTGGTCCGGATGGGGAACTTAAACCGCTTCATGGTCTTCTGATCCCGGAACTTGATGGTCCACATGATGGAGTCGGAACCGCGCATCGGATAGGTGCTGGAGCCCAGGGGCATGATGTCGGCATAATGCCGGACTTCGACGGCCTGCTGGGGGCAAATCTTTACGCAGTTGTAGCATTCCCAACACTGATCCGGCTCTTGGTTGTAAGCCTTCATCGACTCATGATCCAAAATCATCAGATCATTGGGACAAATGTACTGGCAAGCAGTCCTGTCCAGGGCTTTACAGCCGTCACATTTTTCCACGATTACAAAACTCGGCATAACGTAAAACCTCCTCTTAGGGTTAAACAGTTTCTTTATATACCCGCATCGGATGGCGGCAGCAGGAAGAGGCTCCGCTCCCGCCACCTCGCTCGGCGCTACTTTTTGCCGGGGATGTCCCCGGTGGCGAAGCCGTGGACCTTGACCTCGACTTTTTCGGTGAGGCCTTCGTAATACTTCCGGAGCACTTTCAGCACTTCCGGACGGCTGAAGTGATCCGGCACCTCCATGCCTTCGGACAGCATCTTGCGCAGCATGGTGCCGGACAGAATCAGCCGGTCTTCCTTGCCGTGGCAGCAGGTGCGCATGGAGGCCATGCCGTCGCACTTGTGGCAATAGAAGGTCCAGTCAATGGGCAAAGGTTTCAATTCCAACGCGTCAGCAGGGATCTGCAGGAAGATCTTCTGGGCGTCAAAGGGGCCGTAGTACTCGCCCACCCCGGCGTGATCCCGGCCCACGATGAGATGGGAGCAGCCGAAGTTCTGGCGGAAGACCGCGTGAAACAACGCTTCCCGGGGACCGGCATAGCGCATATCCAGGGGATAACCGGACTGAATAACCGTGTCCTTGACGAAATAGTGCTCGGTCAGGACGTTGATGGCCTCAGTACGCACTTCCGCCGGGATGTCGCCGGGTTTCAGTTTGCCCAGGAGCTGGTGGATCAGAACGCCGTCACAGACTTCGATGGCGATCTTGGCCAGGTACTCGTGGGACCGGTGCATGGGGTTCCGCAGCTGCAGGGCGGCGATGGTGTTCCAACGCTTTTCTTCAAACATCTTCCGGGTTTCCGCCGGACGCATGTAGAGGCCGGGATACAGCTTCGGGAAGGGGCCTTCACTCCACACTTTGACGGTGCCGCCCAGGTTGACTTCGGCCTGGCCCATGACCAGGCGTACCCCGGGATGCTCCATGTCGTCAGTGGTGAAGACACTCTTGCATTCGAAGGTCTTGTCGATTTTATACTTCTCGGTGACCTTCATGGTCCCCATCATCTCTTCCGTCTCTTTATCCACCAGGAGCACTTCCTGGCCGACCTTGATGGAATCGGCCCGGCCCTGGGTGGTGGACAGGGTGACCGGAATGGGCCAGAAAGTGCCGTCCGTCAATTTCATGTCGGCACAGGAGCCCTTCCAATCGTCTTGACCCATGAAACCGTCCAGGGGAGTGAAGCCGCCGATCCCCATCATGATGAGGTCGGCCGTTTCCCGGGAGGTCATGGTAACTGCCGTCAGTTCCTTGGCCCGCTTCTTTTCTTCGGCGATCTCGGCCGGGGAAAGCAGCAGGGGTTTTAATTTTTTCTCTTTACCGTGTGGATTTACCAAAGCCATCTATCTCCCTCCTCGGGCTTACTAAAGTATTTTTTTGTCTGCAACTTCTAACTTGGTAAAATAATGTGAAAAATTTCACATGCCATCCAGAATCTCACAATAAATCATCTCTTCACGCTTGTCAATAATATTTTTCCCCAACGCATTTTTTTGGAGAATCTCCTTAAACCCTGCATCTGCCAGGTTAAACCTCCAGCCGGAAAATGGGCGTGGGCTCCTTGCGGCCTCGTAATACGGTGGGCGGCGCCGCGATGGCCTCGATCTGCCCTTCAAGTTCCCGGTAAGTAGCCTCGCTGATCAGGGTGTCGGCATCCAGTTCCTTGGCCAGTTCCTGGAGCCGGGCCGCCACATTGACCACGTCCCCCACCACCGTAAAGTCCATGCGTTTGGTGGAGCCGATGTTGCCCACAATGGCGTCGCCGGTGTTGATGCCGATCCGCATGCCCTGGATGGGGGTGCGCCCCACGGCCTGCATCTGCTTTAAGTGCCGCTGCATGGCCAACGCGCATTTAACCGCCCGGGTGGCGGCCTGGGGAATCGGCAGCGGCACCCCGAATACCGCCATCAGGGCATCTCCCACGAACTTGTCCAGGGTGCCCTGATACTTAAAGACCAGATCCACCATCTCGGTAAAATAGGTGTTGAGCACTTCCACCACCGCTTCCGGGGCCAGGGATTCCGACATGGAGGTAAAATTGCGGATATCGGCAAACAGCACCGTTACCTCCTGGCGCCGCCCTCCCAGGGCCAGCACCCCCGGATTGTTCAAGATTTCCTCGCACAATTCCGGGCTCACATAGCGGGAAAACGTATCCCGCAGCATGTGCCGTTCCTGGTAAAGGCGCAGGCGGCTGCGCAGCGAAGCCTCGTGGCTGGCCTCTTCCATGGCGATTTCTTTGAGAAGGGCCTTGAGCTCGGGGTCGGAAGTCCCTTGAGCCAGGTTGGTGTAGCTCTTCCGGGCCTCCAGTTCGTGAGCGATGGCCAACTCAATGGCCTGCATGATGTCCAATTCCGGTTGGGCTTCCTCTTGGGATTCGGGGTGAGTCTGCTCTTCTGTCATATAACTTTTGAGGACCTCAAGGCTGGTTGACACGGACTGTCTCCGATTCAAAAGAATTATATCACAATCTATTTTTGAGGAAAGGGAAAGCGAAGCTTCGGCAAAAATTTCTTGCGCCCCCCAGAGCGGTCACCTGGGAGAAACCACCTGGCCGCCGGGCGGACAAGGACAGCGCCTCCGCCTTTCCCCTGGTTACGGTTCACTCCCATATACCACTTCCACCAGATAGAGCCCCTGGGGCGGCGCCGTGGGACCGGCCAAATGGCGGGCGCGGCTTTCCAGCAGTTCCGCCAGCTTCTCTGGCGGGGCTTTCCCCCGGCCCGCCTCCACCATGGTGCCCACCAGGCTCCGCACCATGCCCCGCAAAAAGCCGGTGGCGGTAATGGTGAAATTTAGCCAGCCGCCAAACTCGCCGCGCCAGGCCGCAGCCTCCACCTGCCGCACCGGATTTTGGTTGTCGCTGCCGCTGGCCCGAAACGCAGTAAAATCATGTTCTCCCGGCAAAGCCGCCGCGGCCGCGGCCAGGGCCGCAAAGTCCAGGCGCGGCCCGATCCACCAGCCATAGTGATGCTGCAGAGGCGACCGGGTGGGCCGGTTGAGAATCCGGTAGGTATAGGTCTTGGCCGTGGCTGACTTGCGGGCGTGAAAATCCGGCGGCACCTCCGCGGCCTGCAGCACCGCAATGTCGGGCGGCAGCATGGAGTTCAACCCGTCATGGAAGGCCTTCAGGGGGATGGCGCTGGCAGTATGGAAATTGGCCACCTGGCCTAAGGCGTGGACCCCGGCGTCGGTGCGGCCGGAGCCGAGGAGGGTAATTTTTGCCCCCGTGAGGCGAGCCAACGCCTCTTCTAAAACCTGCTGAATAGTGGCCGCCTCCACCTGACGCTGCCAGCCGTGATAGCAAGTGCCGTCGTATTCCAACAGGAGGCGGATATTCCTTCTTGGGTCCATAAGCTAAAGCAATTTTGGAGGAAAGCCGAAAACAGCCATCGGGGTAAAAGGCCAAAAGAGGCCAGGGGCACAAGGAATTTTTTGATTTTTAACCCTTACGCGCTTTTTTCCTTTTCCCCTTTTCTCCCTCCGTTTTATGGAATTAACGGCACCGCCTCCAATCCCATGGTTTCGGGAAAGCCCATCATCAGGTTGAAGTTGTGCACCGCCTGGGAGGCCGCGCCCCGGGCCAGGTTGTCAATGGCGGCAATCACAATCACCCGGCCCCGCTCCGTATCCACCTTCAGGCCCAGGTCGCAATAGTTGGAGCCCCGGACCCAGACGGTGTTGGGTAGCGACCCGCTTGGGTGCAGGCGGATAAAAATTTGGCCCTGATAAAAATCCCGGAAAACGTCCAGCAGCTCCGCTTCGTCCAGGGACTTGACCAGGGAGGCATAAAGCGTGCCCAAAATCCCCCGATTCATGGGAACCAGGTGGGGGCTGAAGGTCACGGTAACCCGCTCCCCGGCCAGCAGGCTGAGTTCCTGCTCCATCTCCGGGTTATGCCGGTGTTCCGCTACCTTGTAGGCCCGGAAACCTTCGTTGACTTCGCAATATTGCGTAGCCAGTGAAGTCTGGCGGCCGGCGCCACTGACCCCGGATTTGCAATCAGCGATCAGCGAGTTCAGGTGCACCAGCTTGGCGGCCGCCAGCGGGGCCAGTCCCAGGATGACGCAGGTGGGGTAACAGCCGGGGTTGCCCACCAGGCGGGCGCCGCGTATGGCCGCGGCGTGCAGTTCCGGCAGGCCGTAAACCGCTTCCGCCAGCAATTCCGCCGCGCTATGGGGCTGATAGAAGGCCTCATAAACTTTGGCATCCCGGAAGCGAAAATCCGCGCTCAGGTCCACCACCCGGCAGCCCGATTTAAGCAGCGTCGGCACCACTTCCATGGCGGTCTGATGGGGCACGCTGGTGAACACCACCTCGGCCCGGCTGCCAATGGCCTCGGGGTCCGGGGCTTCAAAGGGCGCATCACAGATGCCCGCCAGGGCCGGAAAGACTTGGCTGAAAGGCCGCCCGGCCCACTCCCGGGAGGTCAAGCCCGCCACCTCGCAGCCGGGATGGCGCACCAACAGCCGCACCAATTCCAGCCCGGCGTAGCCGGAGGCTCCTATGACGGCAACTTTGATTTTTTTCATGGTATGAAAACTGTGGGACCCGGGAGAGAGCGCATAGGGGCGACCCGTGGGTCGCCCCTACATTCCCCTAAATTTGCAAAAATCCCCAAATTTAACGCTTGGAATACTGGCAACCGCGGCGCGCGCCCCGAAGGCCGTATTTCTTCCGCTCTTTGATCCGGGCATCCCGGGTGAGAAAACCGGCTTTTTTCAGGATGGGGCGCAACTCCGGGTTAAAAACCGCCAACGCCCGGCTCAGGGCGTGTTTGACAGCCCCGGCCTGACCTTCCATCCCCCCGCCCCGGACGTTGACCAGGATGTCGAATTCCGGGCCGGCCTCCACCAACAGCAGCGGCTTGCGCACCAGGTTCCGGGTGGTCTCCTTGGGGAAATAGTCTTCGAATTCCCGCTGATTTACAATGATCCGGCCGTTGCCGGGACGCAGATAGACCCGCGCGATGGCGGACTTGCGTTTACCTGGGGCCTGGATACTTGCTTGCTCCGCCATTAATCCTCCCTGGTAAGGGGCGCCGGTGTTTGGGCCTCGTGGGGATGCTCGCTGCCGGCGTAGATTTTCAATTTTTTCAGCAGATGCCTGCCCAAACTGTTCTTTGGCAACATGCCCCGGACCGCGTGGCGCAAAATCTGCTCCGGTTTCTTCTCCTGCAGTTTCCGGGCATTGAGCTCTTTGATGCCGCCGGGATAGCCGGAGTGGCGGTAATACATTTTATTGTCCCATTTCCTGCCGGTCAATTGCACCTGCGCGGCATTGACCACCACCACGAAGTCACCGGTGTCGATATGGGGGGTAAAGGTGGGCTTATTCTTGCCCCGCAGCACCATGGCAATGCGGCTGGCCAGGCGGCCCAGGACCTTATCCTGGGCGTCCACCAGGTACCACTGGCGCGGCACCTCCCCGGTCCGGGCGGTAAAACTTTTCAAAGTTTGCGTATTTTTCATTTTTTCCATTAGGAGCGCTCCTGACTCACAACCATATATGTATACCGGGCTAATAGGAGGTTTGTCAAGAGGCGAAGCCCTTTTACCGCCTCTTATGGCGAATTTTCTCACCAAAATCTTTATTCTTAAAGCTCCGAAAATAATTTATCAGATGAGCTTCGGGCAAAATATCGGCTTTGATCCAGCCGCAGGCGCGAGCAGACGCTGACCCCGGCTTGCCCCGACTATTTTGGGTGCATCTTGGAAGGATTTTAGCCAGAAGCTCAACTATATTCAAATATATAATATTTTAACAAAAGACCGTAGGCCTGCAAAACTTTGAGCCCCGGCCCAATTTATAGGTAATCATACACCGCGCTACCAAAGCCTCCCAAACCCACGGCCAGGCCCAAACGCCCCAGGACAAAGTCCGCCAAACGCGGAGAAAAATCGTCCTCGTTCCCCAGCTCCAGCTTGGGAACGCCATTTTTCCGGCGAAGCTCTGCTTCGCCACCTTGACTGCCCGCTAGACTCGATCTCACCTGAGAAGCTGTCCAACACACGCTAAGGCGTGAAAATTTCCTTTTACCCAATCGCTTTCGCCAAGGTTTATGTATGCTCCCCCAAAACCCATAAAATTGCCGCAAGCTTCTAACGCCAAAGAGCCAAATCCGCCGTTGACCACATAAAAATCTAATTTCCTTTGCATTGCCCACAGAATATGGTAGACAATTTGATTAACCGAATTGGTGAGCATATATGCCGTATTGTAATCAATGCCAGTTAGTCCATGGGGAGGAACACCGATTCTGTCAGCGCTGCGGCCAATTGTTAAAAGGATATGACGAAGCCGCGGTCCGATCCTGCGCCCGATGTGGCACCCCGACCTTTCCCGGACAAAAATTCTGTACCGAATGCGGTTTGCCGCTGCGGGTAGCCCGGCTCAACCCCGACGGGGACGAGGCTGCCGACCGGCCGCCGCTCTTTTATCCCCGGAGACCCGAACCTATGCCTCGTCGCAGCCAAAGACGCCCCGGCCGGTTTATCTCGCTTCTCATCCTGGCCCTCCTGATCGTGGGCGGGATTTATATCTGGCGTCATCTTCCGAGCCGGGCGCCCATTGCCACGGTTCCCAGCACTTCGTCACAGAAAGCCGACCTGCGCCGCCAGGTGGAAATAATTTCAGAAAAGATTCGCGCCGCCCATCTCAACAAAGACATCAACAAGTGGCTCAGTTGCTATAGTTCTTCCTACCCTCATTTGGGACGGGTGGAAAACCAGATGCTGGAGCTGTGGAAAAACTATGATATCAAAGAAGTCTCCTATCGCATTTCCAATGTCCAGCGGCTAAGCGCCAAGCAGGCCAGCGCCGACATCGTTTGGAATATCCAGCTTTATGATCACCGCACCCATGACTACACCCTGGTGCGGCAGAACTACAAAATCATTTTGGCGGATGGGCCGGGGGGCTGGAAGATTCGCGATAGCAAAGAAATCTCGGGGGGATAAAGGGACGTGGGGATAACGCGCAAGGGTAAATCCTGGGCCAGCCTGGGGGTAGGGCTGGGCCTGGCTTTATGTCTGTCGGGTTGCCAACATTTATTTCCCCAGCCAGCGTATGCGCCGCCCCCGACGCCCCCGCCGCCGGCTCCGGCCCCGGCTGCAGCTCCAATTGCCCGACCCACCCTCTATGTGGCGGCCAACCGTCTCAACCTGCGAGCCTGTCCCGGGATGGATTGCCCCAAGATCGGGGTCTTGGAGCGCAACGAGGAAGTGGAAAAAGTTGGCGAGGCCGCGGACTGGTTCCAAATCAGGATCAAACGCACCGGCACTATCGGCTGGGTGAGTTCCCGCTATTTGTCCTCCACCCCGGTGGCTCCGCCGCCACCTGAGATGGCGCCAGCCCCCGAAGTGACCCCGCCGCCGCCGGAAAAGCCGGAAGAGGTGAAGCCGGCTCCGGCGCAACGCCCAGCCGTGGAAAAGCCGCCCGCCGAAGGCGTCACCCCCGAAATCAAGAGAAAACCCGAAGCGATTGTGCCTGCCAAACCGGCTAAGCCGGCTCCGCCGCCGGAGGTAGTGGCTCCCGCGCCGGAAAAGCCGGCCAAACCTGAAAAACCGGTAAAACCGGAGAAGCCGGTGAAGCCGGAAAAACCGGCGCCAGCCCCGCCGGAAAAACCGACCCCGCCGACGCCTCCCCCGGCTCCGGAGAAGCCTTCCGGTATTCGGATCATGTAGAGGCAAGGGCCAGGGATCAGTAAAAACTGATACAAATAATAAGAGGGGCGGGATCACCCGCCCCTTCACTTATTTTCTCTCACTTGACTATCTGAAGGTCTTGGAAGGCTGGGAGTGGCGATCTACTATCTGACCCCTAATACCTAACCCCTGACCCTGCTTTTTCAACACTCCAGAAGCGTCGCCCCCCAGGTGGCTCCGGCGCCAAAACTGATCAGCAGCACTTTGTCCCCTTTCCGGATCTTGCCATCTTCCAGGGCTTCATGCAGCGCGATGGGCACCGAGGCCGCGGAGGTGTTGCCGTAGCGATGGATATTGATGAAAACCTTTTCCATGGGCACCCGGGCGAATCTGGCGCTGGCCTCCAGGATGCGGTAATTCCCTTGGTGAATAATCAGATAATCGATCTCTTCCCGGGTCATTTCAGCCATTTCCAGGATCCGGGGAATGGAAACTTTCACCGCGTTCACGGCAAACTTGAAGATCTCCGGGCCGTCCATCTGCAGGAAATACCGGCGCGCATGGCTTTGCGGCGGCAGAAAGGGGCTCACTTCTTTATCGAACGCGGTGTCGCACCAGAGGTTCTCGTTCAGTTTGGAAGCAATAAAGGATTTGGTGATGCGCCGGCTGCCGCCGGGGCCGATGACCGCCGCGCCGGCCCCGTCGCCGAAAAGCACGCACGTGGACCGGTCGGTCCAGTCCGTAAAGCGGGAGCAGACATCGCTGCCGATGATCAGGGCATATTTGCCCTCCGGGGCCACCAGGCGCTCTCCCACGTACAGGCCGTAGTTGAAGCCGCAACAGCCGGCCTGTAGATCAAAAGCCGCGGCCTGCCCGCCGATCCCCAGCTCCTCCTGAACCCGGATGGCCCCCGCGGGGAAGAAGTGAGGCGGGGTGTTGGTGCCCAGAATAATGTAGCTCAACTGCTCCGGGGCGATACCCGCAATCTGAAGGGCCTGCCGGCCGGCCGCCACCGCCAGGGTGACGGTGTCCTCGTCGGGAGCGGCGATACGGCGTTCCTCGATGCCGCTGCGGTCCAAAATCCACTGGGCCGTGGTCTCCACCATGGTTTCCAGGTCCTGGTTGGTCAAGACCGCTTCCGGAACATATGCCCCGGTGCCCAGAATGCCGATCTGCTTTTCAGTCAATCTTACCACCTATAATTTCCGGAGTATTAACGGAATTTATACCGTACAGCCGCCAAAAAGGCAAATGAATAGGGGGCCGGCCGGCGGCGGCTTCTCGCCCCCTAACCGGCTCCACCGCCATTTGCAGCTGCCTGGATTGAGCGCCAATCCCTTGGTTTTTTCTTTGCCCTGGTTTATACTATATACATGTATAGTACTTATCACTTGGCGAGCCCCCGGACGGCCGGAAAAATTTCCTTGACACTCAAGATATTGGGCTCTAATATAGTTATCAATACAATATATTGCTTTAGAGGAGATTTTAACCGCCTCGGGCCATGGATGCTTAAAAATTGGAGATAACGGCTAAGAAAGGGAGTTTCGCTGAGATTTGTCCTGTAAATGATTCCCCCGTTCACCGGATTTCTCTATTAAAATCAGGGGAATAACCCATTTCTCTTTCTTCCTCATCTGCCTAAACCCATCTTGACGATCAATATATGGTATCTTAATATATCATCAAATACAATATATTGGTATTACAGGAAAATTTGAGATCCCACTAATCTTAGGAGGAAATGATGGCGCCGCAGGGGGAAATCCAAGAAATCGCCGGGAAACTGCCGTTAAGCCAAAACGCCGTAGTGGTCCTGAAAAAGCGCTACCTGAAGAAAGATGAGGCCGGGCAGCCCACCGAAGCGGCCCCGGACATGTTTCGCCGGGTGGCCGACACCATTGCCAAGATCGACCTCAAATACGATCCTGACGCCGACGTGGCCACCACCGCCGCCAAGTTCTACGACCTCATGTCGTCCCTCAAGTTCATGCCCAACTCCCCCACCCTGATGAACGCCGGCCGTGAACTGGGCCAACTCGCCGCCTGCTTTGTGCTCCCGGTGGATGACGACATCGAGTCCATCTTCGACGCGGTGAAACAGACCGCCCTGATCCACAAATCCGGCGGCGGCACCGGGTTTTCCTTCTCCCGCATCCGTCCGGCCAACGACCCGGTGCTCTCCACCAAGGGGGTGGCTTCGGGCCCCATCTCGTTCATGAATATTTTCGATGTGGCCACCGAAACCATCAAGCAGGGCGGCACCCGCCGGGGCGCCAACATGGGGATCCTGCGGGTGGACCACCCGGATATCGAAGCCTTCATCACCTGTAAAAACGACACCAAGCGCCTTACCAACTTCAATATCTCCGTGGGGCTCACCGACGCCTTCATGGACGCGGTCCAGGAAGAGCGGTCTTTTCCCCTGATCAACCCCCGGACCGGCCGGGAAGTTAAGAAGATCAGCGCCGCGGCGCTCTTTGACCTCATCGTCGACAGTGCCTGGTCCACCGGCGAGCCCGGCATCATTTTCCTGGACGCCCTCAACCGGGACAACACCGTGCCCCATTTGGGGGAGATCGAAGCCACCAACCCCTGCGGCGAGCAGCCCCTGTTGCCTTATGAGTCCTGCAACCTGGGCTCCCTGAACCTGGCCCAGGTGGTCGAAGGCGGCCAGATCGACTTTGCGGCCCTGCGGGAGATGGTCCACGGCGCGGTGCATTTCCTGGACAACGTCATCGACGCCAACCGCTTCCCCCTGGGGATCATCCGGGAAAAGACCCAGGAAACCCGGAAGATCGGCCTGGGAGTCATGGGCTTTGCCGATATGCTCCTCAAGCTGAACATCCCCTATAACACCGAGGAGGCCGTGGGGGTGGCGGAACAGGTCATGGCCTTCATCCAGGAGGAGTCCAGGCAGGCCTCCGCCAACCTGGCCGACCAGCGGGGCAACTTTTCCACCTATGCCGGCAGCAGCTTCGCCGGCAACGGCGTGGGCCGCATGCGCAACGCCACCACCACCACCATCGCGCCCACCGGCACCATCAGCATCATCTCCGGCTGCTCCAGCGGCATCGAGCCCTTGTTCGCGGTCTCCTACGTGCGCCGGGTGCTGGAAGGCACCGAACTGGTGGAAGTCCACCCCTATTTCGAAGAACTGGCCAAAAGCCGGGGCTTCTATAGTCCCGAACTCATGAAGCATATCGCCCAAACCGGCTCCATCCGGGACTTCCAGGAAATCCCTCAGGATTTGCGCCGCCTCTTTGTCACCGCCCACGAAGTCACGCCTTACTGGCACATCCGGCTCCAGGCCGCGTTCCAGAAATACACCGACAACGCCGTGTCCAAGACGGTGAACTTCCCCAAGCAGGCCACCGCCGAGGACGTGCGGGAAGTCTATCTCAAGGCCTTTGAGCTGGGCCTCAAGGGCGTGACCATCTACCGGGACGGCAGCCGGGAAGAACAGGTCTTAAGTTTCGGCCAAAAACCCTCTAAAATGCAGTACATCACCCCCCGGCCCCGGCCCGAGCGCACCACCGGGGTCACCGAACTCATCAACACCGGCTGCGGCAAACTCTACGTTACCATCAACCAGGATAACCTGGGCTTCTGCGAGGTCTTCGCCCAGATGGGCAAGACCGGGGGCTGCGCCTCTTCCCAGATCGAATCCACCGGGCGCCTGATTTCCCTGGCCCTGCGCTCCGGCGTCAAGATCGATGCCATCATCAAACAGATCAGCGGCATCCGCTGCCCCAGCCCCAACTGGACCAACGGCGACCAGGTGCTCTCCTGCCCCGACGCCATCGCCAAAGTGCTGGCCCACGTCGCCCAGGTCGACCCCCCGGCCCCGACGCTGGCCACCATGGGCGCCTGCCCCGACTGCGGCGGCGCCCTGGAACCCGAAGGCGGCTGCCTGGTCTGCCGCGGCTGCGGGTTTTCGAGATGTAGTTAATTAATAAGTATTTTAAAGAGTTAAGGAGAATTCGAATGGCTAAAAATGAAAAAACTTCTTCCAGAGTGGCTAGTAAAGCCGCAAAGTTATTAGGAAGTAAAAAAAGTTCAAAAGCCGTCAAGTCTGTTGCTGCAAGTGCATTAACTCAAGCGGCAGATAAGAAAAAGAAAAAGTCGGGAAAATAAGGGATTAATTTTTACCTCGTTTTTAC
>JARRQO010000009.1:0-27973 GCA_037381685.1 Deltaproteobacteria bacterium | reverse complement strand
CTGCATTCCATCACCCTGGGTTTTCAGGAATTACGGGGTAGTGAGCAGGATGAGACAACCTATGCGGCCAGAATTGCCGCGCAGTATGGCACGATTCACCAAACCCAGTGGATCACCAGGGAGGATTTTCAGGACGATTATCACAGGATTTTGGAGGTAATGGACCAGCCCGCCACCGATGGGGTCAACATGTATTTTGTCGCCAAGGTGGCCCGGGCCGCAGGCATGAAAACGGCCCTCTCCGGTTTGGGGGGAGATGAACTCTTTGGCGGTTATCCTAGTTTTGCCGACATTCCCAGGATGACCCGGACCCTGGCCCCGGCGGGGGGCATGCCGGGATTGGGCCGGGGGTTTCGCCGGGTCGCGGCCCCGTTGCTGAAGCGGTTCATTTCTCCGAAATACGCCGGGCTGCTGGAATATGGCGGCAGCTACGCCGGGGCCTACCTGCTGCGGCGGGGCTTATTCATGCCCTGGGAACTGCCGGAGGTCATGGACCCGGACATGGCCCGGGCCGGATGGGAAGAGTTGCAGCCCCTGGTGCGTCTGGAAGAAACCGTGCCTAAAATTCCGGAAGATTTTTTGAAGGTTGCCGCCCTGGAAATGGTATGGTATATGCGCAATCAACTCCTGCGCGTGGCTGATTGGGCCGGCATGGCCCATTCTTTGGAAATCCGGGTGCCACTGGTGGATATCACATTGTTGAGCAAGATCGGGCCCTTGCTGGCTTCGAACCACCGCCCGGGAAAGCTGGACATGGCCGGCACGCTGTCGCACCCCTTGCCCGATGACGTCCTGCAACGCAGCAAATCCGGCTTTTTCGTGCCAGTGCGACAATGGCTGGCTTCCGCTTCCTCTCCCTCAGGGGTCAATTGGGATCATGATTGGCGCGCTTGGGCCCAGACGGTTTACAGGTATCATACCGCTTCATGAGAATTTTATTTCTGACCATGGAAGCCTTCGGCGGTATCGGAGGCATCGCCAAATACAATCGCGATTTTTTACGGGCCCTGGGGGCCGCGCCCGGGGTTTCAAAAGTGGTGGCATTACCCCGGCGGATGCCCTTGGCCCCGGAGACCTTGCCCGGCAAGCTCACCTACATTACGAAGGCCTTGCCTGGCCGGGTGTCCTACATCAAAGCTGTCCTAAAAATATTGAAGCAAAAACCAAAGATTGATTTAATCGTTTGCGGGCATCTTAAATTACTGCCTCTGGCAATCCTGGCAAAGGTAATCACCAAAGGGCAATTGTTATTGATTATTTATGGAATTGATGCCTGGGTTGCGCCAAAAAATTCAATAATAAAATATTTATTACCTAAAATAGACGCGGTTATTTCCATAAGCGAAATAACCAAGCAAAAATTTATCGAATGGTCTCATTTAACTCAGATGAACTACTTTATTCTGCCTAATGCCGTATTCCAGGAAAATTATGGGGTTGGCGACAAATCTGAAAAATTGCTTGAGCGATACGGCCTTAAGGATAAAGTGGTCCTGATGACTATGGGAAGGCTGGCCGCGGCAGAACAGTACAAGGGTTTTGATGAGGTGATGGATTTGCTCCCGAGGCTGGCAAAATCCCTCCCCAACCTGGCTTATCTGATCGTGGGCGATGGTGATGACCGGCCCCGGCTGGAAGCCAAGGCGGTCTCGCTGGGGGTGAAGGACCGGGTGGTGTTCGCCGGATTCATTCCGGAGGCGGAAAAAGCCGACCATTATCGCCTCGCCGACGCCTTTGTGATGCCCGGCCGGGGGGAGGGGTTCGGTTTCGTCTTTTTAGAGGCGCTGGCCTGCGGCATACCCGCGGTGGGCAGCACCCTGGACGGCAGCCGGGAGGCCTTGCGGGACGGGTCCCTGGGGATCCTGGTGGACCCGCGGCGTCCCGAGGAGATTCAGGCCGGCATACTGGAAGCTTTGCGGCGGCCCCGCGGCGTCATTTTAGAGGGGCTGGAGTACTTCTCTTTCGAAAATTTTGCGAAACGCTGCCAGCAAATCCTGCCGCAAGTGGTTAAATCCCGGGAAGTCAGCTAAAATTGGGCTTATGAAAAGAGCGCTTATTTGTGGAATTTCGGGGCAAGACGGGGCGTATCTCGCCCAAAGCCTGTTGACCAAGGGGTATCAGGTATTCGGAGGTTCCCGGGATGCCCAGATTGCCTCCTTTGAGAATTTGGTCCGCCTCAAGATTCGCGAGGAAATCGAGGTAGAGTCCGTAGCGCTCAGCGATTTTCGCAGCGTCCTGCAGGCGCTCATCAAGGTGGAACCGGATGAGATTTACAACCTGGCGGGGCAAAGTTCGGTAGCGCTTTCGTTTCAGCAACCAGTGGAGACCCTGGAAAGTATCAGCGTCGGCACCCTCAACCTCCTGGAAGCCATCCGGTTTACCGGGAGGCCCATAAAATTATATAACGCTTGCTCCAGCGAATGTTTTGGCGATATTGCCAACGGCGCGGATGAAAACACTCCCTTTCGCCCCCGCAGCCCCTATGCGGTGGCCAAGGCTGCGGCGTTTTGGGAAGTGGCCAACTACCGGGAAGCCTATGACCAGTTTGCCTGTTCCGGAATTTTGTTCAATCATGAATCGCCCCTGCGGCCCACCCGGTTTGTCACAAAAAAGATAGTGCGCGCCGCCTGCCGTATTGCTGGCGGGGTCCGGGAGAAACTTAAACTGGGAAATATTGCCATCCGGCGCGACTGGGGCTGGGCCCCGGAGTATGTAGAAGCCATGTGGCTGATGATGCAGCAGGAACAACCGGACGATTTCGTCATTGCCACGGGGGAGAGCCATTCGCTGGAGGAATTTGTGGAAAAGGCTTTTGCCCAGGTGGGGCTTAACTGGCGGGAGCATGTCATCCAGGACCCGGCTTTGTTCCGGCCTACGGAAATCGCCATCAGTCGGGGCAATCCCCAGAAAGCGCAGCAAACCTTTGGCTGGCAGGCCCGACACAAAATGTCCGAAGTCATCGCCTTGATGGTGGAAGATGAACTTCGAAACCTGAAGGAGCATGAAGCCTAAAATCCGTTTGGCTTACCTGGTGACCCATCCGATCCAGTACCAGGCTCCCCTGTTGCGCCGGATTGCGGCAGAGCCCGGCATTGATCTGCTTGGGAAGGCGAGACCGGTTATCGTTCTGGCGGCCCTGGAACTATGGTTTGGCCCGGCGTCTGAGCAAGGCCAATTTCGATGTCCTCTGGGTGCATGGCTATAACCGCTGGTTCCATTGGCTCGCCATGGCCTGGGCCAAAATGCGGGGACTAAAGGTGTTGGTGCGGGATGAGGCCACGCTCATCAGCGCCCCCCGCCACGGACTCAAGCGGCAGGCCAAGAAGCTGTTTTTCCTGGCGCTCAGGAGCCTCGGGGATGGATTCTTGGCCATCGGGACGCTCAACGCCAAGTATTATCAGTCCTATGGCATTAAACCAGAGCGCATTTTTCAGGTACCTTACGCAGTGGATAACCGGTTTTTCCGGGAAAAGGCTAAAGAAGCCTCCCGAAAGCGGCAACACCTGCGCCGAGAGTTGGGGCTGGAACCGGGCCGGCCCATCATCCTTTTTGCCAGCAAATTGTCGCAAATAAAACGCGGCAGCGATTTGCTCGAGGCCTACCTGCAAATGACGCCTGATTCGGCCCAGGAGCCGCATCCCTATCTTGTGTTCATCGGAGACGGCGAGCAGCGGCAAATGCTGGAAGCACGGGCCGGCACCGTGAAGTGGACTTCCATCAAGTTCCTGGGGTTCAAGAATCAGACCGAACTCCCCAGATATTATGACCTGTGTGATGTCCTGGTGTTACCTTCGGTCTTCGAACCTTGGGGGCTGGTGATCAATGAAGTGATGAACGCCGGGCGGGCCGTGGTGGTGAGCGATCAGGTGGGGTGCGCCCCTGATCTGGTGAAGCCCGGGGAAAACGGGTACGTCTTCAAAACCGGGGATGTGGCCGGGCTCCGGCAAGCGCTCCTGCAAGTGGTGAGCAATCCGCAAAAATGCCGGGCCCTGGGTCAAAAGAGCCTGGAAATCATTAATAACTGGGGCCTTAACGAAGATGTCGCCGGGATAAATCGGGCCCTGGCTGCGGTAATGGGTCTCACCCTGCGCTCATAGGTAACCATGGCAAACAGCAAGGATGGATTAAGAATTTTATTTCTCGGGGCCAATGGCGGCAACGCCTTAAAGCGGGCCCATGCCTTGCAGCGCCTGGGTCACGAAGTAAAGATGATTGATCCTTTCGGCCTGTTTCCTTTTAGAAATTTTGTCGGGAGATTGATCTATTATGCCGGCGCTTCCTTGATCGAGACTTATTTGACGAAAAAGCTCGCGCCACTTATTCAAAATTGCCGCTTTGACCTGACGCTGGTGGATAACGGGGAATTAATCGGCCGCAGAGTATTAAATATTGTGAGGCAGGTGTCGCCCTTTATCATTAACTATAATAATGATGACCCATTTGGCAACCGGGATAAAAACAAATGGCGGCTATATCTCGAAGCCGTGCCCCATTATGATTTGCTGGCCGTGGTGCGCGGGGTCAACGTTGCCGAGGCCTATGCCCAGGGAGCGCGGAAGGTTTTGCAGGTCTTTATGGCGGTGGATGAATTGGATGGGCCGCGAGAGATAACACCCCAAGACCGCAAGCGGTTTTCCCACGAAGTTCTGTTTATCGGCACCTGGATGCCCGAGCGCAGTCCCTTTCTGGCCGAATTGATGAGCGCGGGCTTGCCTCTGACAATTTACGGGAATGACTGGCAAAAAGCGCCGGAATGGTCCACCCTGCAAGCCGTCTGGCAAGGCCCGGCCATTTATGGAGATGACTATATCAAAGCCATTCAGTTGGCCAAGATTTCCCTGGGATTATTGTCCAAGGGGAATAGGGACTTACATACCACCAGGACTTTTGAAATTCCTTATTGCGGGGGGTTGTTGTGCGCGGAACGCACCTCTGAGCACCTGCAATTATACCAGGAGGATGTGGAGGCGGTGTTTTGGGGCGACGTGAGGGAATGCCTTGAGAAATGTCAGGCACTGCTTCAGAATGATGCCAAGCGCAGAGAAATTGCCGAGAAGGGCCGGGCCCGGTGCCTGCGCAACGGCATTTTTAACAAAAACAATCTGAATTTGATGATAAATGCGGTTTTATCCTGAGAGTAAAGGAAAGTGGCGTAGTAAGGTTCATAATAATTAACGTATGACAAAATTTGTTCCTTTGACTGAGATTATTACATGGCCAACAATTATAAAGATGTTTCTCAAAGATGGCTGGAAGAACTCAAAGATACGGGGTATGAGTATCATATCGATGAGCCGAGAGATTGCCGGCAACTGGGGCTTTCCCGAGTATGGAAAAGGATTCTTGAAGAAATTCGACTGCCGAAAGCGGCAAAACTGAGGATTCTGGAGGTGGGATGCGGGGGCGGTATTCAGATTGCTAAACTTGCGGCCATGGGGTGGGAGTGTGTAGGTCTCGATGTTTCGCCGGAAGTTTTAAGCAGGGCCGAGAAGTATTTCGAGGAAATTCGAGAGGTTTGTGGGGTATCGTTGAACATCAAAATAATAGCCGGGGATTTCTATGACATAGACCGATCTGAACTCGGAGAAAGTTTTGATTTGGTTTTTAATTTTGGCGTAATTGAGCATATCCTGGATGACTCGGCCCGGCTAAAATTCCTTAAGAAAAAATACGACTTAACCAGAGAGAATGGCTATATTATTTCAATGGTTCCAAACGGTTCCCATCCGCTAAGGGAGAAAATGAAAAGAGCCAAACTAGGAGGATATAATATACCCGAAATTGATTATAATCATGATTTGATGCAAAACGAATTCGAAACACTCGGAGCTAAACAAATAACAATATTACCCCACAACTTATTTGCTTATTTACTAATGGAGAGGGAATATATTATTACTGATTATCTTCGCAAGTTGTTTTATTTAACTATGCAAATTGCGCCTCAGGTTATTTTCTCTAGAGATTTTTGTTTTCGCCATGCGGGCAGCTTAATAGGGATTGCGAGAAAATAAAAGTAATTACAATAATAATAACAAAGTTTGATTAAATACTTTGGTCAACCCCGCAGCTGTCTTGCCCTCACAACAATTATGACCGAATATAGAACCAGGCAGTGGCTTAGCCACCATAAAGGAGCGAGTACGGGGCTATGGAAAAGAATGCTTTATTTTGGGTTACGGCCCTTTATATCGCTTAAGTATTCTCAATATCTCTCTTCGGAAACGCAGCAAAAATTTCAGCCGCATTTATGCCTGGGACCGCGCGGGTTGCCCCTGGAAAGCCGCCGCCGCTGGGGGAGCAAATATCTTAATAACCTGCACCAGGCCACCGTGCTGGTGCAGGGTACCGGCACCGGTTGGGATATTCTCAGTTGGGCGAAACTAAAGCCGAGAAAAATTATTGCCACGGATTTGTTTGCCTTTGAAGATTCATGGCAAGCAATAACTAAATATTGTTATGATCATTATAGGACGGCGGTTGAGTTTAGATTGGCATCCATTGATGCGATGACTTTTCTGGATAATAATAGTGTTGATCTTATTGCTTCCGACGCAGTTTATGAGCACTGTCGGCATTTACCTGCGGTGATGCAGGAAAGTTACAGAATCTTGAAACCCGGGGGTTGTGTCTATGCCTCCTATGGTCATTTGTAATTTTGTGCGGGGGGTGATCATTTTTCCGGGCGCGGGGGGATCGAAACCGCTTTCAACCATCTGCTGCTGGACCCGGATGCTTACGATCGCTATCTAAAGACCTATCAGGAGGACATCGAGGATTTCCAGGGCGGCATTCGGTATCGACAAATCGATTTGTTCTCGTATCTGACCACCGCGCAATACCTGGCTATTTTTCAAGAAGCGCATTTAGAGTTGAAGGAGTTAATATTGGAGATTTCTCCAGTTTCCTTACAATTTAAAAATCAATTTCCAGATAAGTTTGCTTTTATTGCCCATAAATATCGCAACCGATGTTCTGAAGATGATTTATTAATCAAAGCCAATCTGGTTATCCTGCAAAAACTTGGCAGATAGTAGACCTTATAGTAAAGTTATTTAGCTATGTTAAAGAGGTTATGCCAGGGAATCGGGGCCAATTTTTTGGGGCAGATTATTAACATTGCCTCTCGCATCTTATTGGTGCCGCTGTTCCTGCTGGCGTGGGGGGCGGATAGTTATGGAGAATGGCTCCTGTTAACGTCAATGGTCGCATACCTACTATTGACGGATATGGGAGGACAGATATATATCGCCAACCGCATGACCCAGGCCTATGCCCACCGGGATATTGCGCTATTCCGGAAGATACTGCACACCGGCTTGGCCTTATTTCTCATAATTCCGGTTATTGTTTTTGTTATTTTCCTGGCCGTAATCTGGTTATTCAATCCTACTTCATTGCTTCACATCACGGTCACCAGTCATCGGATCGTTCTGCTGGTGCTGGCGATTTTGGCCTTTCAATTTGTCATCTCGATTCCCCATAGCATTTTATTGCGGGTATATTTTGCCGTGGAGATGCTCCCTCGGGGCATCATGCTGGCCAACCTTATGCAACTCATGATCTTGATACTGGTGGCTGGCGGGCTGTGGCTCGGTTGGGGCATGGTGATGATTGCCACGCTGCAGACGATCCCTTTTGCGTTAATTGCGGCGGTAGCCCTGTGGGATCTCAACCATAAATTTCCGCAATTCGGCATTCTTTCCCTGAAAGACGCAGATTTTTCTTTTGGGTTGAGTTTCATCAAGCCCAGTTTGCATTTTTTTCTTATTCAGCTCAGCCAGGCTTTTTCCATCCAGGGGATCGTGCTGATAATCGGGGCGGTCTTGGGGGCTGTCCAGGTAGTGCTCTTTTCGACCATGCGGACCATCATTAACCTGATCAGATCATTATTTGAGCAAGTTTCATTTGCGGCCTGGCCTGAAATGACCCGCCTGGATGCCCAGGACGAAATTGATAAATTCCTGGTGCTCTTTCGGCTGATTCTGCGCTCGACCTGGATCGCTGCAGTCTTTTTTATGACCATCTTTCATTTTTACGGCGGCTTCATTTATCATTTCTGGTTGAGAAAGACCGTGCCTTTCCAGCCGCGCGTGATGGACCTGTTTTTGATCTACATGGGGCAATTAATCTTTTGGTTGTCCTGCAGCCATCCTTTGCAGGCCACCAACCGGCATCACACCCTGTCCAAAATGCTGGCCGTTTCCTCCATGATCACCATTGGCCTGGTTTATTGGGGTGGAAGACATTGGGGGCTGCCAGGAATTGTGTTGGGCATGATTGCCGGGGATTTGGCCCTGCCTTTCTGGTTCGTGCCGTATCTGCTGAGCGGTTATCAACCGTGTTTTTCCTTCAGGTTTTTCGCCACCGAACTGGGACCCTATATCGGCAGCCTGATCATCCTGGCGGTCATTCCCTGGCTTGCCCCCCTAATCTTTCTCCTCCTGTTGGGATGGTGGCTGCGGGCGGTTCCCAGCCATGTCTTAGGACTGGGGCGGTGGAAGATACTTAAAAAGTTGGTTCATCCATGAGGAAGAGATTCAGCAAAGAAATTTCGAGGCACCTGGCAAAGTCATGAAGATTCTCCATGCGATTGCCAACCTGGCTCCCCGGTACGGGGGACCCTCCAAAGCCTGCTGGGAAATGGCCCGGGCCGTGGCGCAGTTGGGCCATGAGGTGAGCATCTATACCACCAATCAGGACGGCCCCGGAAAACTGCAGGCGCCTCTGGACCGGCCGGAATATCGGGATGGCGTGGAAATTCGCTATTTTCCCATTCAACCGCCACGTTTCTGGGGGACCTCCCTGCCCTTGGCCCTGGCCCTGCGCCGGAAGATCCCAGCCTTTCAGGTGGTGCATATTCATTCCCTGTACCTGTTTCACGACCTGGTGGCGGGCCACCTGTGCCGCCGTTACAACATCCCTTATCTGATGCGTCCTCACGGGACCCTGGACCCCTTTATCCACCGGCGGCACCGCGGCCGCAAGGCCCTGATGGAGTGGGCCTTTGAGCACAGAAATATCCGCGGGGCGGCGGCGCTGCATTTTACCACGGCGGAAGAAGCGGCATTGGCGGCGCCGTTTACTTTCCAAACCCCAGGGGTGGTGGTGCCCCTGGGGATTGATCCGGGGGAATTTGCCAGGCTGCCGGAGCCGGGGGAATTCCGCCGCCGGTATCCCGAAATCGGCGACAAACCCATCATTTTATTTTTCGGCAGGATTAACTTCAAAAAGGGCCTGGATATTTTGGCCAGGGCTTTTGGGCGCTTGGCCCGTGTACGGCAAGACGTCCACCTGGTGATCGCAGGCCCCGACAGCGACGGCTGGGAGGGGCGGGTCCGGGCCTGGTTGGCCGCGGAAGGGGCGCTGGGCCGCACCACCTTTACCGGGATGCTGTTGGGGCCGGAGAAGCTGGCGGTGTGGCGAGATGCCGACATCTTTGTGTTGCCCTCTTATTCGGAAAATTTCGGGCTGGCCGTAATTGAGGCCATGGCCGCGGGCCTGCCGGTGATTATTTCCGATCGGGTCAATATCTGGCGGGAGGTGCAAGCGCACCGGGCCGGCCGGGTGATACCCTGTGATGCCGCGGTCTTAGCCGAGCAGCTAATGGAGCTTTTGGATCACCCTGAAGCTGCGGCCGCTATGGCCCAACGGGGGAAAAATTTGGTACAGCAACAGTTTCAATGGCCCGAAATCGGCCGCCGCCTGGCCGAAACCTATGCCCGGATTATTGCCGAGCATCGCGCCGCCGAGCCCAGCCGGGGCGGGGAAACTTCTGTGATGATGCAGAAAAGGTCATGACCGACAACTCTTTTAAGGCTCCGGTATCAGTGCTGATTTGCACCAAAAACGAAGAGCGCAACCTGGGCGCCTGCCTGGAGAGCGTCTCCTGGGCCGATGATTGCGTGATCCTGGATTCCTACAGTGATGACGCCACCGTCAAGATTGCCCAGGAGCGGGGGGCCGGGGTGGTGCAGCGGGAATTCGACAATTTCTCCGCCCATAAAAATTGGGCCCTGGACCATATTGATTTCAAGCATGACTGGATTTTGATCGTGGACGCGGACGAGCGGGTGACCCCGGAGCTGGCCCGGGAGATTGCGGCCCTGATCGGGGGCTCGCCTAAACACCACGGCTATTACCTGGCCCGGCAAAACTGGTTTGCCGGGACCTGGATCCGCCACGGCGGCTGGTATCCCGACTGGAACCTGCGTCTGCTGCGGCGGGGACGGGGCCGGTATGAGGCCCGCCTGGTCCATGAGCACATCTTGTTGGAAGGCCCCCCGGGCTACCTTAAGCACCCCCTCATCCATTATGATTACAAGGGCATTGAGCGTTATTTTGAGCGCCATAACGTGTACTCCAGCCTGGAAGCCGCGGAGGCCCACCGGATTATGACTGACCCGGACCGGCCGCAGGGTTTGCCTGCGGCTTTGGGGGCCAGGGGGCCGGAACGCCGCCGCTTCTTGAAAAATCTCGCCTACCGCTATCTCCCGGCCCGGGCCCTGATAAAATTTGCCTGGATGTATTTTGTTAAACTGGGTTTCCTGGACGGACGCATGGGGTTTCGTTATTGCCTGCTCCACACCTTTTACGACTATCAGATCAGCCTCAAGCTGGAAGAATTGCGGGACCCCCAATCCCCCATGTCGCAGAAATATAAATTATAATATGGACTTAAGACCAATCGACGACCGACCGTGTGGTGTTTGCGGCGGGGCGTGCCGGGTCCGGGTGGAGGGGCTATTTGATGACCGGTTCGGGGCGCCCGGGACCTACGTTATAGTGAAATGCTGTCACTGCGGCCTGGAGCAGACCCGGCCGCGGCCTTCGGAGGCGGAACTTAAGAAA
The DNA here is from genome assembly GCA_037381685.1 of Deltaproteobacteria bacterium. GTDB lineage: Bacteria > Desulfobacterota > Desulfobaccia > Desulfobaccales > 0-14-0-80-60-11 > 0-14-0-80-60-11. The sequence continues at coordinate 17,122 of JARRQO010000009.1, read as the reverse complement.
TTATACGAGAATTTTTATAATGCCGGGATAAAATCTGGCAGCGCTTACGGGGGCCTGAGGGAGCGCTTTTTGACCTCCGGTCTGTATCGTCTCTGGCTGAAATGGGACGGGGACATGAGTTTTCATGACCGCCGGGGCGGGGGCCGGCTGCTGGACGTGGGGTGCAATGAAGGACGGAGCTTGAGGCTTTACGCGGATAACGGCGTTGAGGTGGAGGGCCTGGAGCTTAATGAGTTGGCCGCCGCAGAGGCCCGCCGGCGAGGTTTTCGGGTACACAGCGCCAGCCTGGGGCAGTTTAGAATTGAGGAACCCTACGACGTGGTGGTCCTGGCCAACGTCCTGGAGCACGCCTGGGACCCGGTGCAGATGCTGGCCGAAGTGCGGCGCCTGCTGCGGCCGGCAGGCGAAGTCTGGATCTCCTGCCCCAATGCCGCCAGCCTCTGGCGCGGGGTGTTCCGGCGGGCCTGGGTCAACTGGCATGTGCCCTACCACCTCTGGCATTTTTCCCCGGCAACGCTGGCGGAGGTGTTGGGCCGGGCCGGATTTGAGGTCGCCTCGCTGGAGACATACACCCCGGCCCTGTGGCTGGCCCAGTCTCTCTGCGTCAGCCTGGGCTCCCGGAAAGGCCGGAGCAACCGGATGATGCGCTCGGCTCCGGTAGCTGCCGGTCTGATGCTTCTGGCCCGGGCCCTGGTATTGCCGTGGTTCGGGCATCTCAACCGGAGACAAGCCGCGGATTGCCTGATCGTCACGGCCCGGCTCGGGAAGGGTTAAATTGATGGGGCTGCGTCTGCTGATTCACGGCATCAATTACGCCCCTGAATTTGTGGGGATCGGGCGTTACACCGGGGAATTGGGCGCCTGGCTGGGTTCCCGGGGGCACGCAGTCACCGTGCTCACCGCGCCCCCGTATTATCCGGCTTGGCGGGTGCCGGCCGCCTACCGGCGCCCGGCCTGGCGGCGGGAATGGTTGGACGGGGTAGAGGTGCTCCGGGCCCCGTTATATGCCCCGGCTCGGGTGACCGGCGCAGGCCGGGTGCTGCATGAACTTTCCTTCGGGGCCGGTTGTCTGCCCTGGTGGCCGACCCTGTGGGCCCGGCCCTGGGATGCGGTGCTGGCAATTTGTCCCCTGCTTCAAATGGGCCTGGTCCCGGCGCTTCTGGCTTGGCATCGGGATATCCCCTTTATTTTCCATATTCAGGACTTGCAGTTGGATGCCGCGCGGGATTTGGCCATCATTCGGCAGCCGCTGCTGTTGGCCGGCCTGGAGCGCCTGGAACGCTTTCTTTTCACCCGGGCCCAGGCGGTGACTACCATCTCCCGGGCCATGGCTGACAAAATTATCCATAAAGGGGCGCCGCCGGAGCGGGTGCGGTTTTTGCCTAACTGGGCCGACCTGGAGGACATCCGGCCGGGGGACCGCCGGAACGTCTTAAGACAGGAATTGGGGCTGGAAGAGGAAATCCTAATCCTCTATGCCGGGAATATGGGGGAAAAACAGGGATTGGAAGTTATCCTTGAGGCTGCGGCTTTGACCCGCCACAATCCCGATTTGCGCTATGTTTTGGCAGGGGAGGGGGCTGCCCGGCAGCGCCTGATGGAGCGGGCATGGGAGTTGGGGCTGGATTACGTGCGCTTTTTGCCCTTGCAATCGCGGGAGCGCTTTCCCCTGCTTTTGGCTGCGGCCGATATCCATCTGGTGGTCCAGAAACACCGGGCTGCGGATTTGGTCATGCCCTCCAAACTGGGCAACATTATGGCTGCGGGACGGCCGTTTATCGCCACAGCTTTGGCCGACACGGAACTGGGGCGGGTGACGTTGGAGTCCCAAGCCGGCCTTTTGGTACCCCCGGAGGAGGCCGGGTCTCTGGCCCAAGCCGTCCTCGACCTGGCCGGAAATGGGGCTGTCCGAAAGAAAATGGGGGCTAAAGCACGGAATTTTGCTGAAGAATGGTTGGAACGTGATAAAATTATGGCTGCCTGGGAAAATTTGCTTTATGGTCTGGTACAGGGGGAAAGATAAAGCCAGGGCTGCACTAGAGCGGACAGATGGGGGAATTCTGAGTGTTTGAGGGTCGCCAAGGTATTTTCAACGAATACCGCTGGATCATCTCCAGGGTCCAATGGCTCCTGGACGGGTTCGTGGTGGTCTTGCTGTTATTCCTGGTCTGCTGGGTCTACGGGGAAACCTTCCGGTTTAGATGGCAGGCGCTGGGCTTGATTACTTTCCTGTTGACCATCGTGGTCTTTCATGCCGGCCAACTTTATCAGCCCTGGCGGGGGGCCAATTTCATGCGCCTGGTGCGCCGGGTTTTTCTGGCCTGGATCGTAATTGCCGCCATCCTCATGACCCTGGGCTTTGTCACCAAGACTTCGGAACACTTCTCCCGGAAAGTCCTTCTGACCTGGATTCCCCTGGTTCCTGTGGCTTTGGTCCTGCTGCGCTTAAAAGTTTATTGGGGCTTACGGTGGCTGCGGCAACAGGGCCGCAACAGCCGTACCGTGGTTATAGCCGGCGCCGGCGACTTGGGGCGGCGCCTGGCGAAAAACGTGGTGGACACCCCCTGGCTGGGAATGCGCCTTCTGGGGTTTTTCGACGACCGGGTCACCGGCCAGATTCACCTGGACCATCATGACTATTCGGTCCTGGGCACCCTGGACGACATGATTGAGTTCGTCAAGAAGCAAGAAGTGGTCATGGTCTATCTGGCGTTGCCCCTGCGGGCCGAAGACCGCCTCCGGCAAGTGGCGGAAGCCCTGCAGGACACCACTGCTTCGGTCTATTATGTGCCGGATGTCTTCATTTTCTCCCTGTTATCCGCCAGCTTCACCGATTTGCTCGGCATCCCGCTCATCGGCTTATGGGAAACCCCTTTCTTCGGGGTGAACGGCTGGGTCAAACGGGTCGAAGACCTGGTCCTGGCCAGCCTGATTTTGCTGGTGGTATCGCCGCTGCTTTTGCTCATTGCCGTGGGGGTAAAGCTGTCGTCTCCGGGCCCGATAATCTTCAAGCAGCGGCGCTACGGCCTGGATGGTCATGAAATCATCGTTTACAAATTCCGCACCATGAAAGTCTGTGAAGACGGCCCGGAGGTGTGCCAGGCGACCCCGGATGACCAGCGGGTGACGCCTTTTGGCAGGTTTTTGCGGCGTACCAGCCTGGATGAATTGCCCCAGTTTTTCAATGTGGTTAAGGGCACCATGTCCATTGTGGGACCCAGGCCCCATGCGGTGGCGCATAATGAATATTATCGGCGGCTTATTCCTGGGTATATGCTGCGGCACAAGGTGCGCCCCGGCCTCACCGGCTGGGCCCAGATCAACGGCTGGCGGGGCGAGACGGAAACCCTGGACAAGATGGAAAAGCGGGTGGAATACGACCTGGATTATCTGCGGCGCTGGTCCTTGTGGTTCGATTTAAAAATCATCTTCCTGACGATTTTTCGCGGCTTTAAAGACAGTCACGCCTATTGAGGCTCGAGGCCTACGGCCCGGTTCTCTTTTTTCGCAGCATTCCCCATAAATAGTTTAATTTCATAAGGCGCGGCGTGGCGTGCCCGAAGATTTTGGGCGCCCGCGGGTTACGGCTTTGAGGTGAGCCAAGGGCGCATATCCAGGAGGCGGATATGCTGATCTATGAAGAAAGGATGAAACCTGGGGTCAGAGAGCAGAGCGAAATGGCGCCGTCCCTGGGGAATCCGGCGGATTTGTTCGTCAAACGGGGCGAAAAACGGCACCCATTCCCGTTCCGCCAGGCCCCGGGGAGTACCTGAAACGTAAGGTTTGTCGTAGGGAAAGAGAAAATAGCCGCCTTTCAGGAAGGCCGGAGTAAAATGCCGGTCATCCACAATAAGAAAGTCGATGCCGTATTTCCGGCAAAAGTTCACCACCACCTGGGGATCGGCGGCATAGTAGGCCTGGAAGAAATCGTGGAGGCGGGGCTTGAGTCTGGCCCAGTAACCCCGGCTCCAGGGGTGGGCCAGTTCATAGGTGGCGAAGGCCCGGCGCCGGGCAAAGGTGGGAATAGTGTCCATCAGGTATGGCTGGCCGGCGATGAGGGCACCTTTGGGAGTGGAGGCCAGGGCGCGGTACAGGGCGCGGTAGGCCGAGTAATCCTTGAGGCCGACCCCTTCGAGGCGCCAGGCACCCAGACCGGCGGCCAGCACCAAGGTTAGAACCGCCAGATGGCGGGGCCAGCGCGCCACCCCGAGCACCGCCGACAGTCCCAGGGCCAAGAGCAGGCAATAAAACAGGTTCAGGGTGTACATGAGATAGCGGTCAGGGACGAATAACTGCAACAGAAAGAGCCGGGCCAGGAAATACATTACCAGTGAGGCCAGCCCCAGGTATACGGCGGGCTTGAGCCGCGGCAGCAAGGTACGCCAATCCAGCCGCCGGACTCCGGCAGCCACCAGGATCAGCAAGACCGCACAGACCAGGCCGCCGACCACCGGCCCCCATTCATGAAACGGCGGGATGAATTCCCAGGGGCTGAGGAATTCCCACAAGAGCGAGGGTTGGGGCAGAATGCCGTAACGGCCGTGGGCGTAGAACTCGGGGTGGTGGAGCATCTCCCGGGCCTTTACCAGAGGCCCGAAGCCGGAGGCGCTGAAACGGAGATTCATGGCGATTATCAGCGCCGCTCCCAGAGAGAGAAGGAAAAAGTGGGCGGCGGAAGCCGGGAAAGGGGGCGGCTGGTCCCGGCCCAGGCGGGCCAGGAGCCAGGCCAGGAGGACTGCGGGGGCGGTAATCAAGAAGATGTAGGGGATGAACAAGGCCTGGAGCAGGAGCGCCGCGGCCATGACTCCGGGGCGGTTATCCTGCCAGCCCAGCCAGAAGAGGGCCAGAAGCGGGAAGGCAAAGGCCCGGGCCAGGCCGCCGGCCAGGTTGTTCAGAAAGAAGGGCATCAGCCAGTAGACCGCCACCATCATCCACCCCAGGCGGCGGTCTGACAGGCCGGCGCCGATCCTGAAGAGACAGACGGCCAAAAAGACAAACAAAAGCCCCGGGAGCACCTTGGCAAAGTAAAGGGGTGACATCAACCAGGAGGCCAGCCAGTAAAGCGCCTTTACTCCCCAGGGGACGTAGTGCCGGGCATAGGCGGTGAGAAAGTCGCCTTTAAATAACGCCGGGTCCTGCCATTGCTGCATCCAATAGAGCTGCTGACGGACATCGTCATTAATGATGAAGGGGTTGGTCAGGGCCGGGAAGTGGGCCAGAACAAAAATAACCCCGGAAAACAGGGTCACCGCGACCTCGGACCAGGGGACCGTGATCCCTCTGCCCTGATGGTTTGAAGGTTCAGATGGACTTTTCAAAGACGCGAAAGACCTTATAACGCTCGCCGCCAATGGCCTGCAATACCTTGATCCAGGGTTTGAGATTTTCCGGAATCAAAGAAAAATCGGCAAATCGGCAGGGAGTATGCCTCATCAGGTAGATATAAGAACGCAGGATCATGGCAAGATGCAAGCGCCGTCCTTGATAGGGCTGGCTGATCCCCACCACCATGGCCCGGACTTTGTGGAGCGGTCGGTACTTAGCCCAATAGAGCAGGCGAAGTTTTCCCCAGAAGCTCAGGCGGCCGTTAAACTTCTGGATAAGGAGATTGAGGTCCGGCAGGCCGATGGCGAAACCGACCAAGCGATCCTGGTCCAGGACAACGAAGGCCATTTCCGGCCGTAAACAGGGCCTGACCATTTCCAACATTTCATCAAACTGACGCCGGGTCAGGGGCACGTGGCCCCAATTGGGTTCCCAGGCGGTATTAAAAAACTGGAAGACCTCATTGGCTCGGCGGTCTAATTCTTTGGGGCTGTAGGTCTCTATTTTAACGGACTGCCGGCGCATGATCTCGGCGTGAAGACGTTCCATTCCCTCCAGCTTCTCCTCCCGGAGGATGAGTTTGTAGGCATGCCAATCCATGGCCTTGACAAATCCCAGGGAGGTCAGGAGGTCTTCGTAATAGGGAGGGTTATGGGTCTGGAAGATGACCGGCATGGAGTCGAACCCCTCCACCAGCAGCCCCATTTCGTCGTAGATGCAAAAGTTCAAGGGGCCCACCAGGCGCGATTTGCCGTGCTGCCGCAGCCAATCGGCCGCGGCGGTGAACAAGGCCGCGGCCACGTCGTGGTCCTGGATGGACTCGAAGAACCCGAAAAAACCGGTTTCCGGGCCGTGATGCTGGTCATGGAGTCGATTGAGGTGGGCCGAGAGGCGCCCGACGGCTTGGCCGTTTTGGTAGGCCAGAAAATACCGGGCTTCGCCGATTTCAAAGAAGGGGCCGCGCTTGGGGTTTAAAAAGGCGCGCTGGAGCGAGAGGATAGGAGGCACCCAATAGGGGTCTTCCTGATAGATGCGCCAGGGCAGGCGAAGAAATTCCCCTAAGGACGCGTCGGTCTCAACGGGAGAAACCGTAATCTCCCTGGATGACTTCATCAACAGCCTCTTACTTGGATTTATGAATGACGATGCGAGCTTTCAGACCTTCTTTCAAGGCCAGATCGGGGTTGGGGACTTTGATTTCGACCTCATAATAGGCTGGCTGCTCAAGGCCGCTAGTGATGGCAGACCAGGAAATCCGGCTCACTTTGCCTTGAAATTTCCGTCCCGGCAAGGAGTCGAGGGTGACTTCAGCCTGATCGCCGACCTTGATCTGGAGGGCCTCGATTTCAAAAGCCTGGGCCCGCACTACCATGGGGTTCATGACCCCCACTTGAAAGGCGGCGGGCAAAGGGGGCAGTTCGGCGCCGACGCGGACTTCGGGATTGACCGAAATGATGTGGCCGCTGATGGGAGCCTTCAGGGCTACTTCCCGGGGCACGTGGCCGGATTTCAGGGAACTGCCCAGCAAGTGACTCAAGACCCGCCGGTCTTGTTGAGCAAATTGACGTTCTTCTTGCAGTCTTTTCTGCAGAGCCGTCTTCTCCTGCTCCATATACTGCACTTCCCGGTTGGACTGGGTCAGGCTCTGGGGGGGAGCTAAATTTTTCGGAGCCAAATGCGTCAGTTCCCGCTGCTTGCTCTTGAGCGGCACCATGCTCCGCTGGGTTTCAGCCAGCTTGGTCTCCAGGTCGGAAATTTGCGGAGGGGAGAGACGCTGCTGGATTGCCAGGACCGATTCCGGCGCCAGTTTGTAGGTTGCCAGGATTTCCCCGGCTTTGACTTTTTGTCCGGAGTGCACCCGCAAAGAAGTAATGATTCCCTTAAAGGGCAGATTAACTCTGCGTTTGAGGGAACAGAAAAATTTTCCATTGAAGATTATTTCGGATTTTCCGGAGGAAGGCGCCGGAGGGGCAGGGGCTACCTTTTTTTCGGCGGTGTATCCTTCCTGCAGGCTGCCTAATAGCAGGATGAGAGCTAAAGTCCAGATTCGGAAGGTTAGGGGTTTATTCCTGCCAAGATCTTGCATCCACATACGTATTACCTAAGTCTCCTGACACTTCGCGCAGGTGCAGAACCGACAAGTCATTTTCCAGACGTTTTTGCACCACCAGCTTTTGGGTTTTCAAAATATCTATGCGACTTTCCAAGACTTTCGGAAGGAGCACTTCGCCCGATTGGTAGCGGGCCTCGATTTGATGGTTTTTGAGCCGGGCCAATTCTACCTGTGATTGGGCCACCTTCAGAGCCAATTTTTTATCCTGAGTTTCGCTGAGGGATTCGTACCATTTATTTTCCAGGTCATTTGATTGCACTTCTATTAGGGAATCAACCTGTTTTAAAATAGCTTTTTGCCGGGAAATGTTGCGGATCCGTTGGAACCCATCCCATACCGGAATCTGGAGACCGAAGCCCACATAAAGGCCACTGGCGCTGGTTGCACTCAAGGGATCGGGCGTCTGGCTGTTGAATAAAATGGTGGGTAAGGTCTTGGCAATGGCTAAGGAGACACTGTAGCCCTGGAGTTTTTTATTAATCTCCATTGCCTTGATTTTGTAAGAGCGGCTTTTGGCTTGCGCTATGGTTGTTGTGGTTGGGGTGAAATTGTCCAATACCTGGTGCCGACTGTTATAGAATTCGGGATTGAACGACCCGGTGGCTGGCAAGCCCAGGAAATTCCTCAGGCCGGTGAAGTACCGCTTGGTTTTCAGCGCCAGTTGCTTGAGCTCGCCTCGGTCCAGTTGTAATTGCTGCTGGGCCACTTTGACTTCCAAAGAGGTGCCGGTTCCAATACTTAAACGGTTTTCTGCAAAGATGAGGTTCTCTTGGGCCAGCTTGATCAAATCTTTTTGGTACCTCGCCGTCTTTTTCAAGGCATCCAGCTTCAGGTAGAATTGGCCCAGGCGCTCCAGACCCTTGGAAATAACTTCTAGATGCTTCAAAATCGCCACTTGAGTGATCAGCTTCTGGGCTTGAAGGGTAATGTATGAGCCAAACGGGTTATAAGGCGCCGTCGAAAAATATAAGCCGTAGGGTGTAGAGGTCAGACCACCGGGGCGGTTTACATAATAAATCGTACTGAAAGTTAAAGGAGGGATCAATCCATAGCGGCTGTCAGTTTCATCCATCCGCTTGATGTCTATTTCCAAGGAACTCTTGGTAAAAATAGGAGAATGGCTTATGGCGATTTTGACGCTATCTTCAAAAGTCAGCGGCCTTCCCGAAACCGGGGCTTGGGCACCCGATTTTATTTCAGCCCCGCAGGCCGGGCCGGCCAAGGTTAGAACTCCCCCGGCTATGAACAGCGCTATAGTTATGATCAGGCAGACTGTGCTGATGGCATCGGCGATCCAAGGGGTTAAATCAAGGAGGGTAAAACGGGGACCCCGTGCCGATTCAACGGGTTCAACCCTAACGCCCATAGAGCGAGTACCAATGGCGGGGATGCGGGCCACGAGAGCTTGAAATTTCTGTCTGGGAAAGATCATTGTTCATAAAGGACGCCGTCTCGTATTGAACATATCCGGGTGCATCGGGTCGCTATTTCGGGATCATGGGTGACCACTATTATGGCGGTCTTGCCGTCACTGACGATCTCTCCAAAGTGATCCATAATCAGGTGGCCATGGCTACGGTCGAGCTGGCCGGTAGGTTCATCGGCCAGGATGACCTGGGGTTGGTTGACCAAGGCCCGGGCCACTGCTACCCTTTGGCGTTCACCGCCGGAAAGACGATTAGAGGAATGATGCATGCGGTGCCCCAGATTCACTTGCTCCAGGGCGACGGTAATACGTTCCGGCCGATCTCGCCGCTCAACCCCGGCATAAATCAAAGGAAACTCCAGGTTCTCGTATACGGTAGAGTTTTCCAACAAGTCGCAGCTCTGGAAGACAAACCCGACCCGCCTTCTGCGAAATTCCGCTTGAGCGGTGCGATCCAGACTGAGCACATCTTGGCCGCCCAAGAAATAGGACCCGCTGCTGGGCAAAAGAAAAATTCCCAGAATGAAAAGCAGGGTGGATTTCCCGGAGCCGGAAGGGCCCATGATTGCCACGATTTCTCCGGGATTGACCTTCAGGTTGATGTCACGGAGCACGTGAATCAGTTCAAGACCGTTGTCGTAACTTTTGCACAGGTCGGTTACCCGGATTAAGCCACCGTTGCCCTGTGCAGACGGGGCCGAGTTATTCATAACGGATGGCGGATACTACTTCCATGCGGCTGGCGCGGAGGGAGGGATAAAGGCCGGCTCCCACGCCAACTAACACTGCGAACAGGAAAGCCAGAGTCATTCCGAAAAAGAAGAGATCTTCCGGGGGACGGCTTCCGATAGCGTAACTTAGGATCTCCATCAAGATGCGGCCTAGCGCAGCTCCCAAAAGGGCCGCCACGCCGCTTAGACAGAAGGCCTCAGACAGGAATTGAGCCATAATATCCCGATCCTCGGCTCCCATGGCCTTTTTCAAGCCAATTTCCCTGGTGCGGGAGGTTACCGCGGCCATCATTACATTCCAAATACCCACGCCTCCCAAAAGGAAAGTGGCGCTGGTCGCCAGATAGATTAAAAACTCAATCCACCAGGCCAGCATCTGTACCCGCTTTAAGGCTTCCCAGGAGACTTCGACGTGAAGTTCCTCAGGAGACTGGCGCGACTTGACGATACCGGGAATCGCATCTGCGACCTGGGCCACGTCGTCCCAGGTTTTGCATCGGAGATACAGATGGTCGGCCAGTAGTCTGCCAGGGAGACGATCCTGAGCTGTGGTGAGTGGCAGGAACACGGAGTTGGCCAAGCCGCTGTCCGTGACTCCTCCCAACACGCCGGATATTTTATAAATATCCTGATTAACTTCCAGGGTTTTCCCTCTGATATGGGTGGAACCAAAAATCTTCTTGGCAAGTTCGGCCCCCAAGACGCATTCCCGTTTGCGTTCACTCACGGCATCGAAACCGAACAGTCTTCCCGTCAAGGGCCAGAAGTTGCGCACCTGCCAGAATGCTCCATCCACGGCAACCGCGGTGAAGCCGAACTTCTGACCATGCCGGATGGAATGGGCGTATTTAGCTGAAGTTAGGGTTAATTCTTTGACACCATCCAGGTGTTTGAGGGCGGCCATGGTCTGATGTCGAAACCATTGGGGCCGGTAAGAACGGGTATTATCAAAATAAATTCGAATGATGTTGACCCCGCCGATCAGGTCAAGATTTTCATTGAAATTTTTCTTGACCTCCCGGCTCATGGTAACAATATTCAGAAATCCGGCCACGCCCAAAGCAATAGCCAGCACCACCCCGATATAGCGGCGGCGATGGCGCATGACCTGGCGCACACTTACCCGCATGAGGTCGTCAAGCCTCACGAAACCCGACCTCCGAACATTGCTAAATTACTCACCCAACATGCTAACTGCGGTGCCGTTGGCACTGGGATAGGTGGTGGAAAACCCGCTTTCCTCCAGGAAAGAATCCGGCTGCGTCAGGTCGCAGGCCCGGATTCGATGTTTTTTAGCTAATTTTTCAAGAACTTCCAAGACATAGCTAATGTGGTGTTGCTTGTGAGTGCTCATGTAAGCAGTACGGATCACAGCTTGCCCACGGGGTACTGCGGGATAAATGGCAGGCAGAGCAAAAACGCCATGCTCAAACAAGTCGCGGGCAAACAGCGCCGCTTTTTCCTCTGCTCCGATGTAAATGGGGATAATTGGGGATTTGGAGTTCTTGGTAATCAGGCCGATCTCCCGGTATCCGGCGTGGACATGCCGGGTAATATCCCAGAGGCGAGTAACCCGGTCCGGGTCCTCATCGAGGATATCCAGACAGGTTAGTACCGTTGCGGTATTGCTGGCCGGGAGCGCTGCGGAAAAAATCAGGGGCTTGGAATGGTGACGCAGATACTCCAGAACGGCGTCGTCGTCGGCGGCGATGAAACCGCCGATGGACGCCAGGGCCTTGCTGAAGGTGCCCATAATAAAGTCAACTTCAGAAGTAAGCCCGAAACGCCAGTTCGTCCAGAGGCGCCAAGTCCCCCGACATGCTGAACACTCCTTCGGTGACCAAAAACAAGCACCCGTTGGCGCTTTTCTGGCGGGCCGCCGCGAGTTTGCGCGCCGCCGCGGTCGCATCGTTGTGGGCAAAAGGAATCAGCCGGGCGCGTGAGGCCTGGCAGCCCTCAAAGATGCTGGCATGGTTTTCCCGGTCGCACACGATGATATCTTGGGGCGTCAACAGGCAGGCTATTGACCCAAGATTGGTGGTAAAACCGGTGGCATGGATTACCGCCTTTTTCTTACCCACAAACTTAGCCAGGCGATGTTCCAATTGTTCGTGCAAGGTCAAGTTGCCGCAAAGGAATCGGGATCCCCCGGGACCACTGCCCCACCGATTCGCAGCCTTGGCCGTTGCCTCCATTACTCTGGGATCATGAGTAAATCCCAGGTAGTCATTGGACCCAACCATAATCAGACGCCGGCCCGACACCTCTACTTCCGTGCCCCACGATCGGTCTATGGGCCGAAAATAAGGGTAAAACCCTTGTTCTCTGGCGTCTTGGACCATAAGAGCAAAAGGTTGGCAGCGGTTTCTAAGTTTCATAAAGGTATTCTACCCCCTCCCCCTCTGGTAGGTTTACACCTTTTTATTTCTATCTACTTCGTGGTTGACAGCTAGAGATCAAAAATCACCCTTCAGAAATGGGGTGAACGTTTCACCCTACAGACGAACCACCTTGTAAGTAATTGATTTTGTTGTATACCGTTTTTTGGGCAAAATTTTTCGGATGCCGACCTGGATAGGAACACACCTGGCTGATTTTTGAGGTATCTTTAGAACATTACAGTCATATTCCGGTGTCTTCCCGATTGGCACAAGAGAGCGAATCTGGGCAGTCGACGGGGGTCTCAAATATTAAAAGTTGTAGATTAGACAGCCCCCAGGCGATAACGTTAATTCAGTGCAGTGATTCCCGACTTCTTTCTTCAACCGACCTCTCCTACCTGAACTGCTGATCAGGGGAATCCTTGGGCCTGAGTGAATTCATGGAGGTTCAGGGGCGCCGCGCAGCAGTTTTTTTATGGCTTGAGCCTGACCGGGCGTGATGGTGGGGTGAACCCCAGGGCAGAATTTTTTAAAGTCTTCGGCGGTAAGAGTTCGTGCGGCGGCGCCGCCCCGGTTGAGGGCAATATAACATTTTTGGGCCGCCCGGCTGATCTCCAGGTATTTAGCGGTCCACAAGGGCAGGCTGAATATCTGCCCGCTCAGTATCACCAACAGAGTCAGCCCGGCCAGCGCCTGGGCCCACCATTTTTGGGGAATCCGGGGAGCCAGCAGGCGCCACGCCGTGCCTACCAGCAGCAAGGCGCCGATCAGGGTAAAGATGCCGTAACGGGACACGTAAGCCTGGCTGACATGACGCTGATAACGGGTCAGAGAAACCAGCAAGAACGGCAAAAGATTGAACAGCAACGCCCAGAGGGCCAAGTGTTTTTCCTTCCGCGCGCCCCAGCGCCAAATAAGGGCCAGGCTCAAGATCAATAAAGCTACCCCTGCAACATAGGCTGGGATAGGAAAATGATAGTAACCCCAGAACAGATAAAAGAAAGGAGCCAGAAAGGCGCCGCTCAACATATGCAATAAATAGGCGTAACCGGGCAGACCGGCAAAGATTCCGAAATTATGACTGGCGGCCGCATGCAACCCGGCGAAATTGAGATAGCCGATAATAAAAATGAGATACACGGCGCCGATGACCCCGGCAACTCTCCAAACCGCGGGCCGGGAGTGGTCGTTTCCCATCAGCAGCACATACAGGGGCAGGGCCAGGAGTCCCACCAGAGGAAAGTTGTGGGATAAAATGGAGAGCAGGGCGCACAGTCCGATGCCCCAGAGCTTGCCTCCCGAAGGGGACCGCAGATAACTGTCGGTTAACAGCAGCGCCCCCAAAAACAACCCCAGGCTAAGCAGGTAGCCAAAATAAAAGGCGTTCCAGGCAATGGCGTGATGCAAGGCGGCCACTACGTAAACGATGCTTAGGCTTAAGGCCAGGCCGGGCTCCCAGCGGCGCCGGAAAAAGCAGTAGACCAGAAAAGCATTCACACCGGTGCCCAGGCAATTGATCAGAACCAAAAGGGAGTAATTTAATCCGGCAAGGTGCACCAGCCCATAGTAAATCAAATGAAAAAACGGGAACCATTGCTCACCGTCAGAGGTGACCAGGTAGTGTCCGAAAGGGTATTGGACCATGGCAATGAGCGCGGTCCAATCATCCATCATATAAAAAAATACAGGCCGCCAAAATATTATGACCGGCAAGACCAACAACACCAGTAATACCACGAGAGGCTGAGCAAGCAGGGAAGTTGATTTCGAAATAACACGGTTGGGGTTGCCACCCTGTTTCATGTCGCTATTCTTCTTAATTGGATCAGCTGATCGAGGTCTTGGTAGCACTGGCGAGACTTTCCCAGGTCTGTCCTGCGGTGATTTTTACGCCCTGACTTCGGGCCGGAATCAGGCCCAGCAGCAGGTGGAAAAACCAGGAACACTGGGGGAACAGCAGGCCGTCGAAGAATTGAAAATGCACCAGAGCCATGCTCAAAGGCAACAGAAGGGCCAGGGGGTGAAAGAGCAGTCGGGCTGGCTGGCTGAAGGTCATGCCGATCAACCGGGCCAGGAGTATCCCCAGAACCACCACGTAGGTCAGGGTGAAAGGGAAACCCATACCGGCCAGAAAGCTTAAGAGCTGGTTGTCAGCGCTAACGATTTCCCTCACGTTTTTGGCAAATTGCTTTTTGTCGGTGTCGGGGTATTTAACCTGGTAACCCTTGAGATATTGGGCTCGGGGAGTCCTCAGGCCGATGCCCAACCAGGGATGCTGGCGGGCGATACTCCAGGAAAAGAAGAGGTTTTCCACCCGGTAAGCGGGATAGGCGCGAGAGAGCTTGTGCCAAATGATTTTCTGATGCAGCAGGGCCACCACCAGGGCCATGACTACGAAGATAAGCGCCAAGTATTTCAGGGGAGCAAAGGAGAGGAGCAGAATCACGTTGGTGAGGGGATGACTGCGGCTGCAGATAAAACGCTCGATATACCCGGAGCTCAGGTAACTGATAAAGCTCAGGAGCAGGAGTCCTCCCAACAGTCCCAGACTGAGCCAGAGGAAACGGCGTTGGTTGGCCGGATTATGCAGCAGGATGCGGGCGCACCAGAATCCTCCCAACCCCGAGGCCAGCAGGACAAACACCCGACAGGAAGAAGAAAAGGGGGTGGCGCTGCTCAGGGCGCTGATTGCGGCCAAAAGCGCCAGGGCCACCGAAAACAGAAAAGCCGGAGACCTGGGATTGATGGCGTCTTTTGGGCTTACGGCTACCGCCACCATCAGGGTGATAAAACATAACAATCCTGAAAACAGGTTGGTTCTCTCCCCGGCAATCAGCGCAGTAGAAGGGTGTTGAAAGACCAATTGAAGGCAGGTAATGGTAAAGAAGACCCAAACAATCTTTTCCCAGCCGGCCAGCGCCACGGGAGCATCGGCGGCAATCTCCCCGGTGAGGCCGGGTAGTTTGCTTTTTGAGTCGAATCTTAGTAAGAAATTCATGAGCGGACCAGTTGACAGAAGGGCTTCCTTTCCCGAGGGGAGCTCAGGAGGGGTGATGAATGCTCTGCAGGGGCGATTCACCCCATAATTTTCATCTGATCTTTTATACCGCATAATCAGGAGAAATGAAAACATGTTGGCCGGGAAAAAGGTGCTCGTGGTCATGCCTGCCTATAATGCCGAGTCCACCCTGGAACGCACCTTTAAAGATATTCCTTTTGATGTGGTGGATGAGGTGGTCCTGGTGGATGACGCCTCCCACGACGAAACCGTGGCCGTGGCCCGGCAGTTGGGTATCCGGTGTTTTTTGCATGAGCGCAATATGGGCTACGGCCGCAACCAGAAGACCTGCTACACCGAGGCCCTGAAATCAAGGGCCGATATTGTGGTCATGGTCCACCCAGATTATCAGTATTCCCCCAAGATCATCCCGGCCCTGGCCGGGTTGGTGGCCAGCGGCGAGTACGACGTGGCTATCGGCTCCCGGATTTTGGGAGGCTCCACCCGCGCCGGCGGGATGCCCGCCTATAAGTATGTCTTCAACCGCAGCCTCACCTTTTTTCAGAACCTGCTGTTGGGGGCAAAGCTTTCGGAATATCACACCGGCTTCCGGGCCTTTTCCCGGCGAGTTCTGGAGACGCTGCCCCTGTTAGAGAACTCGGATGATTTTGTCTTTGACAACCAGATGTTGGCCCAAGCGGTTTACTTCGGCTTCGCCATAGGCGAAGTGTCATGTCCAACCCGATATTTCCCGGAAGCCTCCAGCATCAATTTTCCCCGTAGCGTCAAATACGGACTAGGGGTGCTGGCGACCTCGGGGCAATTTTTCCTGCAAAAGCGGGGCTGGGCCGAGTTCTCCATCTTCTTGCCCCACGGCCGCAGGCTGCCATCTAACGATTAATTGGCGGTCTCACCGGGCTGAAAATTAACTTAAAGTCGGCTCTCAACCAGGTAGGAGCAGCAGATCCCCAGTACAAGGATTTCTATAATCAAAATCGGTCAAATTATAATAGGACCGGTTAAAGAACAAGCCATACTTTGAGTTGGTGGTGATTTTCTGCAGGCGATAATCGGAGGGCAAAATTTCTCTAAGCTCCCTCACACTCATGTTATTTCTCGTACTCACAGAATATTCCATCACCACCCAAGGCCGATATCTGGCTAAGGTTCCTTTAAGTCCGAGCAATACGCATTTTTCAAATCCTTCCACATCGATTTTGATCAAATCGAGCCGCGGCAATTGCAGCTTTGCGATATAGGGGTCTCCGGCGACGATTTCCAGTTTGCCGATGTGGACATTATTATCTGCGGCATGGTCCGGCATGAAGGAGCCGGTGCCGATGTTGCAGCCCTCCGGGGCATAGAAATCCAAAAACTCATTTTTGTCCCCCAACCCGACCTGGTGGAGGACGATATTGCTCAGGTTATTTAAGGCAATTTTGGCCAACAGAAGCGTCGAGACCCGTTCATAGGGCTCAAAGGCATGAACCTCGTGGCAGAACTTTGACATGAACAAGGAATGCTGGCCCACATTGGCTCCGACATCGATAAATACCGGATTTTGCCTTTCCTGGAGCAGGTCTCTCATTAAATAAAGGAGGCCTTTTTCATAAGCTCCGTAAAAATAGACGGACCAGTCTATAAAGGTGTTAAGGCTGCCCTGGTATTTCAGGCCGAAGAAGTCGGTTTCAAATTCTTGAGGCCCCACCTTGTCAGGATTGACAAAATGTCTGATGATTCTATCCCTGACACCAAAGGCCAGCCAATCCATCCGACCGAATTGTTGTAACAGGTGAAGCATTGTTTCCGGAACCATATAAACTCTTCTCCGGGGTTTATCAAGGCACAAGTCTACGGCATTGTTCTGGTAAGGGCGGTTTTAGATGTACGGCCTTGATCGAGGGACCCATGCAGATGCGCTTCATACAATTATAAAATTTTTCGCTCGGCTTGGTATTATACTCAGACAGGGTCCAGAGTTGGGGCTTGCCAGGCTCGCCGGGCGCCGCCCTGGCCGGATCACAGCCATTATCTCAAAACTAAAAGAAATTTCAATGCCGTCGCTCATGAGCTCTCAAGCCGGATTTTGCCTTTCCTGGAGCAGGTCTCTCATTAAATAAAGGAGGCCTTTTTCATAAGCTCCGTAAA
>JARRQO010000008.1:0-21674 GCA_037381685.1 Deltaproteobacteria bacterium | reverse complement strand
GTTGGATGGCAGTGGTAAAAAATGGGGGCCAAAGGAGAGAGACGAGGCTGCGGTGGCAGCAAGGCGATTGAGTTCAAAAAAGAGGCCCAAAAAAATAACTGGCCGAATGGGGGAGGAATTCGGCCAGTCGTGAAAGGAGAAAATGGTATATGAACTTTGATTAAGGGGGGGATGTGGGTACCTTAATAGGGTCCATATACGCATTATAAGTTATGCAGAAAGTATGCCACTTGCCAGAATAACTAATTTAGCTTGTATAATTAATATGTTATCTTTATAGCCTTTTACATTCGGTACAAATATTTATACCAAATAGTGCCAACCGAAGCTCTCAAATCGATTAAGTCATTGAAAGAACAAAACAATAATACTTTTCCCCCGAAATTCAATTTTTTGTTCCGAAACTGATGACGCCCCTTTTCGCCGCCGGCTAGACTCAAGCCGACGCCGTCCAAGCCTGGTTTTTTCCTTAAGATGCTTGCAACTCAGTTGATTTTCGAGTACAAGTTCACCATGAGTGATCGCTGCAATTTTCCCCGATGGCTGGCGCGGCAGGGCTTAAGGGCCACCCCGGTGCGGCTGGCGGTGCTGGAGATTTTGGGGAATACTTCCCGGGCCCTCCGGGCCCAGGAAATTTTGGAGGCCATCCGCTTCCGGCGCCGGGTGAGGCCCTGGAAGGCCGGGTGAACCATTTTGAACTGGCCTGCGAACATCACCCGCCTCATCCTCATTTCCAGTGCCACATCTGCCGGGAAGTCCAGTGCCTGGAACCCATTGCCCTCAACCAGATGTGGACGGAATTGCGGGGACCGGTGGGCAACCGGGCCGACCATATAGACATCAAAGTGGAAGGAATCTGTCATAAATGCCGGGCCCAAAGGACAACTTAGTTGCATTAAAGCTGGACAAGGTCATGCCCTTGTCTAGCCCCAAAAATATCGGGCCTTTAATTCAGGATGGCCCTCAGCCGCTAAAAATTTTCCGGGGGATTAATAAATTTTATAATTCTCCGGTGATTGGCCGCTTATTAAGGTTCTTTACCTGGTGGTTCATTATTTCAGGAATATACGCCAGTTCATCCGTATGTCCTTTTTGCGGCCAAATGGGCTGCCCGGTTGGAGCGGCCAGCGCCGGCATGGTGGGCGGATTTTTTGCTCTGGTGGTCGAGAAAGGTGAAGCCATCTCTAACCGTCTAGATGGATGGCTAATTTACGTGCGCGCCTTAATCAAACCCCTGCGAGGAAGCAGGCCTTGACCTCAGCCCATCAGCCGGATCTTGACTATCCTTATGAGAACGGGGTGAGGGACAGCGGCCGGTTTGCCAGGTTTAAACCAGGTGGGCGGAAAATTATACATCTTGTGCTCCTGGGATGCTGGTGCCTGGCGTTACCGTTGGGCCTAACCACGGCCGCGGCCTCCACCAGTCCCCTGCCGGTAGCCGCCAGCATTATCCCCCTGGGCGATTTTTGCCGGCAAATCGGCGGGGACCTGGTCCGGGTTCAGGTGCTGATCCCTCCGGGAGCCAGTCCCCATGTGTTTGAACCGGCGCCGTCGGCGATGGCCCGGGCGGCCCAGGCCCGGGTAATCGTGTATATCGGCGCCGGCCTGGAACCCTGGTTTACCAAGTTGCTGCAGGCCCGGGGGTCCAAGGACCTGGTGGTGGTGGAGGCCTCCCATGGTATTCCTTTACTGGGCTTGGACGAGTCTCATCACCACCTTGAGGAAGCGCGTAAAGGGCCCTATGCCGGGGAAACCCATAGCCAGGGAGGCGTTCAGGCCACTCATCTCAGGGGGAATCCTCACATCTGGCTGGACCCGGTGCTGGCCCAGGGGATTTGCCGGAAAATCGCCGCGGCCTTTATCCAGGCGGACCCGGTCCATCGCACGCAATACGAAGCCCATCTCCAGAAGTACCTGGCCGCCTTGGCTGAAATGAACCGGGAGATCGAAAATCACGCCAGGAATTGGCGTCTCAGGGATTATGTGGCGTTTCACCCGGCCTTTGCCTATTTTGCCCGGCGATACGGTCTGCACGAGGTGGGCACTATCGAAGCCGCTCCGGGCCGGGAACCCACGCCACGCCATCTTCAGAATTTGGTGGCCGCGGTCCACCGCTATGGGATCAAGGTGGTATTTGCCGAGCCCCAGTTCAATCCCCGGGTGGCGGAGGTGATCGCCCAGGAGGCGGAGGTGAAGATGCTGATGCTGGACCCCATGGGAGGGCGGCCGCCTTACGGTGACGATTACCTGAAACTGATGCGTTATAACCTCGCCACCCTGGACCACGCCTTAAAGTGAGGCAATTCTGTATGAGCACAACCGCGGTCAAACTGGAAGGAGTATGGGTCAATTACAACGGCGCCACGGTCCTGGAAGAGATTAACCTGGAAATCAAGTCTGGCCGCTATGTGGGCATTTTGGGGCCCAACGGCGCGGGTAAAAGCACCTTGCTCAAGGTGGTCCTGGGCCTGATCCGGCCCTACCGGGGCCAGGTTCGGGTCTTTGGCAAAGACCCGGCGAGACTGCGGCTGCATGGCGACATGCTGGGCTATTTGCCGCAACGGCCCTTGAACAACCCTCGCTTTCCGATCTCGGTTCTGGACGTAGTCCTGATGGGCCGCTACGGCCACATCGGTTTGCTGCGCCGGCCCCGGGGGCAAGACCGGGAAATGGCCCGGCGACTTTTGGCGGAACTGGGGATCTCCCATCTGGCGAACCGTCTCATCGGCGATCTCTCCGGGGGAGAGCAGCAGCGGGTCTTCATCGCCCGGGCCCTGTGCGTGGAACCCCGGCTTTTGGTGCTGGATGAACCCACGGTGTCCCTGGACGCCTGCGTCCAGGATGAAATTTTCGAGCTGATCAATACCCTCAAAGAGAAACTGGGGCTCACGGTGATGGTGGTTTCCCATGATATCGGCGGCGTAGCCCGCCACGTGGACGATGTGGTTTGCATCAACCGGCGGATTCATCTGCATCAGCCTCCACCCATCGGCCGCCTAGGTCTGGAGAACACCTTTGGCTGCGCAGTGGAATTTTTGTTCCACGGAGAAATCCCGCATCGGGTGGTGAAAAGCCAAGATGATTGATCTGTTCACCCTGGGATTTCTGCAGCGGGCTTTGGTGGTGGCTTTTTTGGTGAGCCTGTTGTGCGGGGTGCTCTCCATTTTTGTGGTCCTGCGGCGCATGGCCTTCATCGGGGTGGGCATCTCGCATTCGGCCTTTGGCGGGGTGGCCCTGGGTTTTTTGCTGAGGGTGGATCCCCTGGGGACCGGTATCGGCTTTGCGCTGATGGTTGCGGTCCTCATAGAGTGGGCCCAGTCCCGCACCACCATCGAAGAAGATACCGCCATCGGCATCTTTTTTGCGGCCTCCATGGCCCTTGGGCTGGTCTTCCTCCATCTCTCCCGAGCCTATAACGTGGATGTGTTCGGCTTCCTTTTCGGCAACATCCTGGCCGTCGGCCCCCGGCAATTATGGCAGATCCTGGGCGTCACCGTAGTGGTTCTCGCCATTATTTCGGCCTTTTTCAAAGAAATCGTCTTTTTGAGTTTTGATGAAGAGATGGCCTGGGTGAGCGGGGTGCCGGTGAAAGCCCTGCGCTATCTCTTTCTGGTGCTCATGGCCTTGGTGGTGATCGTCACCATCTACCTGGTGGGGATAATCCTGGTCGCGGCATTGCTGGTGATTCCCGGGGCCATCGCCCAGAACTTGAGCCGGCATCTTAACAGCATGATCTGGGTCGCCACCGGAGTGGCGGTGGGCGCGGCAGTGGGCGGCTTGATATTGTCTTATGGCATAGACTTCCCCTCCGGGGCCACCATTGTCCTGGTGCTGGCCTGCATCTATCTTCTTACCGCGTTATTGCGCCCCCGGGTACAAACCAGGTACGGGAAATAAGCCGCTTTCAAGCTGGTGTCGCTTTTCAGAAAAATGAAACAAAAAGAAAAGTCCTCATTTCCTCCCTCTTGATGGGGAACCCCCTCGGCCAATAGCCGCTCTTGGAACTGCGGCTCTTTCCAAATAATGCAAAAGTGGTAGCGCGGGAAGCCAGACTCTATCAATGCCCGGAAATGATGCAGGTATTAAGGAACAGGAAAGACTCGGCTCAGGCGGAACAATTCCGTCGGTAAGGCTTGGGTATCGTCCCCATCATCCAGAATTTTGACCAGGCGGGCGACTCTTGGGACTGGTTTGCTCTAAGGCAAATTATGCAGGCTATATAAAAGTCTTTGCCGAGAACCGGTGGGGGCACACCTTTATTAGGGGTACTTCACCACAAAAACCCGCTTGGCCACCACGAAGGTTCTCTCGTAGTAGGGCTCCCGCAGGTCAGTGACGGTCACCCCGGTACGGTGATTAGAGGCATGGATCATCTTGCCTTCGCCCAGATAGATCCCGGCATGGCCTACGTGGCCCCCCCGGCGAAAGAAAAGCAGATCTCCCGGCAACAGTTTGGAAAAGTCCATCCGCCGGGTCACGGTCTTTCCCACCTGGGCCTGCTCGGCGCTGGACCGGGGCAGATTGATCTTGAAGCCATGATAGATAAACTGGACAAACCCCGAGCAATCTGTGGCCGAACTGGTTTCCAGAGAACACCCCCGGGCATAGGGGGCATGCTTGTAAGCTTTGGCCATGCTCAAGACCAGATCGGAGAAATCCCAGGGTTCAAAGGTATTATATTTACGGATCTCCGAAGAGATACGGTCATCATCCCCGGAATTCCTGAGGGGCCGGGAATACGGCGTGGTGATGGTCTTTTTGGGAGTCAGGGGCTCCAACAAGAACTTGCCGTCGCGCTGAGGGATAACCTTCATCAGCGGGGGAGTCTCCGCCACATGTCCCCGACTGCGGTGGGGGACCATGGAGGATCTCACCACCCTCCGGTGATGCCGCCGCCGGGAGGACCGGGAGCGATGCACTTTCGCTCTTCTGCTAGATTTGCTTTTTTTGGCGATCCTCGCATGGGTCTTGGAGGATCGCTTTTTGACGCCTTTAGTGGGGGTTGCAAAAGATAAGGTAGGAGAAAAGGTTAGTGCCAGGGTTATAGCCGCGCTCAGCAATATTCGATTCACCATCCAGAACCTCCTTGTTATGGACAATCCGGAAGGGAACTAAAAGCGGATTTTAGCTCCGGTCATTTTGCCGGCAATGCTCATGCTCAAATTATTCCGATAACGAGCATTCCTTTCAAATTTAGGTAATTTTACCTAAACCAAATTAGGCAAAAATACATATTCAATTTTGGCAAAATTAGTATATGTCAAAAACTATGTCAACCCTTTTTTTCTTTGTATGCGGATTACTCGATATCTAGTTAACATAAATATTACCTTGTAAAAGATAATATTTGCGGCAAATAAGCCGCCTTACTAAGGGGTTAAGGTTAAGCGGATAAATCAGGCTGATCAAGATAATTCTGTCAGCGGCGCCTGCCGGGCAGACCGGACGCAAGAGAAAGGGGGCAGAGACTTCTGATAAAAAGCCTTTGCCCCCTAAAAAAGGACGAAAACCTTAGCCTTCCGCGACTTTCTTTTTCTTCTTGGCCTTAGGCAGGGTTTCGGGGCGATCCACCAGTTCCAGGATGGTCAGGGCGGCGCCATCGCCCAACCGGATTCCCACGGGAGTAATCCGGGTATACCCTCCAGGGCGATCCTGGTAACGCTCCCGCAATTCTCCGAAGAGTTTGCCCACTACTTTCTTGGAGCGCACCACCGCCAGGGTCTGGCGCCGGGCGTGCAAGTCCCCCCGTTTGGCCAGGGTAATGACCTTCTCGGCCCATATGCGGGCTTCCTTGGCCTTGGCCCGGGTGGTCTCCACCCGCTCTTTTTCCAACAGCGCGGTCACCAAATTCCGCAGCATGGCCAGGCGATGCTCCGTGGTCCGGGACAGGCGCCGACCGGCCTTCAAGTGTCTCATGCGACCTCTTC
This sequence comes from Deltaproteobacteria bacterium, assembly GCA_037381685.1. Lineage (GTDB taxonomy): Bacteria > Desulfobacterota > Desulfobaccia > Desulfobaccales > 0-14-0-80-60-11 > 0-14-0-80-60-11. The sequence continues at coordinate 15,747 of JARRQO010000008.1, read as the reverse complement.
CTTCCTTTCCTGCATCTGATCAGGGGGCGTAAAATTTTCCAGCTTCATCCCCAAATGCAGCCCCATCTCCATGAGAATTTCTTTGATTTCATTAAGAGATTTACGGCCAAAGTTCTTGGTCTTCAGCATCTCTTGCTCGGTTTTCTGGACCAGCTCGCCGATGTAGCGAATATTGGCGTTTCTCAGACAGTTGGCGGCCCGCACCGACAGTTCCAGTTCATTGACGCTGCGATAGAGGTTTTCGTTATATGCCGGCGGCTCTTCCAGAGACTTCTCTTCGGCCCCCGTGGGCTCCTCTTCGAAGTTGATGAACATGGTCAGATGTTCTTTGAGAATCTTGGCGGCGTAAGCGATGGCGTTCTCCGGGGTGATACTGCCGTCGGTCCAAACTTCCAGGGTCAGCTTGTCATAGTCGGTCCGCTGAGCCACCCGGGCCTGGGTCACCAGATAATTAACCTTCCGGATGGGGGAAAAGACGGAGTCCAAAGGAATATATCCGATGGCCTGTTCTTCGTCCTTGTTGGCCTCTGCGGGCACATAGCCCTTGCCGGACTTCACCGTCATCTCCATCGTTAGCTCGCCGTCCGTGGCCAGCGTGGCAATGTGATGCTCGGGGTTGAGAATTTCCACCATGCCATCCGTCCGGATGTCTCCGGCTTTGATCTCTCCCTGGCCATGGGCCTCAAGATGAAGCATCTTGGTGCCTTCGGAAAGTATCTTTAAACGCACCTGTTTCAGGTTGAGCAAGACCTCGGTAACATCTTCCAGCACCCCGGGAATGGCAGAAAATTCGTGATACACATCCTTGATGCGGACCGCAGTAATGGCCGATCCCCGCAGGGAAGAAAGTAGAACCCGCCTCAGGGCGTTGCCCAGGGTGGTGCCAAAGCCGCGTTCCAAGGGCTCACAGGCGAACTTGCCGTAAAAGCGGTCATGGGTTTCACTATCTACTTCCAGCCGTTTGGGCTTAATAATATCGGTCCAATTTTTTTGAATCATGGCTCCTCAGAGAACTGCTTGTCTTTAGGCCCCGGGCTTCCGGCCGTTAGCTGCAGAGCCGCAAGTCCGTCTCCCGCCAGGGCCATAGGTCTGGGGAGTTTTGAGCCTAAAGGATCATAAGGCTATTTGGAATAAAGCTCCACGATGAGATGTTCCTGAATCGGTATGGTGATATCTTCCCGCACCGGTAACATGACAACCCGGCCCTGCGCTTCATCCTTGTTGAATTCCAGCCAGGGAGGGCAACCACGCCGGGCCACTGCTTCCATAGCATCCCGGATCAAAGGCAAGTTGCGGCCTTTCTCCGTCACCTGAATCACATCACCCGTCTTAACCAGAAAGGAAGGCAGATTCACCTTGGCGCCGTTAACCTTAACAAAATTGTGGCGCACCAATTGCCGGGCCTGAGTCCGGGAATTGGCAAACCCTAACCGGTAGACGATGTTGTCCAAACGCCTTTCCAGAAAAACCAACAGGTTGGTCCCGGTAACTCCTTTCTGCCGTTCGGCTTTTTCAAAATAGCTGCTGAACTGTTTTTCCAACACGCCGTAAATACGTTTTACCTTCTGTTTTTCCCGGAGTTGCAGGCCGTAATCGGAAACTTTGCTGCGGCGCTGGCCATGTTGTCCCGGCGGGTAATGACGCCGCTCAATGGCGCATTTATCCGTGTAACAGCGATCCCCTTTGAGATAAAGCTGTATCCCTTCCCGGCGGCAAAGCCGGCAAGATGGTCCCAAATATCTAGCCACTGTTGATACCTCTCCTTAAACCCGACGACGCTTGGGGGGGCGGCAGCCGTTGTGGGGAATAGGGCTGACATCCCGAATCAGGTTAACGCTTAGGCCCGCGGACTGCAAAGCCCTGAGCGCGGCTTCCCGGCCGGCGCCCGGTCCTTTGACAAAGACATCCACATTCCGCATGCCGTGATCCATGGCCTTCCGGGCCGCGTCCTGAGCCGCCAGTTGGGCCGCAAACGGCGTGCCTTTTCGAGAGCCCCTGAACCCCTGGACCCCGGCGGAGGACCAGGACACCACGTTGCCCAGAGGATCGGTGATGGTCACCAGGGTATTGTTGAAGGTGGCCCGGATGTGAACCACTCCCACCGGGATATTCTTCTTTTCCTTCTTTTTCTTGGTGCGAGACTGTGGTCTGGCCATCACCCCTCCTTAAGACTTCTTCCGTCGGCCCACCACACTGCGCCGCGGGCCTTTACGAGTGCGGGCGTTGGTATGGGTCCGCTGTCCCCGGACTGGCAAGCCGCGACGGTGCCGCAGGCCCCGGTAACTTCCCAGGTCCATCAGACGCTTAATATTCATGGAAACCTCCCGTCGGAGGTCCCCCTCGACCTTGCAGGTTTGATCAATCACCTGCCGGATGCTGGTGATTTCACCATCGTTTAACTCGGACGTCTTGGTGCTGGGGTCCACTTTGGCCTCCTGCAGCACCCGCGTCGCAGTGGTGCGCCCGATGCCGTAAATATACGTAAGGGCGATCTCGATTCTCTTGTTTCGGGGTAAATCGATCCCGGCGATTCTGGCCAATTCCTTCCCTCCCTTTAGCCTTGGCGCTGCTTATGCTTGGGATTTTCGCAGATCACCCGCACCACCCCTTTGCGGCGAATAATCTTGCATTTGGCGCATATGCGTTTGACTGAAGCCCTGACCTTCATAATTTTGTCCTATCTGACCCGGTAGACAATGCGCCCCCGACCCAAGTCATAGGGCGACAACTCCAGGATAACTTTGTCTCCCGGGAGAATTTTAATGTAGTGCATCCGCATCTTCCCGGAAATGTGGGCCAGTACCTTATGTCCGTTGGGCAATTCCACCCGGAACATGGCATTGGGAAGAGGCTCGATGACCGTACCTTCAACTTCGATGGCGTCTTCTTTGGGCATTTACCGTGTCTTTATAGGCTTATAGTAACATTTCGGGTTTTCGGTTTTCCGTTAAGGCAAGATCGTATGGCCATAAACCACAAATTCCGGGCAAATATCTTGAGAGCAAATCCGGTATTTGTCCCCTTGGCAAACAGATGAGCCAAGGGAATTTTATATAATTTTCGAATCAGAACAATAAATTATAAATTAGAGCCGACTTAAAATCAAGACACCGTTTTCGGTCAACGCCACCGTGTGTTCAAAATGGGCGGAGCAGGACCCATCCTCGGTTACCGCAGTCCAGCCGTCCTGAAGAATCCTTACCTTCCAGGACCCCAGGGAAGTCATGGGTTCAATAGCCATAGTTATTCCTGGCTGCAGGACGGGACCCCGGCCCGGTGGACCAAAATTGGGGATCTGCGGGTCCTCATGGAGGGCCCGGCCGATGCCGTGGCCCACAAACTCCCGCACAACTCCGAACCCGGCGCCTTCCACCACGTCTTGCACTGCATGGGAGATATCGGATAAACGGTTGCCTTTCTTGACCATGGCAATGCCGGCATATAGTGATTTTTCCGTGGCTTCCATGAGGGCCCTGGCCTTAGGGTCCACTTCTCCCACAGGGACCGTGATGGCGGCATCCCCATGGTAGCCGTCGTACTTCACCCCAAAATCCAGGCTCACCAAGTCTCCGGCTGCCAGCCGGCGGGACCCGGGAATGCCGTGCACCACCTCTTCGTTGATCGACACGCAGAGGGACCGGGGAAAGCCGCGATAGCCTTTAAAGGCCGGCTTCACCCGGCGCTGGCGGCACATCTCCTCCGCCAGTTCATCCAGCTCCCGGGTCTCGATTCCCGGTTTGATTTTTTCTCTAACTCCCTCCAGGACTTCGGCCACGATGCGGTTGGCCACCTCCATTTTGGCGATTTCCTGGAGGGATTTTAACAGAATCATATGCCACTGCGCCTTTGCGCCTGCGCCTGGGCGCCTGAGCCCAGATAACCGCTCAAAACGCCCCGCCCGGCCGTGTGGGCTTTAAGGCTCGCAACCCAGCAAACCGTCTCAGGAAACGATGTCCACGATCTTCTTGAAGATATCGTCGATGCCGCCCACGCCCTTAACCGGCCGCAGGAGGGCCTTGCCCTTGTAGTAATCAATCAGGGGCGCGGTGGCCTGGTTATAAGTAGCCAACCGGTTGCGCACCGTAGCTTCGTTGTCGTCGTCCCTCTGGTACAGCTCTCCGCCGCACCGGTCGCACACCCCCTCTTGCTTGGGAGGGGTGAACTTGATGTGGTACATCTGCCCGCAATCGGCGTTTTTACAGGTGCGCCGCCCGGTGAGCCGGGTTACCAGGGCTTCTTCGTCCACTTCGATGCTGACCACATCGTCGATCTTGGAGCCCAGGTCGACCAAAACTTTGTCCAAAGCCTCGGCCTGGGGCACCGTCCGGGGGAAACCGTCCAGGATAAAGCCCTTCTTGGCGTCAGCTTGAGCCAAGCGGTCTTTGATGATGCCGATGACCACTTCATCGGGGACCAGTTTTCCGGCATCCATGTATTCTTTGGCCTTGCGGCCCATTTCCGTCCCTTCTTTCACTGCCGCCCGGAGGATGTCGCCGGTGGAAATCTGGGGGATCTGAAATTTGTCGATGAGTTTCTTAGCTTGCGTGCCTTTGCCCGCGCCTGGGCCACCCAACAGGATCAGATTCATAGCTTCCTCCTTCTTGAGGTCAACGCCGTACCCGGCTCATACGTTTTTTCATGAAACCCTCATAGTGGCGGGTAAGCAAATGCGATTCGATCTGGCTCATGGTGTCCATGGCCACCCCTACCACGATCAAGAGGGCTGTACCACCGAAGTAAAAAGGCACATTGAACTTCCGGATCAGAATGGAGGGCAAAACGCACACGGCAGACACGTAGACCGCGCCCCCCAGAGTAATCCGGCTTAAGATGCGATCAATATAATCCGAGGTGGGCTTGCCCGGCCGTAGACCTGGAACGTAGCCCCCCCACTTTTTCAGGTTATCCGCCACGTCCACCGGATTGAAGGTCACCGCGGTGTAAAAATAGCAGAAGAAGAAAATGAGCGCGACGTAGATAAGATCGTGGCCATAGCCTCCCGGAGACATGGCGTCCGCGGCCCATTTGACATAGGCATTGTGGACGAAGCCTGCCACCGTGGCCGGAAACATCAACAGCGATGACGCAAAAATCGGCGGGATGACGCCCGCAGTGTTCACCTTCAGGGGCAAATGGGTGCTCTGGCCGCCATACATGCGGCGTCCCACCACTCTCCGGGCGTATTGCACCTGGATACGGCGTTGGCCCCGCTCCACAAAGACGATGAAACCCACCACCACCACCATCAGGATGATAAGCAGGGCCATGAGCAGGGGCATGATTTCCCCCGTCTTCACCAGGGTAACGCTGCTGGCGATGGCCGACGGCATCCGGGCCACGATCCCCGCAAAGATGATCAGGGAGATGCCGTTGCCGATACCCCGCTCGGTGATCATTTCTCCCAGCCACATGATGAAGGCAGTGCCCGAAGTCAAGGTCAGCACGGTCATCAACCGGAAGGGCCAGCCAGGATGCAGCACCACCGGCATGTGGCCGCCGGTCATGGACTCCAGGCCCACCGCAATGCCGATGCCCTGGATGGCTGAAATGATAATGGTGCCGTAGCGGGTGTACTGTTTGATTTTCTTCTGTCCGGCTTCACCTTCTTTATACAGCTTTTCGATGGACGGGAGCACCACCTTGAGTAGTTCGATGATGATGGCCGCGCTGATGTAGGGCATGATCCCCAGAGCAAAGACGCTCAGACGCTGCAAGGCTCCGCCGGAGAACATGTCAAACAAGCCGAAAATGGTGCCCCGCTGGGCCGCAAAAAATTGCATCAGGGCCTGGGGATCGATCCCCGGCGTGGGGATCTGGCAGCCCAGGCGATAGACGATCAGCATCAACAACGTGAAGATGATGCGGCGCTTCAGCTCCGGAATCTTGGTGATGCTGGCTAATGCAGACACTTAGACGACCTCCACCCGACCCCCGGCAGCTTCAATCCGGCTTTTGGCCTGAGAGCTCACCGCCTGAACCTTAACTACCAGGGGCACAGTGATCTCGCCTTGGGCCAACAGTTTGATCCGTTTGTCCCGGTTTTTCACCAACCCGGCGGCCTTCAAAGCGGCTTCATCCACCACCGTGTCCGCGGGAAACCGGTTGAGATCCCGCAAATTCACAATGCTCCAGGCTTGCCGAAAAATATTGTTGAATCCGCGCTTGGGGACCCGCCGGGTCAGGGGCATCTGGCCGCCTTCAAACCCCGGTTTGGTGCCGCCTCCGGCGCGCGAGTTCTGCCCTTTGCTGCCCCGGGCTGCGGTTTTGCCCCACCCGGAGCCGGGACCGCGGCCGACTCGTTTCTTTCTATGCCTGGAACCCGGGCTGGGTTGCAATTCCGAAAGGCGCATGTGCTATTCTCCTTCGGGGACCCGCCGGACCTGGAGGAGGTGCTCCACCTGGCGCACCATTCCCAAGATCGCGGGGGTTTCCCGGTGCCGCACCGTTTTTTGCATGCGGGTCAACCCCAGGGTCTTCAGGGTCACACGGTGCTTCGGCGGCCGGCCGATGGGACTTTTTTTCAGGGTTATTTCCAGAAACATAGCCAATCCTGTATCTTGGCCTTGGCCTCTTTGCGAGAGGCCTAGCTGGCGTCTCCGCGCGGGTTATCTCCCGCTAAGCCGCCAAGCCGCCAAGACGAAAGTATTATCCTACCATCTCCGCCAGAGGCCGATTGCGCCGGGTAGCCACTTCCTCCGGGGACGCCAGCATTCGCAGGGCTTCCATGGTGGCTTTGACCGCGTTGTGCGGGTTGTGGGAACCCAGGCATTTGGTCAGAACGTTTTTGATCCCCGCCACTTCCACCACGGCGCGCACCGGGCCGCCAGCAATCACGCCGGTCCCTTCCGATGCCGGTTTCAATAGGACCTTGCCGGCCCCGTACACCCCCGTCACCTGGTACGGAATGGTGCTGTTGAGGATGGGGACCGAAATCATGGACTTCTTGGCCTGCTCCACGGCCTTGCGGATGGCCTCGGGCACTTCGTGAGCCTTGCCTAATCCCATACCCACCTTGCCTTGACCGTCACCCACCACGACTATGGCGCTGAATCGAAACCGGCGTCCGCCCTTGACCACCTTGGCAACGCGATTGATGCTCACCACTTTATCAGTTAATTCGGATGCCTCTGGCTCGAACAAGCTTATCTCCTTTTATCAGCGAGCAGTAAGCAGTGAGCGGTAAGCAGATGTGCAGAATTCTTTTTCTGCTTACGGCTCACGGCTCACCGCTCACTCCACCTAAAATTCCAGGCCGTTCTCCCGGCAACCCTCGGCCACGGCCTTCACCCGGCCGTGGTAAAGGAAACCGTTACGGTCGAAAAAAACTCGGTCAATCCCCTGGGCCTTGGCCTTGGCCGCCAGGAGTTTGCCCACGGCCTTGGCCGCGTCCACCTTCTTCAAGCTGTTAAGTTGTTCTTGCAATTCGCCGCTGAGGGTGGAGGCCGCCGCCAGGGTCCGGCCTTGGCCGTCGTCAATGATCTGCACGTAGATATGTTTGGCGCTGCGGAAGACCGAGAGTCGCAACCGGTCCACCCCGGCGGATTTTTTTCTGATCCGCTGTTTCCGCTTATGCCGCGCCGCGGCCTTGGGATGCATGTTGTTTCTCCTTTAACGGGCGCCGGCCTTGCCCACTTTGCGCCGGATGCGTTCTCCGGCAAACTTGATACCCTTGCCCTTATACGGGTCGGGTGGCCGCAGGCGTCGAATCACCGCCACGGTCTGGCCCAGTTCCACCTTGTCGGCCCCGGTAAGTTCGATGCGGTTAGCCTTTTCCACCTTGGCCGAAATTCCCTTGGGCAAGGGAAACTCCACCGGGTTGGAGTAGCCCACGTTCAACACCAGGGTGTTGCCCTTGGCTTCCACTTTATAGCCCGTGCCCACCAGTTCCAGCACCTTGGTGAACCCTTCTGTGGTCCCGGTGACCAAATTGGCCGCCAGGGTCCGGGCCAGGCCCCAATAGGACCGGGACAGTCGGCTGTCATCCTGGGGCGCCACCGTGATCTCCTGGTCTTTGATAGTCACCTTGACCCGGGGCGGCATAAGCTGGCTCAAGGTCCCCTTGGGACCGGTGACCACCAGCTTGCCCTCTTCCATTTTGACCTTCACCCCTTTGGGCAAAGGTACCGGCATTTTTCCAACGCGGCTCATAGCTTTACCCTTACCAAATCTCGCACAAGACCTCACCGCCCACGTTCAGCTTGCGGGCCTGGCGGTCAGTCACAACCCCCTGGGAGGTGGAAATAACCGCCACCCCCAGGCCGCCCTGCACCTTGGGAAGCTCGGCATGGTTTCGATAGACCCGGCGTCCGGGTTTGCTGATCCGTTTCAGGCCCTGGATGAGCGGTTGCTGATGCTCCCCGTACCTCAGATAGACCCGCAGGATGCCCTGGCGATTATCTTTAATGACCTTATAGTTTTTAATAAACCCTTCTTCTTTGAGGATGCGCGCCAGGTTGATCTTCATGCGGGAAGCAGGAATATCCACCTTATCGAACCGCGCGCCCCCGGCATTGCGAATCCGGGTCAGCATATCGGCGATGGGGTCGGTCATGCTCATGTTTTGTCCTACCAGCTCGATTTCGTTACCCCGGGGATCTCTCCCTTCAGGGCCATGTTGCGGAAACAGATGCGGCAAATGCCGAACCGCCGGATAAACGCCCGGGGCCGCCCGCATAGCGGACAGCGGTTGTATTTCTGCACCGGGAACTTGGGTTCGCGGTTTGCCTTGGCGATCAACGATTTCTTGGCCATGCTGATTTTCTCCGTAGGGACGATCTGGGCCCTACCCTATTTTCTGAAAGGCAACCCCATGAGATGCAACAGGAATTTTCCCTCTTCATCCGTAGGAGCGCTGGTGACGATGGTGATGTTCATCCCCTTAACTTTGTCGATCTTGTCGTAGTTGATCTCCGGGAAAATGATCTGCTCTTTGATGCCCAGGGTGTAGTTGCCCCGGCCGTCGAAGGCCCGCTCGCTCACCCCCCGGAAGTCCCGCACCCGGGGCAGCACCACGTTCATCAATTTGTCCAGGAAGAAATACATGCGGTCCCGGCGTAAAGTGACCATGCAGCCGATGGGCATGCCTTCCCTGAGCTTGAACGCGGCGATGGATTTCTTGGCCCGGGTCACCACCGGCTTTTGCCCGGTGATAGCCGCCAATTCCGCCGAGGTCGATTCCAGCAGCTTAATGTTCTGGATGGCCTCTCCCAGCCCGACATTGATCACCACCTTGTTGACGCACGGCACCTGCATGGGGCTCTTATATTTGAACTCCTGCATCATGCGGGGCACACACTCGTTCCGATAAAATTCCCACAAGCGCGGCTTGCCGCTAAAGGCCGGCGCCGGAGGCGCGGCTTTCGCCTTGGCTTTCGGCGCGGACTGGTCGCCGCCTGTGGCGGCCTTTTTCTCTGCAGCTTGGCCTCCGCCCTTGGCCGCGGCCTTGGTCTTGTCTTTTCCTGATCCTTTATCAGCCATCAATCAATTCCTTGCATTTCAAACATACCCGGGCTTTCTTGCCCTCCCCGGTGAGGGTCATATGAAACCGGGTGGGAGTCGCGCACTTGGGGCAAATAAGTTTCACTTTGGAAACATCAACCGGCGCTTCTTTCTCCACAATGCCGCCCTGACCAGTCTGGGGGCTGGGTCGGGTATGCCGTTTGATCATATTGACTTTTTCTATGACCACCTGGTTTTTGTCCCGGACCACCTTGAGAATTTTGCCGGTTTTCCCCTGCTCTTTGCCGGTGGTGACCTCCACCAGGTCGTTCATCTTCAGCCGGATTTTGACGGGCTCTTTTTTGACCTTGGCCATTAAAGCACCTCCGGCGCCAGGGAAATAATCTTCATAAACCGCTTGGCCCGCAATTCCCGGGCCACCGGCCCGAAGATACGGGTGCCGATGGGATCACCCTGGGGGTTGATGAGCACCGCGGAGTTATCATCGAACTTGATATAGGAGCCGTCGGGGCGCCGGGTTTCTTTGACGGTGCGCACGACCACGGCCCGCATCACGTCTCCCTTTCTTACCTTGGAGTGGGGCAAGGCCTCCTTGACCGCCACGATGACGATATCCCCTACCCCGGCGTACCGTCTCCTGGTGCCTCCCAGGACCCGGATGCAGGAGACCTTCTTGGCGCCGGAGTTATCCGCCACCGTCATTTTTGTCTGAACCTGGATCATGATTCTATCCTCACACCCTCTTACAAAACTGGCTTATTGCGCCTTCTCCAGGATTTCCTTGACTCGCCAATTTTTATCCCGGCTTAAAGGACGGGTCTCTTCCAGCAAGACCTTATCACCCACCTGGCAATTGTTGTCGGCGTCATGGGCCTTGATTTTGGACCGGCGCCGGATAATCTTATGATAGAGGGGGTGGGCCACCAGGCGTTTCACTTCCACCACCACGGTTTTATCCATCTTGTCGCCGACCACCATGCCGATCCGGCTCTTGCGCACACCGCCACGTTTTTTCATATACTTCCTAACCTCTCCCGCGACCGCGGGCTTGACTTTTTATCCTAAGCTCCGCGCCTTTATGACCTTGCGTCTTTGGCGTGAACCTGATTTTGCCCACGCCTGCCAGCCTTAAAATTCCTCCGGCTACTCGGCCTTTTGCCGCATTACCGTCTTGACCCGGGCCAGGTCTTTTCTGGCCTGCCCCAGTCGGGCAGTATTGTCCAGTTGCTGCCGGCTATGCTGAAAGTTCAGGTTGAACAGCTCTTCGGAGAGCTCTTTCAGCTTGGCCTCCAGTTCTTCGGTGGTCAGGTCGCGTAAATCTGCGGCTTTCATCTGCTCACCCCCGCAGCTTTTTCCTCTCTATCCACAAACTTCGTGGCTACGGGCAGCTTATGGGAAGCCAAACGCATGGCTTCTTTGGCTACGTCCCGGTCCACCCCGGACATCTCGTAGAGGATACGCCCGGGCCGCACCACCGCAACCCAACCCTCCGGACCGCCCTTACCTTTCCCCATGCGGGTTTCCGCCGGTTTCTTGGTGAAAGGCTTATCCGGAAAGATCCGAATCCAAATCTTGCCGCCACGCTTGACATGGCGGGTAATGGCGATCCGGGCCGCTTCGATCTGCTGGGACGTAATCCAGCCGCATCCCTCGGCCCTGAGGCCATAATCCCCGAAGGCCACGAAGTTGCCCCGGGTGGCCTTACCTCTGCGCCTACCCCGCATGACTTTCCGATGTCTAATCCGTTTTGGTGCTAGCATTGCTCTTTCCTTTCCCGCCTCCGCTGTTCAGGAGGCAGGGGAAATAAAGTCGTTTTCTCTATCGCGCCCTTCATTTCCCCGGGGTTGCCTGTAAACTGACCCCTGATCCCTGGTCCCTGACCCCTGCTTTAATACCCCATGCCTTCTTCAAGGCCCAGGACTTCGCCGTGAAAGATCCAGGTCTTAACCCCGATGATACCGTAGGTGGTCTTGGCTTCGGCAAAACCGTAATCAATGAAGGCCCGGAGGGTGTGCAGGGGCACGCGGCCTTCCCGGTACCATTCCTGGCGGGCGATTTCCGCCCCGGCCAGCCGGCCCTTGCAGCGAATCTTGATGCCCTTGGCTCCGAACTTCAAGGCCTGGCCCACCGATTTCTTCATGGCCCGGCGGAAGGAGACCCGGCGTTCGAGCTGCTGGGCGATATTTTCCGCTACCAGTTGCGCATTGATTTCGGGTTTCCGCACCTCATGCACGTCAATAACCAGATCCCGGCCTACGACCTTTTCCAGGCGGCGACGCAGGTCCTCGATTTTCTTACCTTTCTGGCCAATAACCATTCCCGGCCTGGAGGTATGGATCTTAATGGTCAGCTTGTTGGCCGCCCGTTTGATGTCCAATCCGGCGATCCCCGCCCCTTTGAGTTCTTTGTCGTCTTTGATGAACTTCCGAATCTTGCGATCCTCCAGCACCAGGGATGCAAAATCTTTCCGGGCGAACCAAACGGAGTCCCATTTGCGATAGCTTCCTAAACGGAAACCGATGGGGTGAACTTTCTGGCCCAATCCATGCCTCCTTATATTACAGTTCCCAGTCGCCAGATGACTGGCTCCTGGCTGCGGTCTACTGCTTTACCGGTCCTTCCTTCAGGACCACGGTGATATGGCAACTGCGCTTGAGGATGCGGTTGACCCGCCCCATGGCCCGAGCCTGGTAGCGCTTCAGGGAAGGGCCGCCGTCCACCTGGACGCCTTTGATTACCAGGGAATCCACGTCAATCTGCGGCCGCTGCTCGGCGTTGGCCACCGCGGCCATCACCACTTTGCGCACCAACCGCGCCCCCCGCTGGGGCATAAACTGGAGCACGGCCAGAGCCTCTTCCACCTTCTTACCGGAAAGGGGCCGGGCCACCAACCGCAGCTTGAAGGGTGAGATGCGCAGATATTTGGCGCTTGCCTTGATTTCCATGACTATCTCTTACCCACTCTGGTTTTACGGTCGCCGGCATGACCTCCGAAGTGCCGGGTAGGGGAAAACTCCCCTAATTTGTGCCCCACCATATTTTCGGTGACGTATACCGGGATGAACTTTCTCCCGTTATGGACTGCCAGGGTTAATCCGATGAATTCCGGGGTAATGGTGGAGCGCCGCGACCAGGTCTTGATCACCCGGCGATCCTGAGTCTCCCGGGCTCTCAACACCTTGGCCTGGAGGCTGTCCTGCACATAAGGTCCCTTTTTCAGTGAACGGGCCACGATCTTTCCCCTCTACTTCTTCGACCGGTGTTTGACGATGTACCGGTCACTTTCTTTGGGTTTTCTGGTCTTATATCCTTTGGTGGGCTTGCCCCACGGCGTACATGGATGCCGGCCGCCCGAAGACTTGCCTTCGCCGCCGCCCATGGGATGGTCCACCGGGTTCATGGCGACGCCCCGGACCCGCGGCCGTTTCCCCTGCCAGCGGGTGCGGCCCGCCTTGCCCAAGGAGACGTTTTCCTGCTCGACGTTGCTGAGCTGGCCGATGGTGGCCCGGCAATCCACCGGCACCATCCGCACCTCACCCGAAGGCAGTTTCAGGTGGGCCTGCCTGCCTTCCTTGGCCATCAACTGGGCGTAGGAGCCCGCGGCCCGGGCCATCTGGCCGCCCTTGCCCGGTTTAAACTCAATGTTGTGCACCAGGGTGCCCGTGGGGATGTTCTGCAAGGGCAGCGTGTTGCCCGGCTTGATATCAGCCGTAGCGGAAGACACTACCATGTCCCCCACCCGCAGACCCTGAGGCGCCAGGATGTAGCGCTTCTCGCCGTCCACATAGTGCAGCAGGGCAATCCGCGTGGTGCGGTTGGGGTCATATTCGATGGTGGCCACTTTGGCCGGAACTTCCAGCTTGTTGCGCTTGAAATCGATGAGGCGGTAACGCCGCTTGTGTCCTCCACCCCGATGGCGGACGGTGATCCGGCCATGGTTATTCCGGCCTCCCGACTTTTTCAGGGAGACCACCAGGCTCTTTTCCGGCTCACTTCTGGTGATCTCGGCAAAATCCGTGGCCGTCTGGAACCGCCGCCCGGCTGAAGTGGGCTTTCTGGAAATTAATGCCATTGCTTTTCCCTTGTCCTTCTTTGCTTGGCGCCTTGGCGCCTTTGCGAAAAACTATCCTTTTGGCCTGCGTCTTGGCGTAAAAAATCATTCTCCCGCCAAGCCGCCAAGAATGCCAAATTATAATCCCTCAAATCCCGAAATTTTCTCTCCCGGCGCCAGGGTAACGATGGCCTTCTTCCAGTCCGGACGCCTGCCTTCAGTCCGGCCCATACGTTTTTTCTTGCCCCGGATCCGGACGGTGTTGACCCCCAGGACCTTGACTTTGAAGATATCTTCAATGGCCTTGCGAATTTCGATCTTGTTGGACTTGACAGCCACCCGAAAAGTTAGCTTGTTACCGGCCTCCCGTAGGCCATGGGTCTTTTCCGTAATGACCGGCCCTTTGATCAGGTAATGATAAGCCTTCATTTGGCCAACCTCGCTTCGATCTGGTCCAACGCCGGGGACAACAACACCAGGTGCTCGTATTTCAGGATATCGTAGACGTTCAATCCCCTGGGAGGCATAACCTGGATTCCCGGGACATTGCGGGCAGAAAGTTCCAGAACCGGATTTTCCTCCGCCGCAATAAACAGGGCCTTGTTGATTTCGAAGGTTTTCAGGACTTGGATGAAATCCTTGGTTTTGGGGGCTTCGTGGGGGTAAGCGTCCAGAACTACCAGTTGGCCGTTGGCCACCTTGCTGGAGAGGGCCATCTTCAGGGCCAGACGCCGCACCTGTTTAGGCAGCGCATAGGCGTAACTCCTGGGCTTGGGACCGAAAGTGGTGCCGCCGCCTCGCCAGATGGGGGACCGGCTGCTGCCGGCCCGGGACCGGCCGGTGCCCTTTTGCCGCCAGGGCTTGCGCCCGCCGCCCCGCACTTCGCCCCGGCTCTTGGTAGAGGCGGTGCCGGACCGGCGGCAGGCCCGCTGCCAGGTCACCACTTCGTGGAGCACATGCCCCTTGACCTCCACCCCAAAGATCTCGTCTTTGAGGTCCAGTTCCCCGACTTTTTCTTTGGCAATATTATAGATATCTATTGTCGGCATACTCTCACCCGGCCTTCTGGATGAGCACCAGGCCCTGGCGCGGGCCGGGTATGGCCCCTTTCACCACCAGCAGGTTCTCGTCGGGACGCACATCCACCACTTCCAGTTTCTTGATGGTCACCCGGGCGTTACCCATCTGGCCCGGTAGTTTCTTGCCTTTCACCACCCGGGAGGGGTAGGCGCTGGCGCCGATGGAGCCCGGGGCCCGGTGGGACATGGACCCGTGGCCCATGGGACCCCGGTGAAAGTTCCACCGTTTGACGGTGCCGGCAAACCCTTTACCCTTGCTGGTGCCGATCACATCCACCCTATCGCCGATTGCAAAGACCTCCACGGTGATTTCCTGGCCCGCGGCAAAGCCTGCGGACTCTGCCACCCGGAATTCCCGAAGATGTCTGAAGCCGCTTTTGGCGTCGTGCTTTTCCAAGTGCCCTTTTTCCGGCTTGTTGCACTTGGTCAAGGCCTTCCGGTCAAAACCCATCTGCAGGGCCTCGTAGCCGTCTTTGTCCGCGGTCTTTTTCTGCACCACAAAACAAGGGCCGGCTTCGATAACCGTGACCGGCATCGCCAGACCATCTTCATCGAAGATCCGGGTCATGCCCAATTTTTTGCCGATTAAGCCCCCAGGCATTGTATCTCTCCAGTGGTCAGTGGCCAGTGGTCAGTGGTCAGTTCAGGACAAGCTTATCACCGGTCCCTGACCCCTGATCCCTGCCCCCTGCTCTTAAACTTTAATTTCTACATCCACCCCGGCTGCCAAATCCAGCTTGCTGATGGCGTCCATGGTCTGTTGAGTCGGTTCCAGGATGTCCATCATGCGTTTGTAAGTCCGAACTTCGAACTGCTCCCGGGATTTCTTGTCGATATGGGGGGAGCGCAGCACGGTGTATTTGCTGATCTGCGTGGGCAGCGGAATCGGTCCCGCCACCCGGGCGCCGGTGCTCCGGGCTGTTTCCACGATCTCCAGCACCGATTTATCCAGCAGCTTGTAGTCGTAAGATCGCAGGCGAATGCGAATCTTGGGCGTAATCATGAATTTACCTTTATTGTGTCGCGGGCGCCTCACCCGCCAATGGCCCAGGCCTCCAGCCTGGGCTCCTTAACCTATTCAATAATTTCGCTCACCACGCCGGCGCCCACGGTGCGGCCGCCTTCCCGGATGGCGAAACGCAGTTCTTTTTCCAGGGC
>JARRQO010000007.1:15562-42081 GCA_037381685.1 Deltaproteobacteria bacterium | reverse complement strand
GACAATTACTAAAGTTGAGTGGCGGGAAATTTCCTGGTGGCTTGGCCCTAAACCCGATTATCGCGCCTGCCAAAGGCTCTTAACTTTATCGCGATCCAGAAAAGAGGAACGGGAAACCAGAACTTTGTGGCAACGATTTTAACGGGGGGGATTGTATGAAAAAAGCGGTCATCCTGTTGGTGGTGGCGACCCTGGCTCTGGGCGGGTGCACCAGCATGAGCGCCACCACCGCCCAGCGGACCCTGTCCGGGGGCGCCATCGGCGCCAGCGGCGGCGCCCTGATCGGTTGGGCCGCAGGCTCTCCCGCGGCCGGAGCGGCCATCGGCGGCGGCGTGGGCCTTATCGGCGGATATCTCTACGATCAATACCAGAAGTATAACAGCCAAACTTATTATTAATTGGCTCGAGGACTTCGGTCTCCCCATTAACCGGGGAGGCCGAGCCGGTCAGCGGGAAAAGGAAAATCACATGAAATATTTCGGCTTGATTCTGCTGGCGCTGGCGCTGTTGATGATGGCAGCCTGCGCCGATACAAGCAGTTCCCGGTACCGGAACCGGGATTCGATGGTCGATTTGGCCAACAACTGCGCCATGTGCGGCGCCACCGTCAGTGACAATTATTTTTTTGGCAGTGCGGCTCGTGCCGTAGGTCCGGGAAACTATTAAAGCTCAAGCTTGGCGTTTCCAGGGTCAGGTCTCAGTCAGGCCCTTTAATCCGGTAGCTGTTTGACGGCGATTCGAAGTAAAAATAACTTCTAAAAATTCCTAATTATTGCCCACCCGAGGCGGCCTACTTACTCTCCAGGCTGAAGACCCCCTGCCAGTCGGGCCCGGGAGGGTGCTCCCGGTAGTTGCGCACCCGCCCCAAAAAAACCTGGGCCGGCCGGTCTTCCGGCTTGAGGCGCAACACCTCCAGAAAATACCCTTCGGCCCGGTCCCAGTCACCGGCCTGATAGGCCTGCCAGCCGGCGGCAAACCCGGCGAGCCACTCCGGTTCCGCCTTGGCCGCCTCCCCCAGCAATTCATAAATAGTCACCGGCTGCAGCCGCCCCTGCACCCGGATGTCATCCAGCTTCCGCATCCGAAACTGGCCCGGCACCAGGCGCTGCACCGCCTCACTCAGCAGGATGTCCGTGCCGTACAGTTTATTTACTCCTTCCAGGCGGGAGGCCAGGTTCACCGTGTCCCCCAGAACCGTGTAATTGAAGCGCTCCCGGGAGCCCACGTTGCCGGCGATCAGGGGGCCGGCATGCAACCCCAGACGAGCCGAGAGCCGCGGCAAGCCCCGCGCCAGCCAGCCTGCCTGCAAATCCGCCATGGCGGCCCGCATCTGCAACGCCGCCCGGCAGGCCAGCCCGGCGTGATCGGCCAGCGGCAGCGGCGCTCCCCAAACGGCCATGATGGCGTCCCCGATAAACTTGTCCAGGGTGCCGCGGTGGGCCAGAATGATCTGGGTGAGCGGGGAAAAATATTCATTGAGCAAATGGATCAGGTCGTCCGGGGGCATGTTTTCGGACAGGCCGGTGAAGCCGCCCAGATCGGCGAAAAGCACCGTGCCTTCCACCTCCTCGCCCCCCAGTCGCAGGCGTTCGGGGTTGGTGACGATATCTTCCACCACCGCAGGGGATAAATAGCGGCCAAAGGCCTGACGCAGCCACCGCCGTTCCCGGACTTCCAGCAGGTAGTGCTCCAAAATGTTGCCGCTGTAAACCGCGGCCAGCCCTCCCACCAACAGGACCGGCGGCGCCCAGTAATTACAGCCCAGGAAAAGCGCCGCCGACCCTCCGAAAATGACCAGGCTCAAGCCTCCGAAAACGGCCAGGCCCACCAGGGGCGTCAGCAGGGCCAGCCCATAGGCGGCCCCCAGAAGGACCACGGCATACAGCCCCAGGCGGCCGGCCGCGGGCAGTTCCCGGCCCCAGCTCCCGCTCAGCAGGGTATGAATAATTTGCCCATGGATGTCCACCCCGGAGCTGACTTGGCCGCTAAAGGCATAGTATGGGGTAAAAAAGGTATCGCTCCGGGCCTGGGGAGTGGGCGAGGCTGCCAGGGTGCGGCCAATCAGAACAATACGGTCCCGGATGCGGGCCGCGGGCAGGGGATGAACCGGGTCCAGCACCTGGTAGTACGACACCGTGTCCAGGCTGCGGGGCGGACCGGTATAATCGATTAAGCCGGACAGGTTTACAGGCAGACGCAAGGCGGGCTTGAAGGCCTGGACCGCCACCGCCCCCAAAATCTTCCGCCCCTGGACCCGGAGGCGAAAATGGCGCACCACCCCGTCGGAGTCGGGGGTGACCACCGCCAAACCCAAGGCCCGGGCCGCGCCGCGGAAAAGTTTATAGGGCTGGACCAGAATCTCCCGGAAAAAATGCGGATCTTTGACGGTATCTAAGTCCTCCGCCAGAATGACGTTGCCGGCCCGGCGGATGGCCGCGGCAAACTCGGCGTCACCTTGGGCGTTGGTGGGGTCGGCAAACACCACGTCAAACACGATGAGCCGGGCGCCCGCGGCCTGCAAGCGGTCCACCAGGGCGGCATGCAGGCTCCGGGGCCAGGGCCAGGCCAGGCCGAACTCCTGAAAGGAAGGTTCGTCGATGCCGACAATCAGGATTTGGGGGGGCGTCGGCTGAACCGGGCGCTGCGTATACAAAAAGTCCAGCCAGTAATGTTCCAGGAGTTGCCCAAAGCTCAAGAAACTCAGGGGGGCCAGGACCAGGAAGGCCAATAATCCCAGAACCAGAGCCCGCCCCCGCACGGCGCCGAAAATCTTAGAAATACAGGGCAAGCTTGAACATTAACCTCCTGGCGGG
The DNA here is from genome assembly GCA_037381685.1 of Deltaproteobacteria bacterium. Lineage (GTDB taxonomy): Bacteria > Desulfobacterota > Desulfobaccia > Desulfobaccales > 0-14-0-80-60-11 > 0-14-0-80-60-11. Next base: position 39,268 of record JARRQO010000007.1, on the reverse strand, counting down.
GTAGAAGGATTCAAAGGTGACAAATTCCCGCTGATAAAAGAAATGCCGGTTCAGCAGGTTGGTAACCTCCAGGCTGGCCAGGCCCCTTGTGCCGGGAAATTCGTATCCCACCATGGCATTCACCAGGCCGTAAAGGTTGTCGCCCCGGTTCGTCAGGTCTTGCTTAACCAGCACAGAATTGATCCCGGCCCGGAAGCCGCTGGGGTGCCAAAAAACCAACTGGCCAAAGCCATTGTATTCCTTGTAATCATAACTTCCCACAAAATTGGGGTCGATCTTTTTGACCACTGCTCCGAGAGATAACCCAAAGTAACGCCCCAGGATGCGGTTGACGGTCAAAGAAGCCAGGTAGCGTTTCCACATCCAGTAGACCCGGGGCTCCGAGCCATCCGGGGCCACTTCATATAAAGGCACCGAAATGCGGTGGGCGTCCAGTCGCAACACGCTAAAGGTTTTGGGGTTCCATTGCGCCTCCCAGGCCAAACCCACCTCGCGCACCTGCGAGCCGTTGTCCACGTTGATCTGCCAGGGGAAGCTGGCTATTTCCGGCGGGATCAGGGACGCCGAGGTAAAATAATGCGTGTTGACATGGCTCTGTAACGCCAGCCGCAGGGTGTGCTTGGAGGTGATCTGAAAGTTGATCCCCAAAAGCCCTCCCCATTTGTTGTTGTAGATCGGCGTGGGAAATCCTGCCCGGGAGCTCTTGGCATAATCTTTCAGCACGCCCATTTGGACCATTAAATTGGGAAGAATTTTCCAGTAGTCCAACAGATAAAAGCTGTAATTCCGCTCCGGGGGCCGGTAAGCCAGATTACTGGCGCCGCTAATGGCGGTGTTTAAGGGTAGAACATAAGGATTTGAAAAACTCGTGTTTAAAAAGGGAAGACCGGGGAAGGTCCATGTAGTAATCAAATTGTAATAATTTTTATAAAATAATTCAAGCTGATCATTGGAACGATATTTCAGGTGTCCGGTAAAGTAATCGAAGCCTCCGAAAAAGGTATGGTCACCAATAACCAACTGTTGTTGGATCTGAACATTGTGAAATTCATGGGGGGTTAATTGAAGCAAATATTCTTTGAAGTCATATGTCGCGTAGCCGGAATCGGTTATGTACCATGTACCTGGGATAAACGCAAACGGCGGAAAATTAAAAGGTGTGGTTTCACTACCACCATAAATATTTTTAGTATTGTTATCCTGACTGGAATAATTGTAATAGGCCAAAAAGGTGGCCTTGGGGTTAAACCGGTACACGTAACCTAATTCATAGGTGCGGTAATGGCTGTACTGACGCCAGTAACGCTCATTGGCATAACCGTAATCATTCAGGTTGCGGTCATCCCCCCGCTCCACATCGAGATAAGAGAAATTACCCAGAAGGGAATGGTGCACCGTGGGCTCCCATTTGAGCAGCGCAATGAAACTGTAATTTTTATCATCACTGTTGCGTTTCCTTAACCCCCGGTCATCATTGAAAAACCCTGCTACATCAAAAGCCAGCCCCGGCAACCCGCCGTAGACGTCCAGGGAATCCTCCGTGATCGCCCGTTTTTCTTTCCAGGAGCCGATGCCCCCCTGCAACTGGGCCCGGAAATACGGCATTTCAAACATGGGGGTGTAGTCGTTGAACAGGCTGAAGGTGTTTTCGTTGGCCGGCGACAGCAGCCGGTAAAGCAACAGCGAAGAGGACCCCGCGCCCAGGCGTTGCCGGGTGGCCCCGTAGCTTTCCGCCAGGAAAAAGTATGACGAGCTGTTGGTGGGAGCCTTATTAACCTAAGTCACCGCTTTGCTGTAGGCCCACTCCCCCAGCACCAATTCGGTGTAGGCCCGGGCCAGATTATAGTTTCGTACCGCCCGGTCCTGGTTCAACATTAGGCGGGAGCGGAAGACCGCCTGGTTGTCATTCAACTCGATGGACCGGTTGATTTCCTGCACGGCCTCCGCCGGCCGATTGAGGTCAGTGAGGGCGATGCCTTTGTAAAGATAGGGGGTAGGGTCTTTTTTGTCCAGGGTCTTGGCGTAGTCATAGACTTCCAGGGCCTTGTCGAAGGCCCGGACCTGGTAGAGCGCCTTGCCCAATTCGGACTGGTACAGGGAAATCCGGGGCTCCAACAAAGTGGCGGTGAGCATCTCGAACAGGCCCTGGTCCATATTGCGATAGCGGAAGGCGTAAATCCCCAAACCCAGATGCGGCTCCCCCAACCCGGGATTGGCCGCCACGGCCAGATCAAAATAGCGCTTGGCGGCGCGATAATCCCGGAAGGCCAGGCGGATGAAACCGGCCAGGGCCAGCACCTGGGCTTCCCGGGGGGCCAGCCTCAGGGCCCGCTGGATCGTGGCCCAGGCCCGATTCAGGTAGTTGCCCCCCAACTGGATTTTGGCCAGATAGACATAGGCCGTGACGAAACGCGGGTCCGTGACCAGGGCTTCTTTAAGATGCCGGCTGGCCGCCGGCAAATCAAAAAAAGCGATATTTACCAGGGCCGTGGTGAGTTGGGCCAGGGGCGAGGCCGGGGCCTGGCTCAGGGCCCGGGCCGCCTCGGTCCGGGCTCGGTCTTTATGGTTCTGCACCAGGTAGATCTGCGCCAAAAGGCAGCGGGCCAGGGTATCGCCGGGCCGCTGCCGCAACACCTGCTTAATGGTTGCCGTGGCCTCTTCGACTTTGCCCGCCATCAGGGCCATATAGCCATACATCGTGGCCACAAGCGGCGAAGATTGGTGGCGCTGATAGGCTTCCCGGAGGAGCCGGAAAGCCCCGGTAACGTTCCCCAACCGGTAACGCGCCAGGGCCAGGCCCACCACGGTGTGGACCTTGGGTCTTGGAGCCAGCCGAAAATACTCTTGGGCTATCTTGGGCTCCTGCTGTTGCAGGCTCAGCCAGCCCAACACCGTCAAGGCCCCACTGTTGCTCGCGTCCAGCTTGAGGGCAGCGAGGGCCTCCTGCCGGGCCTGCCCCAGATGGCCCTGGTCATAACTTTGCTCTGCCTGGAAGACCAGGTTCGCCGCCGCCGGCGGTCCAGCGGAAGCCGGAACTGCTCCCGGCGGGGGCGTCAGGCGCAGGTCGCGAAAGCTAAAGATGCCGGGGTAATACAGGGACCACTGCACCGCATCGGTGGGTTGCAGCACGACTCTTTTGGTAGGCGCCTGCCCCGGGCGGGCCCGGCCCTCCTCCCCGGGCTTGAGCCAGACCTGGCCGTAATCGTTGACCAGTTGGAGGCTGCCTCCCAGGAGGGTGAGGGCACTGGCGCCGTCCGGCTGCACCCGCAAGTTGAACTCGGTGCCCCGTATGGCTGCGGTAACCGCGGGAGTTTCCACCGCAAAGGGAAATTTTTCTTTGTTGTTGCGCAGCCAGATTTCCCCTTGCATGATCTGGTAGAGGCTGCCGGGCGCAGCCCCGGCTGCGGCCGGTTTCACCTCTGTCAAACCCAGGCGCGGCGAAGGGACCACACTTTTTAAGACCAGCACGGTATTTTCGTTGAGCTTGAGCTGGCTTTCATCCACCAGAAGAATGGCCGCCCGGGAGTCGGGACCGGTTCGGATGGCGTCGCCGACAAAGAGGTCCTGGTTGACTTCGGCCCGGCGCCAGGTTTGAGTGCCGGCCGCAGCCACGGTTACTTGCCCTTGCAGATAGATCAACTTGCCGCCCAAAGGCGCGCCGGCCCAAGCGCCTGCCGGCCAGGCCCCCAGCCCCAGGCCGAGAATAATCAGGCAGGCTAGCCAATCCCGGCGTTTGCTGAGCTCACCTGCCCATCGGGGTAATGCTGGAACCATTTCCGGCCTCCAGAAATTCTGTAGCTAGACCGCCGGGTATCTTCCCGCACTCCCTTGCTTGACCCGAACGTCATAATATGCAACAGGCTTGCGTGCCAGTCTGGAAAATAATTGCTTCCCTGACGCTTCTGGCACGAGATTGAACCTAAAGAGATGCGAATTGCAGCAAAACCCAGGCTCCCCCTGAAGGTTTCCTTGCTTATGGCTTAAAGATCTTAGATGGTTATCAAAGAATTATCAATCTATTCCTAAATCTTGAGTCAGATTTCTATCTAACTTGCCGAGATTTTTATTATTGTTCAACATTGATTATATAAATATACATTATTATTTTGTCAATAATTTTTTAATAATTAATAATTTATAATAATTTTACAGACTTTTGTTCTTTTTAATTAAGCTGGGAGGGAAGTGCGTTTAGGAACGATAATCCCTAACTAACATTGCTAATGGATAAGGTCAAGGGTGGCGGGATTATTTTTTGACGCGGCTGTGGTAGCCCCTAAAGGCGGCAAGGGTCTTACGCAATTACTCAGGCCCGGAAAGGCCGCCCCGCCACTCAGCCCCTCAGGCGGGCCCGGAAGCGGCGCGGGTTTTAGCTTATGTTTGGATGAGCGCTATTTTGGCGGGGTCTTGTCTGGCCCAATATTTCCGACGGTTAAGCCTTATTTTCCGGGTCCGTAAGTGGTTGCCCCCTCGGGATTGGTGTAGGTTCGAAAAATTTTCCCTTTAGGGCCATAGGTAATTGAACCTCCCGGAATCTCTTGGGTCCGGAAAATATGTTTATTTCCATAAGTTATCGAGCCTCCGGGCTTTTTCGTGGTCCGGTAGACCTCCCCTTTCGGCCCGTAGGTGGTCGACCCCCAAGGATTGTTAAGCGTCCGGTAGAATTCCCCCTTGGGTCCAATGGTGGTCGAGCCCGAAGGATTATTATAGGTGCGGTAGACTTGAGCCCGGTTTTGCTCTCCCGTTCCCAGGAGCAGGAATCCCGTAAAGAGCAAAATTAACCATGTCTTCATGCTGCCAGCCTCGTAATGGGGTTGCCGGGTCTGTAGTTCCTTTTTTAAAATATAACCCAAAATTACGCGGCAGCCTATGTCTTTGCTAAAGACCTTATAAAGCTATGGCTGGGATACGATACTAGCTCATTCAACCGGCGCGTTTTTTGGCCACCGGACAGACCGGGCCGGAGCGGAAGCGATCCACGGTGGCTACCAGGTCCACCAGCCTTTGCTGAGACGCGGGGGAGAGGCCCAGGCCTTTGAGGTCGGCCTGCAGTTCCGCCAGGGTGCCGTAACCCGCGACATAGCCGTTCACCCGGGCCGCGGCAGTGGAAGCCACCAGGACCTCGCGGCTGGGATAAATCGCCTTAAACTCGGCCAGCAAATCCGGCATGTGCCGTAGGTAATATTTCTGATGATAAGCTTCGGCCAGGTAAAACTTACCGGCCGGCAGGATCTCGGTGTGGACCGGGCTCCCCAGCCGGGCCGCCACCTGCTCCCGGGTTTTTAAAGCCAGGGCTTTTTGCCGGTCATTGTGATAATAGATGGCCGCCTTGTATTGAGGGCGGAAATAGGCCTGGCCCGGATGGTGGCTGTGCCAAAAGATTTCCAGCAGTTTCTCATAGGAGATGACGCTGGGATCGAAGTCGATTTCCACGGCCTCGGTGTAATCGCCGAGGCTGTGGTAGGTGGGATTTCTCTTGGTGCCGCCGGTGTATCCCACCCGGGTACGAATCACGCCGTGGATGGCCCCGAACTGGGCATCTGGACCCCAAAATCACCCCAGGGCGAAGGTGGCGGTCTCCGTCTTGGCGGGAACTGCGGCATCAACGGGCGGAATCTTAACGTCCGAAGATAACTGGGCCTGCAACATCGGTAACATTGTCCTTTCCTGCCTTGCATTATTCGTGCCTGCTAAACTGAAGCCTGGACTCAAAAAAACGGCCAGCCCCAGGCCAGCCAATATCAACCCGGCGATAGCCCTGCAGGTTAATCTCATAGGCGCCTTTCCTGGTTACCCAAGAGGAGAATTCGGACGGATTGCCTCAGCCAAAATCGCCCTCCCAGGCATGAGCTTTATGGTTTATGTTCTAAACGATATTATAACCAGGTTTAAGAGTTTAAACAAGTTGGATGGAGACAGGGCAGGAGTGGCAGATAGATGATTGGGGAACGACCCCAGAGAGCCGTTTTTTATCCGAGAGGTCCACGGCGTTCGGCAACACCGAGTCGACGCTCCAGATTTTACCTTGCAGGGCTACCGGCGGACCCTGAGCTTAAACGCGGTCTTACTCCCCTCTGCCGAAAGTAACGGTATATTTCAGCCCGGCTCCGTGAGGTGGCGTGACCGCCGGGATCAAGACAAATCCGGTTAACCCACCAAATCCCGATTTGCGTCCTTCTCCAACATTGCGATGCGTTTCTGGACCATGGCCAGTTCCTGGGTCAGCATTTGGGCCCGGCACCGCAAATCCGCCAGTTCTTCTTCCTCGGTGGCGTACGACCTGACCGCTGGAATATCCCACCACATAGCCGGACCATAACCGGGGAACTTATAATCGCCCTCCCGGCGGCAGTCGCCCCATCCTCTGCCGCTGCAGAGACCAGGTAGCCACGGCCCTGCACCCTTGAAACCCGGCATATAATAACTCCTCCAAGATTATGGAAGTAATCGGCGCTGATTTTGGACCTAGTTCTCTTACAAAATTCATTACCGTTTTTATCTCTATTTGTCAACTGCGTCCAAGCGTTTTTGTCACTAGCTCATAAATTGTCTTGCCCTGGGGAAGCAGGCAGCCGGCAGGCTCTGGCGCACCGACGTTCACATGTGGTCGATGAGGGCCTGGCCAAACTCGGAGCACGCCACCTCCCGGGAACCGGGCAGAAGGCGGGCCAGATCATAGGTGGCAATGCCATCCCGGAGGGTGCGGGGCAGGCTCTGGTGGATATGAGCCGCGGCCTCGTGCCAGCCGAGATATTCCAGCAGCATGGCGCCGGAGAGGATCAGCGAGCTGGGGTTGACCTTATCCAGGCCGGCATATTTGGGGGCGCTGCCGTGGGTGGCTTCGAAGATGGCGCAGTTGTCGCCGACGTTGGCTCCGGGCGCCATTCCCAGCCCCCCCACCTGGGCCGCCAGAGCGTCGGAGATATAATCGCCGTTGAGATTGGGGGTAGCGATGACCTGGTAATCCTCCGGGCGCAACAGCACCTGTTGAAACAGGTTGTCGGCGATGCGGTCATTGAGCACCGTCCTGCCCGCCGGGAGTTTGCCCTGATACACCGTGTGCAGTTCCGCCTCGGAGATCACCCGGTCCGCCAACTCCGCGGCCACTTCATAGCCCCAGTTTTGGAAGGCCCCTTCCGTGTATTTCATGATGTTGCCTTTGTGCATCAGAGTGACCGAGCGCCGGCCGTGTTTTACCGCATATTTTAAGGCCATGCGGATCAGCCGCTTGCTGCAGCGCTCGGTCATGGGCTTGATGCCCACCGCCGCGGACATATCCAGGGTGCAGCCCAGTTCGTGATTGAGGAAATTGATGAGCCTTTGGGCCTTGGGGCTTTGGGCGGGCCATTCGATGCCGGCATAGACATCTTCGGTGTTTTCCCGGAAGATCACCATGTCGATCTTTTCCGGCTCCTTTAATGGGCTGGGCACCCCGTCGTAGTAGCGCACCGGCCGGATACAGGCGTACAGGTCCAGAATCTGGCGCAGGGTCACGTTCAGGGACCGAAAGCCCCCGCCGACGGGAGTGGTCAGGGGGCCTTTGAGGGCCAACTGATATTCCCTTAGGGCCGTCAGGGTCTCCACCGGCAAATAACTGCGGCTCAGTTTGTAGGCCTTTTCCCCGGCCATGACTTCCTGCCAGTAAATGCGCCTGCCGCCGCCGTAGGCCTGGGCCACCGCAGCATCCAGCACCGGGCGGGTGGCCCGCCAGATATCCGGGCCGGTGCCGTCCCCCTCGATAAAAAGAATAATGGGTTGATCAGGAACCACGAGTCCGCTGGCGGGGGTTCCGGCAACCTTCTCACCCTGGCCGTGCCTGTGCTGTGTCATCTTTGTCCTCTTTCCAATATTAACTTTCTATTTCATCCTATTTTTGCCCCCAACGCAAGCAAGATTATCAAGCGCTTATATAATCTTCCCTAACTAACCCCTCTTTAAAAAGGGCGATTGTATACTTTGCCTAGCAGAAGGCCGCGATGGTCGATCAGGGGTAGAATTTAGAGGAAATTGCGGGCTTGGTGGAGTGGTCTAACGGTATGATTAGCGGAAGGTCATGTTTGGCGGGTTGTTTGGACTCATTTTATGGTCCCCGGCAATCCTAAGCCTGGTAAATGACCATTGTTGATCCTTTGTCATTAAGCATTTTGTTAAATTTTTTCTATTGTTGTAATTTATTTTTTGCGAAGCCTGCCTGGCGCCAGCTACCTCGCGGGTGTTCTTTTATTCGTTCAAAAAATGAACAATTATACTTTCACCATAAATCTAGGCAAAAAGTTCAAATACTTCAACCTGATACACTACCGCAAGCTCTTCAGGCAAAATTCTTTTTCTGGCTAAATTATTTCCAAGTTGTCCAGGTGGCACAGGCTTTACAACCTGTGTCAGCGCAGGCCTAAGCCTAAACTACCTTGAACGCGTTTGCAAGAAGCCAGCAAAAATTTAGAAATTGACAGAGCCAATAAAATGACTAACTAATTCCTTTAGGCTTTTATTTCACCTTGCGAAAAAAATTCTCCTGCATGATGTAGCCTGACAAGGCTAGATCCAGCAAAGGATATGAAAAGGAGGAGGAAGTTATGACGACTCCCAACAAGCAACCGCTGGCAGTATACGGAGACGAAAGCATCAGCGCTTATGGTCCGGCTCGCGCAACCATCAAAGACACCCCGTTGAGCCTGGAAGAGTTGCGCCGGATCGATGCCTATTGGCAGACCAGCCTCTACCTGTGCCTGGGAATGTTGTACCTCAAGGACAATCCTTTGCTCAAGGAGCCACTCAAACTGGAGCACACCAAGCCGCGGCTGCTGGGCCACTGGGGCTCGGACGCGGGCCAGTGCTTCACCTACATCCACTTCAACCGGCTGATCAATAAGTACGACCTCAATGCCATCTACATCTCCGGCCCCGGCCACGGGGCGCCGTCGGTCCTGTCCCAGGCGTACCTCGAGGGGACCTACTCCGAGATCTATCCCGACAAGAGTGAAGACGTAGCCGGAATGCAGCGTTTCTTCAAGCAGTTCTCCTTCCCCGGAGGCATCGGCAGCCACGCCACCCCGGAGACGCCCGGCAGTATCCACGAGGGCGGTGAGTTAGGCTACAGCATCTCCCACGCCTTTGGGACGGCCTTTGACCACCCGGACCTGATCACCCTGGTGATGGTAGGGGACGGCGAGTCCGAGACCGGGCCCCTGGCCACGAGCTGGCACAGCAACAAATTCCTCAACCCCGTCACCGATGGCGCGGTTCTCCCGGTCTTGCATCTCAACGGCTATAAGATCAACAATCCCACCCTCCTGGCCCGTATCAGCCATGAGGAGTTGGAGGCCCTGTTCGTTGGGTATGGGTACACTCCTTACTTCGTAGAGGGCAGCGATCACGAAAGCATGCACCAGGCCATGGCCGCCACCCTGGAACACTGCGTCTTGGAAATCCGCAAGTTCCAGGAGGAAGCCCGGCAAAACGGCAAACCCTTCCGGCCGCGCTGGCCCATGATCATCCTGCGCAGCCCCAAGGGTTGGACCGCGCCCCGGGAGGTGGACGGCCACTATCTGGAGGGTTTCTGGCGGGCGCACCAAATCCCCCTGACGGACATCGCCGCCAACCCGGCCCACCTGAAATTGCTGGAAGAGTGGATGCGGAGCTATAAGCCGGAGGAACGCTTTGACGAGCAAGGGCGCCTGATCCCCGAATTGAAGGCCCTGGCCCCCAAGGGGAACCGGCGGATGAGCGCCAATCCCGTGGCCAACGGCGGCCTGCTGCGCCGCCCTCTGGACATGCCTGATTTCCGTGAGTTCGCTGTTGAAGTGAGAAAGCCCGGAGGGACCCTGGCCGGGAACGTCCCCACCCTGGCCAACTTGCTTCGGGAGGTTATGCGGCTGAATCTGCAGGACTTCCGGGTCTTCGGTCCGGATGAAACCCAATCCAACAAGCTCGAAGCCATCTACGAGGTCGCCCAGAAAGTCTGGCTGGGGGCGTATTTCCCGGAGGACGATGACGGGGGCAATCTGACTCCGAAGGGCCGGGTCATGGAGATGCTCAGTGAGCACACCGTGGAAGGCTGGCTGGAGGGTTACCTTCTCAGCGGTCGCCACGGTTTCATCAACAGTTATGAGCCCTTCATCCATGTCATCGACTCGATGTTCAACCAGCACGCCAAATGGCTGGAAAAGTGCAACACCCTGCCCTGGCGGGCCAAGATCGCCTCCCTTAACCTGCTGATCACCGCCCTGGTCTGGCGTCAGGACCACAACGGGTTCACGCATCAAGATCCCGGTTTTCTCGACGTGGTCGCCAACAAGAGCCCCAACGTGGTGCGCATCTACCTGCCCCCCGACGCCAACTGCCTGCTTTCCGTGGCCGACCACTGCCTGCGCAGCATTAACTATGTCAACGTCATCGTGGCGGATAAACAGGTCCACCTGCAGTATCTGGACATGGAGGCGGCCATCGCCCACTGCACCAAGGGCGCCGGCATCTGGAACTGGGCCAGCAATGACCAGGGAACCGAGCCCGATGTGGTCATGGCGAGCTGCGGCGACGTGCCCACCATGGAGTCCCTGGCCGCCGCCGCACTGCTGCGCGAGCACCTGCCCGACATCAAGGTCCGGTTCGTCAACGTCGTCGACCTGTTCAAGCTGGTGCCGCACACCGAACACCCCCACGGCATGACCGACCGGGAGTTCGAGGCCCTCTTCACTTCAACCAAACCGGTGGTCTTCAACTTCCACTCTTACCCCTGGCTGATTCACCGGTTAACCTACCGCCGCCCCGGCCAGCACCACATTCACGTGCGCGGCTATAAAGAGAAGGGCAACATCAATACACCCCTGGAGCTGGCTATTCGCAACCAAACCGACCGCTTTAGCCTGGCCGTTGATGCCATTGACCGGATCCCCCGGTTCAGTGAGACGGGGTCCAGTGTGCGCGAAGCCCTGCTCGACCGGCAGATCGCGTGTAAACACCATGCCTTCGAGTTCGGCATGGATCCGCAAGACATTACTGACTGGAAGTGGCCCTTCTGAGCGGGACAAAAAACATTGATGGGTAGAAGCGGACCGGCCTCAACAGGCTTATAACGTTTGCCGAAGTTTTTTCCTCCAATTCCCTCTTCCCCCGCCGGGGGGAGAGGGTCAGGCTGAGGGGGGTGAAGAATAAACTCTTGGCATTGAATCTAGGTCTTGAATGCCGGTCTCGGGAAGCAGGTTAAAGACCCGGGACCGGCCCCAGTTAAGGAGGATCGCATGGCAAAACCGGAGCTTGCCGCCACGGTCCAGGCCATGATGCAGGCAGGCAAGGGCCTCCTGGCCATGGACGAGAGCAACCCGACCTGCAACAAGCGCTTTGCCAAGCTGGGGATTCCGCAAACGGTGGAGGCCCGCCGGGCCTGGCGGGAATTAATCTTGACCACGCCCGGATTGGGGGAATTCATCAGCGGGGCCATTTTATATGACGAAACCATCCGTCAGTCCAAAAATGACGGCGCCACCTTTGTCAAACTCCTGACCGAGGCTGGCATCGTTCCGGGCATTAAGGTGGACACCGGCGCCAAGGAGATGGCCGGCCATCCGGGTGAGAAAATTACCGAAGGCCTGGATGGTCTGCGAGAACGCCTGTCCGAATACCGGCAGATGGGGGCCAGGTTTGCCAAATGGCGGGCGGTGATCACCATCGGCGCAGACATTCCCACGCCCGGCTGCCTCGAAGCCAACGCCCACGCCCTGGCGCGTTATGCCGCGCTGTGTCAGGAAACCGGTCTGGTTCCCATAGTGGAGCCGGAGGTGCTGATGGACGGCGACCATACTCTGGAGCAGTGCGCCGGGGTGACTGAGGCCGCACTGCACACGGTTTTTTGCCAACTCTACCGGCAGGGGGTGCGGTGTGAAGGCATGATTTTAAAACCTAACATGGTGCTCCCCGGCCGAGATTGCCCCACCCAGGCCGGGGTGGAAGCAGTGGCGGACGCCACCGTAAGTTGCCTGCTGCGAGCCGTGCCGGCCGCGGTCCCCGGCGTCGCCTTCCTCTCCGGCGGCCAAGACGCCGAACTGGCCTCGGCTCGTTTGAATGCCATGCATCTCCGGTGGCGGTCCCAAATGCCCTGGGTTCTGACGTTTTCCTATTCGCGGGCCATCCAACAGCCGGCCCTGGATACCTGGAAAGGAGAGGAAGCCAACAAGGCTGCGGCCCAAAAAGCCCTGTATCACCGGGCCCGGTGCAACAGCATGGCGCGCCGGGGCGAGTATAGCCCTGAGATGGAAAAGTCTTAATCTGCCTTTAACTCAAAAGTACGTGTTCGGCAGGGCTTTCCTTCCAGCCCTGTCTGCGGTGGAAAGGAGACGCCTGGTTTATGGGCCTGACCCTCTACTTTCTCCGGCACGGGGAGACCGATGCCAGCCAGACTGGCGGCTATTGCGGGGTTTTGGACGTCGACCTGACCCCCTCAGGTCACCAAATGGCGGCAGATTTTGCCGCCGCCTACAAGTCGTCGCCCTGGGCCGCGGTGTTTTGCAGCCCGCTGCGCCGCACCCAGGATACCGCCAGGCCTTTGTGCCAGGCGGCGGGCCTCGAAATGCAGCTGCGGGACGGCCTGAAAGAAATCGCCTACGGCCAGTGGGAGGCCAAGACTCCCGAGGAAGTGAACCACCAGTTCCATGATGAATACGTCCGCTGGCTGGCTGACCCCGGGTGGAATGCCCCTGATGGGGGAGAACGGGGGGTGGACATTGCCCGCCGCAGCTCGACAGTGTTGGATGAAATTGAACGAACGCAGCCCTCGGGGAATGTGTTGGTGGTATCCCATAAAGCCACGATCCGTATTATGCTGTGTTCCTTGCTAGGCATTGACGTAGGCCGCTACCGCGACCGCATCTACATGCCGGTGGCCTCGGTGAGCGTAGTGGAGATGACCGAGGCGGGACCGCTCCTGAAGCTGCTGGGGGACCGCTCCCACCTGAGGGAAAGCCTGCGCCTGCGGCCGGGCACGTAAGGATTCAAGTCCAAGCCGTTGTCGGTCGATTCAGCCATTAACCACGGCAAAGGAGGTTCGGAAAGGATGCCAGAACTAACCATCATCACTGGTGATGAGGCCAAGCAAAAAAGTCCCGATGATCTTTTTAGCCAGTTGAATAGCAGCGCTCAAGGCCTGAGTGCCGCCGAGGCCCAAAGCCGGCTGGCGGCATATGGCCCCAATGCCCTGGAAGAAGAAAAGGCCCATCCCCTCCTCAAATTTCTGGGCTACTTTTGGGGGCCCATTCCCTGGATGATCGAGGTGGCCGCCGTCCTCTCCGCGGTAGTGCGTCACTGGGCCGACTTGTTCATTATCGCTTTTTTGCTGCTGTTCAACGCCGTGATCGGCTTTTGGGAGGAACACGAAGCCGGCAATGCCTTGGAGGCCTTGAAAGAGCAATTGGCCCTGAAAGCCAGGGTCCTCCGGGATGGAAAATGGGAGGAAATCGCGGCTCGGGACCTGGTGCCGGGCGACGTTATCCGGGTGCGCCTGGGGGATATCGTCCCGGCGGATCTCAAACTGATTGAGGGGGACTACCTGAGTATCGACCAGTCCGCCCTCACCGGGGAGTCTCTGCCGGTAAACAAAAAACCGGGGGAAACCGCCTATTCCGGCTCGGTGGCCAAGCAGGGCGAAATGGTCTGTTTGGTGACCGCCACCGGGGGAAATACCTTCTTCGCGCGCACCGCCAAGCTGGTGGAGACTGCCGGGGCCGTCTCCCACTTTCAGAAGGCGGTGATGCGGGTGGGCGATTTTCTGATTTTCATCGCCCTCGGCCTAAGCATCATCCTGATCGTGGTGGAAATTATCCGGGGCCTGCCCATCGTGGATCTCATCCAGTTCGTCCTGATTTTAGTGGTAGCCTCCATTCCCGTGGCCATGCCCGCGGTCCTGTCCGTCACCATGGCCCTGGGGGCCTTGGCCCTCTCCCGGATGAAGGCCATCGTTTCCCGGCTGCAATCCATTGAAGAGATGGCGGGCATTGATGTGCTGTGCTCCGACAAGACCGGCACCCTGACCAAGAACCAGCTGACCCTGGGCGATCCCGTGACCTTTGGGGAGGCCGATCCCCAAACCATCATCCTGATGGGGAGCCTGGCTTCCAAGGAAGAGGACAGGGACGCCATTGATCAGGCAGTGATTGAAGGGTTGAAGGACAAGGAGGCGATGCAGGCCTATGCGCAGGAGAAATTTGTGCCCTTCGACCCGGTGCACAAGCGCACCGAGGCCACGGTTAAAGATGGCCAGGGAAAAACCTTCAAGGTAACCAAGGGGGCGCCCCAGATCATTATGGAGCTCTGCCACCTGGAGGGCGACGTCGAAGCCAAGTCTAAGCAGGCCGTGGATGAGCTGGCCTCCAAAGGTTACCGCACCCTGGGGGTGGCCCGGACCGAGAACGGCGACGCCTGGAAATTTTTGGGCATCCTGCCCCTCTTTGACCCGCCCCGGGATGACGCCGCAGAGACCATCGCCCAGGCCCAGGCCCACGGGATTGAAGTGAAGATGATCACTGGGGACAATGTGGCCATCGGCCGGGAGATCGCCAGGAAATTAGGCCTGGGGATCAACATCCAACCGGCTACGGACCTCTTCCCCAAGGAGGAGAAATGTGAACTGGGTGACGCCTCGGCCCAAGCCATCGAAAAGGCCGACGGCTTCGCCGAGGTCTTCCCGGAACACAAATACAACATCGTCAAGGCCTTGCAAAACCGGGGACATCTGGTGGCCATGACCGGCGATGGCGTCAACGACGCCCCGGCCCTGAAGCAGGCCGAGGTGGGCATTGCCGTCTCCGGGGCCACCAACGCGGCCCAGTCGGCCGCCGCCCTGGTGCTCACCGAGCCCGGCCTGTCGGTAATCACCCGCGCTGTGGAGGAAGCCCGGCGCATCTTCGAACGCATGATGAGCTACACTATCTATCGCATCGCCATGACCATTGACATCATGGTGTTCGTGGTGGCGGCCATGATCGCGTTCAATTACTTCCCCCTCACCGCCATGATGATTATCATTCTGGCCTTGCTGGATGATATCCCCATCATGACCATTGCCTACGACAATACTTATCTCAGCCCCACCCCGGTGCGTTGGGAAATGCACCGGGTCTTGACGATCTCCAGCGTTTTGGGATTCCTGGCCATGATTGAGAGCTTCGGGTTGCTGGTCATCGGCAAGTTAGCGCTGAACCTGGACGTTCCCCACTTGCAGACCATGCTCTTTTTACAGCTGGTGGCCGGCGGCCATCTGATGCTGTTCATCACCCGCACCAAGAGAAGCTTCTGGAGAGAGCCGCATCCTGCCCCGCCATTGTTCATTGCCATTGTGGGCACCCAAGCTTTTGCCGTCCTGATGACCGGTTTCGGCTGGCTGGTACCGAGGTTGCCCTGGGAACTTATCGGACTGGTGTGGATCTATAATCTCATCTGGATGGTCGGGATGGATATTGTCAAATTAGGGCTTTACAAACTCCTGGAGAATCGGGCCACCCATAAACGCCGCTTCCTGGAAACCCTGAACCGGCCGCTCCATGCCCATCATATGAAGTAGCCTGCCCAGCCGCCCCGTCTCCCATCCCGAGGCGGGGCGGCTTGTTTATAATACTTGCCAAATTCTTTCTATTATCCCCGCTCCCCCCGGCGGGGGGCGCGGGTTAGGGTGAGGGGGGAAAACTTTTCGGCCGCCGGTAAAATCATTTTGACCTTTTCCCGTGCCGCCAAAATATCCCTGGAGCACAGGCTTTCCAGCCTGTGCTCGTCAGTTTTGGCCTTTTCCCGGCGGATCATCATAATCATGCCCAATTCAGCCGGGGAGAAGTGGTCTTGCCCTTGATCCTTCGGCTGACGGAATTATATTAATTGCAGCGAGTGCCGAAATTTTCTGCGGAGCGGTGATTTTTTCAATCCCCCTTTTTCAAAGGGGGACTTTTAGCCTGGGGCCCAAGGCCTCATCATTTACTTTATCCGGCTCGCCGCGCCGCAAGCAGCCCTTTGAATATTTGGCCTTACTGATTGCTCCTGGAGGTAGCTGATGAGCATTTCTCCTTACGCCGGCAAACCTGCCGAGCCCTGGATGTTGACCAACATTCCCCGCCTCGTCACCGCCTATTATGTCAACCGCCCCGATCCTGCCGTACCGGCCCAGCGGGTGTCCTTCGGGACCTCGGGACATCGGGGCTCCTCGCTGGACCACGCCTTCAACGAGGCGCACATCCTGGCCATCACCCAGGCTATCTGTCTTTACCGCCGGCAGCAGGGCATCGACGGACCCCTCTACCTCGGCATTGATACCCACGGGCTCTCGGAGCCCGCCTTCGCCAGCGCCCTGGAAGTCCTGGCGGCCAACGCCGTCGAGGTCAGGGTGGATGCAGACCAGGGTTACACCCCGACTCCCGTGGTTTCCCATGCAATTCTCACTTACAATCGGGGGCGCAGCCAGAGCCTGGCCGACGGCGTCGTGATCACCCCTTCCCACAACCCGCCGCACTCCGGCGGCTTCAAATACAATCCCCCCCATGGCGGCCCTGCGGACACTCAGGTGACCAAATGGATCGAACAGCAGGCCAACGCCTTCCTCGCCGACGGCCTGAAGGGGGTGGCGAGAGTGCCGTACGAACGCGCCCTGAAAGCCCCCACCACCCATAAATATGGCTTCCTGGACGCCTACGTGAGCGATCTGCCGGCGGTGGTGGATATGCAGGCCATTCAAGACAGCCAGGTCCATCTGGGGGTGGACCCCCTGGGCGGGGCCAGCCTGGCCTATTATGACGCCATTGCCGAACGCTACCACTTAAACCTGGAGGTCATGAATCACAGCATTGACCCCACCTTCCGGTTCATGACCGTGGATTGGGACGGGCAAATCCGCATGGACCCGTCTTCGGTTTACGTCATGGCGCGGATGATCGGCTTTAAGGAGCGGTTTGCAGTGGCCTTTGCCAACGACACCGATGCCGACCGGCATGGGATCGTCAGCCACAGCCAGGGGTTGCTGCCCCCCAACAACTTTTTGGCCGTGGCCGTGGCCTACCTCTTCGCCCACCGGGCGCAGTGGCCCCTCACCGTGGCAGTGGGCAAGACCCTGGTGAGCAGCAGCATGATCGATCGCGTGGCGGCGCGCCTTAACCGCAAGCTGGTGGAAGTTCCGGTGGGATTCAAGTGGTTCGTGGATGGGCTCATCGACGGCTCCCTGGGCTTCGGCGGAGAGGAGAGCGCCGGCGCGACCTTTTTGCGCCGCGACGGCCACGTCTGGACGACTGACAAAGACGGGCTGATCCCCAATCTGCTGGCCGCTGAGATTACGGCGCGCACGGGCAAGGACCCGGGGGAACACTACCAGGAGCTCACCGCGGAGTTCGGCACGCCCTATTATACCCGGATCGATGCGCCGGCGACTCCCGAGCAAAAGGCGAAGCTGGCAAAGCTGGCCCCCGACGCGGTCAAAGAATCACAGCTGGCCGGCGAGCCCATTTCGGCCAAGCTCACCAACGCCCCGGGCAATAATGCCCCCATCGGCGGCCTCAAGGTCATGGCCGCCAACGGTTGGTTTGCGGCCCGGCCCTCCGGCACGGAAAACATCTACAAAATTTACGCCGAAAGCTTCAAGGACCAGGCCCATCTAGAGGCCATAGTGGCTGAGGCCCAGGGGATCGTGAACCACGCCCTGGCCGATTCCTAAATCGTTCTTAATAACCGGGAATACGAAAGGAGCACGAACATGACCACAGCAAGCGCGCCGCTTTTGGAACGCGGTGCCTGGAAGGCCCTGGAAGCCCACTATCAGCAGGTCAGCAAACTGCATCTCCGGAATCTCTTTGCCGACGATCCCGGCCGCGGCGAGCGTCTGGTGGCCGAAGCCGTGGGCCTCTATTTCGATTACTCTAAAAACCGCATCACCGACGAAACCCTTAAGCTGCTCCTGCAACTGGCCGAGGAATCCGGCCTGCGAGACCGGATTGACGCCATGTTTCGCGGTGACAAGATCAATGTGACGGAAAAGCGCGCCGTCCTGCACGTGGCCCTGAGGGCCCCGCAGGGCGCGTCCATCGTGGTTGACGGCGAAAACGTGGTGCCGTCGGTCCACGCCGTGCTGGACAAGATGTCGGAGTTTGCCCACCGGGTTCGCCGCGAGCGGGCCATGACCTTCCGCTTCGTCTCCAATGTCGATGGCACCGACTTCGCGGAAGCGGTCCGTGATCTGGACCCGGCAGAGACCCTGTTCGTCGTCTCTTCCAAGACCTTCACCACGCTGGAGACCATGACCAACGCCCACACGGCGCGGGACTGGTCCTTGGCCGGTCTCGGGGGCGAGGCCAAATCCGTAGCCAAGCATTTTGTGGCGGTCTCAACCAACACCGAGAAAGTAAAAGAGTTCGGGATCGATACCGCCAACATGTTCGAATTCTGGGATTGGGTCGGCGGGCGCTACTCCATGGATTCGGCCATCGGCCTGTCAACCATGCTGGCCGTCGGCCCGGATCACTTCCGCGCCATGTTGTCCGGCTTCCATCAGATGGATGAGCACTTCCGCACCACCCCGTTCGCACGCAATCTGCCGGTGCTCATGGGTCTGTTGGCCATTTGGTACAACAATTTCTTCGGGGCCCAGACCGTGGCGGTCCTGCCGTACGAGCAGTACCTGAAGCGCTTTCCGGCCTATCTTCAGCAGCTGACCATGGAGAGCAACGGCAAGCACGTTACCCTGGATGGCAACGAAGTCGCCTACCAAACCGGCCCCATCTACTGGGGCGAGCCGGGGACCAACGGCCAGCACTCCTTCTACCAGTTGATCCATCAGGGGACCAGGCTCATCCCCTGTGACTTCATCGCCTTCGGCCAGCCCTTAAACCCCCTGGGCCGGCACCACGACATGCTCCTGGCCAACGTCTTGGCCCAGACCGAGGCCCTGGCCTTCGGCAAGACCCCGGAACAGGTCAAGGCGGAGGGGACCCCGGATTGGCTGGTGCCCCACCGGGTCTTTCAGGGCAACCGCCCCTCCAACACCATCTTGGCGACGCGGCTCACCCCGGAAACCCTGGGCAAACTCGTCGCCCTTTATGAACATTGCGTCTTTACCCAGGGGGCCGTCTGGAACATTAATTCCTTCGATCAATGGGGCGTGGAGCTGGGCAAGGCGCTGGCCCAGCGCATTATCCCTGAACTGGAAAGCCAGGCGGAGCCCGTCCTTGAGCACGATAGTTCAACCAACACCCTGATCCGCCGCTACCGGAAGCTCAAGGAGACCTCCTGATGGTCTTCGGGTTTCCGCCGCATAACTGGCGCCACCGCTAAGAGGCCGGTAGTGCAGTGAGCACTTTCTATCAAGCCACTGCTGATACCAAATTGCAGTCAAACTGCAATTTTCTTGTAGGGGCGGACCTATGGGTCCTCCCTTGACCGAGGGCAAACACGCAGCTGTGCCTCTACGATTATAGGTTTTTCGACTGCAACTTGGTATGAGAGGTTGCCATGAAACCCACGTCATTTTTAGTTATCCTGGCAGCAGTATTGGCCTGGTCCCTAGTGCCGAGTTGGGCTCAGATGGGCGGCATGATGCAGGGCAGGGGACAGGGTTACTGCGGCCCGGGCATGAGAACCGCCCCCCAGGGAACCCGGGGGGCCAGTTCGGGCGCCGGTCTGTTCGCGGAGTATTGCGCCGCCTGTCATCCGGGCGGAGGCAATAATATCACCCCCAATCTGCCGCTTCGAGGGGCCGGGCAACTGCAAGATTTTTACACGTTCCGTGCCTTTATCCGCAATCCCACGATGCCTAACGGCGCCCCCGGCCCGATGCCGGCCTTTTCTTCCGGCCAGATCTCGGATCAGCAAATGCGCAAGCTTTACCAATACCTTAAATCCAGATGGGGCGGCTGATCAGGATCACTTGAGGGCGTCCAGGCTTAATCCACCGGGCCACCGGCAGTTGGGCCTCGGCCAGGGCGGCAGTGGCCAGGAACTCCTAGCCGCCGGAGGCTTCCAGGACGATGAGCTGGGGTTTGAGGGCGGTCAGGCGTTTGACCAGTTGTTTGACGCCGCGGTCGTGGTTAGGAGTAACAAAATGGCGATGGAGGGGCCGCACCGCCACATCCAGGTGCGGCTTGGAGACATCGAGGCCAACAAAAATTTGGTTATGCATGCTTGCTCCCGTCCTTGTAATGCGAGATCAGAGTCTCAGATGACTGTTCGGGTTCGGGCACCCGGGACGTGGCGCCCATGCTACAAGACGGTCTCGAGGACCCAGGGGCGGTCGGGCTGCCACGTCCGCAACCGTTGGCCCAGGGAAACCACCATGCTCTTTTATCAACATTAACTTTGACCACCACATCCAAGCAAGCGCATCTTAAACCTAAGATACAAGGATTAGGGTGAGGGGGGAATAGGAAAAGACTTTGGGCAATTACTATAGGTGTCCGCCCTTGACCGAGGGCGCCCACGCAGCTGTGCCTCTACGATTCTAGGTTTTTCGACTGCGACTTGGTATTAAAGTTTTCCAGCCGGGGGTCGATAACTAACCCTAAGGAGGAAAATCGCGATGATCGAAGTTATGCCCGAAAGTCAAGGAAACCTGGCCGGAGTCAAAGTCAGCGGCAAAATCAGCGCCAAAGAGTATGAGAACGTGGTAATTGACCGGTTGGACGCCATCATTAAGGAGCATGGCAAGGCCAGGTTTATGTGGTATCTGGATGAAAATTTTCAGGGCGCCGAAGCCGGGGCCGTCTGGGACGATACCAAGTTCGGCTTCAAGCACCGCCATGATTTTGAAAAACTGGCCCTGGTGGGTGGAACCAGGTGGATGGATTGGCTCACCAAACTTTCGGCTAAAGTCATCTCCGGCGAAACCAAAACTTTTCCCCGGGACCAACTGCAGGAGGCCTGGAACTGGCTCAAATCCTGATACCAAGAGTTGGTAAGAAAAAGGCTAAATAATGGGGCAGCCCGGAAAGGGTCAGGGGTTGGGGCGGTCGGGCCCCTTCCCTGGCTCCATGATTTGCACCTTGAAAGGTGGGGGATTGACCAGTTGGTAGGTACCCGAGGCAATCTCCACCTTGCCCGCGGTTGCCGCAAGCCCTTCCAATATCAGGCCGAAAAGGCGATTTTTGGTAGCCCGGCGGAGCTTGTAATCCGTGATATAACGCACGGTGAACTCGATCCAGTTGTCGGTGCACACCAGGGTTACCACAGGATCGATCATGGTTTCATTAATCAGATATTTCTTGACGACATCCTTCCAGGCCCGCTTGGCGTAGGCGCTGTATTCGTCGATGACTTCGTGGATGATCGACTCCAGGATCTCCCGGGCCAGACGATAATCGCTGGCATAGGTAACCGGCACGGTGATCTCATCCCAGAGAAAGGGGAAGTCCCCGGAGTAATTAAATACGGGCTCTTTAAAGACGAAGCTGTTGGCCACTCGGACAATCCGGCCGGTATAGAGGTCCGCCTTGATCCATTCGCCACACTCCATCAGGGTGGTGCGAAGCAGGCCGATGTCGATGACGTCGCCCTTGATACCACCCAGCTGGATGCGGTCACCGGTGACAAAAAACCGCCCGAACACAATGGCCACCCATCCGGCCAGGCTGACGATGACCTCCTGGAGAGCAAAGGCGATCCCTGCACCGGCCACGCCGAAGGCGATGGCCAGGCCGCCCAGGCGATCCTTGAACACGATCCCCAGAAAGAGAATGAGTACGAGATAAGAGATCAGGGTGGCGATCTTGCGGGTGCGGTAGCGGGTCTGGGCGTCCTTGACATAGCGCCCCAGGGAACGGATCAGCAAAAATACGATAATGCGGAGAATTATGAGCCCGGCAATGGCGATGATAATCTTGAGGGCCAGAGGGTTGGCCAGCCAGGATTTGACCACCTTATCCATGGGAGTTACTCCGGTTTCGCCGAACCCGGCATGGGGTAGCGCAGGGTTTGTTCTTTGAGCAGACGCTGGTTGTAGGCGGTAAGGGCTGCTTCAATTTTCAGGATGCCCACCACTACCTTATTCCGGGGAGGCAGGACCACCGGAAGCGAAGAAAAGTTTTTATTTTCTAAAAGATGGATGGCGGTCTCGAAATCGTCTTCCGGGTGCACGGTTACGACTTCGGAGGTTTTCAGGTCCCGGGCTGTCAGGGTCTCGGCGGCCTCTGGTTGATGCGCCAGGACCGGGCGCAAATCCCACAAAGTTAAAACCCCGCTCAACTCTTCCTTCTCATCCAGAACCACAAAAAACGGGTAGGGGCTCTCCTCGGCCCGGTGCAAAATTTCCGGCAAGGGAGTGTCATCATGGATGAGTTCCATTTTTTTGGAAATGTAATCTTTGACCTTCATAGATTCAAGCAGGTGGACGGCGCGGCCCTGGAAAATCCTGACGCCCCGGCGCAAGAGCTTCATGTCGTAAGTGGAATAGCCATAGAGGGACTTGACTGCGATGAAACTGGCAATGCAGCTCACCATAGCGGGGACAATGACCGCGTGGCTGTTGCTCATTTCGAAGATGAGCAGGGTGGCGGTGATAGGTCCCAGGGTGGTACCGCTGACCATGGCTCCCATGCCCACCAGGGCAAAATCAGTGGAAACGAGATGCAGGCCTGGGAAAACCTGATTGGCCACCATGGACAAAACCGTCCCTAGCATGGCGCCCATGAATAGAGAAGGCCCCATGATGCCACCGCTCATGCCGGAGCCCAGGCAAAGCACCGTGGCCAGAAATTTTGTGGCTATCAGAAAGGCTGCGGTCACCAGAGCGAACTTGCCTGCCAGGCTCAGGTTGATGCTGTCATAGCCCACCCCCAGGATGTAAGGGGAAGCCACGGCCAGGGCGCCCAGGCCCAGACCTCCCAGGGCCGGTTTGAGCCATTCCGGCAGGGGAATCCGGCGAAACAGGCTGTCGGTGGCGTAAACGGTCCGGGTAAAGGCGATGGCCAGCAAGCCCGCCAGGACTCCCAAGGCCAAATAGATCAGCAGTTCGATGTTGTGATGGAAAACAAAGGTAGAAACCCGGAACATGGGAAAATCGCCCAAAAACTGACGGGAAATCAACACCGCCACGATGGCAGAGATGACGATGTGACCTAAGTAAATAATCTCCAAATCCGCCAGGATGATTTCGATGGTGAACAAGGCCCCGGTGATGGGGGTGTTAAAGGTGGCGGCAAAAGCCGCGGCGGTGCCGCAGGCTAGACAGATGCGGCCCTTGCCGGTGCTGAAACTGAAAAGCCGGGTCATGTAGGAGCCGATGGCGGCGCCAATGCCCACCACCGGACCTTCACGGCCCACCGAACCGCCGGTGGCAATGGTCAACCCGGTGACCCAGGCCTTGAGCCCAGCTTTGGTAGGGAGAATGTGGCCTTCCCGCAAAGCCGCGGCCTCGATGACTTCAGGGACGCCAGGTCCCCGGGCCTCCTGGGCCAGGTAAGCGATCACCGGCCCCACCGCCAGCCCCCCCAGGGTGGGAATCAGCATCCTGAGCCACCACGGCGAGGCCAGCACCTGGGTGGCGAAATGCCTCCCTGATCCCGGCCAGAAAGCCCATTGCCCCACTTCGATAAGAGCCAGAAACCCGAGGGTCGAAACTGCGGCCAGGGCTCCGATGAGAATGGCCAGGAGCAGAAAGAGTAACTCTTTGGTCTGCTTGCTCAGGTTCATGGACAGCGGTCGTGGTGCGCGAGATTCAGCTTTTCTCTTCCAACTCCACCTTGAGGGAGAAGAAATCCA
>JARRQO010000007.1:0-15493 GCA_037381685.1 Deltaproteobacteria bacterium | reverse complement strand
CTTGAGGGAGAAGAAATCCAACAGATCTTTAAGGGTGACGACCCCCAGCAATCGTCCGCCCTCCACCACCAGCATCCGGGAAACCCCGCTCTGAGTCATCATGGCCAGAGTCTTGACCGCGTCGGTGTCGGGAGAAACAGTGTTTGCCTGGGAGCAGGCGCTGGCCGCTTCCCGGATGGTTTCATGATTCCAGGCTTCCCGGGGAATCTCCTTCACTTGCTTGGTAGTGATGCAGCCCACCAGCTTATCCCCTGACATGACCGGGAACATTTTATAATGATACTTGTAAATATAGTCCTCCACGAGCTGCTCCACGGTGATGGAATCCTGGACCGCCACCGGGTTGGTATTCATGAAGCGGCGCACCGACTCGCCTTCCAGAGCCTTGCGCACCAACAGTTGCTGGTAGGACATCTGGGCGGCGTGGCGCAAAAACATGCCGATGAGAAACATCCACACCCCGCCGATGATGTTGCCATAAATGAACTGGAAGATGCCTAAAACGATGAGGCCGATGCCGAAGGCGGAACCGATGGTGGAGGAAACCCGGGTGGCCCAGCGCAGATTGCCTTTGGCGCCCCAGAGAATGGAGCGCAGGACCCGGCCGCCGTCCAGAGGGAAGGCCGGGAGTAGGTTGAAAGCCGCCAGGATACCATTGATATAGGCGAGATAATAGATCACCGCGTTCACCGGATCGGTCCAGCCGGATGAGGCTCCGATGCGGTAAATTCCATAAAATACGGCCCCAATGGCAATGCTGGATAAGGGTCCCACGATGGCCATGAAAAATTCGGCCTTGGCCGTGGGGGGCTCATCCCCCATCTCCGCCACACCGCCAAAGATAAAGAGGGTGATGCCTTTCATGGGCATGCCGAATTTTCGGGCCACCAGGGAGTGGCAAAATTCGTGAGCCACGATGGAGGCAAAGAGGCCCAAGGCCCCGACTATCCCCATAAACCAGTAGGTTTGCTGCTCCAGGCCGGGATACAGGTAAGGGAAAAGGCCTGCCGCCAGGGACCAGGTGACCAGCCCGGCGATGATGATCCAACTCAAATCAATACTGACCTCAAAACCGAGGAGCTTGAACAACTTGATGCGTTTGCCGAACATCTTTCACCTCCCACCGCAAGTTAAGCTGCAATGAGTCTGAATGCTTGGTTATGCTGTCTTGTCGAACTGGCCCTGAGATACGGCTTGCCCGACTCGACTCGATCAAGGCCTTGATTGGCCGGTTTGATTCCCGGTCCGGCCGGTATAATCCTGTGTAGCCGGGGCCGGCAGGGCCTGGGCCGGATTGACCCCCATCCTGGCCAGTGCGGCCTTGCCCCGAACCGTCAAATCGCTGACAAACAGAAACTGATCGCGGCCGTCCAGAGGATAGGCCTTGAGTTGATAATGGGTACCCCAGGGCTGCTCCTGGACGATCACTCGGATCGGATGATTCATATCCAAAAAAGGGCTGGTCAGGGCGACATCGTGCAATTTTTGCCGCACCAGGGCCGCGTCATGGTTTGGATTCACAAAAAAATTGGCCACGCACAGCAGATTGCGTTTGCCGTCATTGGCGTTATAGATATTGCTCTCCCAAATTTTGATATGAGGAATGGTGACCACCGTATCGTCAAAGGTAAACATGCGCAAGGCCCCGTCACTGGTCACCACGGAACTGACGTCAAAACTGATCACCATGGGCACGATCAAGACGATGGCGGCAATCAGAATGACCAGGCGGATTACCGGCACCGAGGGTAGCAGGTAAAGGCGCAAGCGGCCGGGTATTCGGTTAGCCAACCAGGGAAATAAGTTTTTTACCAGCCAGATGAGAATCCAGGACACGACAAAAATTTCGACAATCCCGGCAAAATTTATCTGGCTAAAGTCGTTAAAGATCTGTAAGGTTTTAGATTCTGCAGGCATTAAATTTTCAAAGGCCATCGGTTAAGTATCCTTCGCTCATCAAGACCTGGCGCAAAGCCGGGTATCCCAAGGGGCTCACCCGCCAGAATCCCTGGTCTGATTCCACCATTTCGGCGGCCTTCAGAAAGTAGAGATGCTCCATGATTTCTATGGGAGGGAGGGGCAACAGTTCCGAGAGGACCTGGCTCCACAGGCCGCCGTGGATGAGCAGGGCATGGAGAACCATCAGCACCGGCAAAAGGGCCCGTTGGCCGGGAAACTTCGGAAGATTGAGTTGAGACCAGGGCTTCACCCAGATGGGGTAAGCACGATCACCGTCCTCCAGCTCCGCGACTTTGCGGTCATTCAAGGCTGCGTGTTCTTCCCGCGTAACGATAAAACTGAGACTGCGGCGCCATGCCGCCCAGGCAATCCCGGGAATCCCGAGACTATAGGCTGCAACATATTTCAAGAAATCGCTGATATCCTGATTAGCCGCCGAGTTTTGATCTCCAGGGGTCTCTTGCAACGCCCGCGGCAAGACATATTTGCCATTGTCCGCCTGGCGGAAAGCGAATTTCCCTTCCCCTGCTTGTCCGGCCAACTGCTTAAACCATAACTTCAAGCGGTCCTGGTCGAAGGCAGCCAAAATGAACGGCGGGGGAAACACCCCATCCACCTCGAGGGCCTTGCTCAGGTAGGCCCAAGCCCAGGAATCACAACCTACCAGCCAGCGGCGTTGGTGGGAAAATATGCGGTCCAACAACCGGCGGAGCAGGGTCAGACCATCATAGTGGCGCAGGTAGCAGTGCTCCAGATGCGGCAGCACCAAGGGTTCAGCGCCTTCCTCCATCTGGGCCAGCCATTCCTCTCCTCCGGAGAGAATCATTTCCGGGGCCGGAGCCGAAACCAGGCGCCAGCCCCGGGCCTGGGCCCAAGCAGTGAGAATTTCAGCAGTGCCGTGATACGGCGGTCCCACGAATATTTGGACCATAGATCCGGGAACCTCGGCATCCAGCCAGGTATCCAGCACCGCAGTCACGGCCTCCAGGGCCGCGCCCCAATCCGGCTCAGGCGCGGCTTTCTCAAGCAACTCTTGGGGCACCTGGCTCAGTTCTTTATCGATAAACACGGATTCCTCGGTTTTGCGCCTCCAATCCAGGTAGCGCCACAAGTTGAAAATCCCCTGGCGGACGGCTTCCCGAGACGGTTCCGCGGGACGACTATATTGATCCAGATGAATAAAGCCCCAGGGGGTCTGGCTGGCCTCCGTAGTCATAAACAAATTTCCCGGTTACTTGTTAGTCCAGGTTACCTTGAAAGTAACCGTCAACCTTACCTTGTAATTTTGATAAAAGACTGTCTACTGAATTATGATTAACTTAATCTTAAATAATTTGTCAAAAACACTACGTGGTCTGAAGGAAAAATCGTTATAAAATACAACAACCTTACGATATTGATAGCTCTGATCCATTTACTACTATGAACATCGTCCACATTGTGGCTCTCAATTTATGATCACGCCAATGTCTAAGCGGGGAGCGCTTTCGCGATAATTTATGAATAGTAAGTCTCTGATTGTAAAGAGTCAATACGGTTTTTCCCCGAAATGCCGGCTGCAGAGGTCGCCACAGGCGCGGTTTTAAGCCGACTTCCGGGATCAGAGCCGGAGGAGGCCGGGGCGCCCGGGGATGGAATTTGTCCTGTTCCTAAAATTTTCCGTGACCTGTCAGGGTCAGATCAAGCCTTGTTCCGCGCAGACCAAGAAATCCTGCAAATTTATTAACGAAGATTTTGGGCCTATAAATTTATCAGTTAATTTATCATCCAGAGTCAGAAGCCGGCCATCGTGCAGTTACGGTGGAGTTTTTCAATCTGGTATTGGGAGTCAACCTGAATCAGCAGGAGACACAGGATCTGGTGGAGTTGATGCGGGCGTTGTGAACGGCGCACACAGGAGCGGCTACGTGGTTTTGAAGCAACTCCCATCTTTAACCGTGGCGGCCTGGTTTATCGGGTTTGCCGGGGGCACGCCGCATTCGGTATACCAGGTAAACTGCCGCTGCCAGAACGATCAGGCCGGTCACCAGGGCCCAGAGGTAGGATTCCACCACGGGGATGACGAGGTGCCACTCATCCCCCACCATATAGCCCACGGTCAAGAAAGTAACCACCCAGAGTAAGCCCCCGGAGTAGGCACAGGGGGCGAATTTCCAATACCCCAGTTCGGAAACCCCGGCGGAAAAGGCGGTCAAATGCCGCAGGCCGGGGAAAAAATATCCTCCAAACAGGCTCCATTTGCCATATTTTTCAAACCACTGATGGGCCCGCGCCAGTTTTTCCGGGGTGATGTAAAGATATTTGCCGTAGTTATGCAGTAACGGCACCCCGAGATAACGTCCTACCAGGTAATTCAAGGTTACCCCGAAAATACTGCCTAAAAAAGCCGTCAGCAGGGTGGGGATCGGATGGAAATATTTTTTAAAGATCAGGAAGCCGACAAAGGTCAGGATGGTTTCATCCGGGATGGGCAGGCCGAACATCCCCAGCATGAGCGAACCGAACACTCCCAGGTAGCCGTAAGTCTCGATCCAGTGAAGATGGGGTGGTATCATGCGATTTTTAGCGGTCTCAAAGAGATAGGCTGACGAATCTCTTCAGGATTCGAGAGTTAACATAAACATCCTTTGACGCGGCCTCAACCCGGGTGGAAGGAGGCCAGGAGGTACAGAACGTGAAATTATTAATGGACTTAGCGGCCGCCGCCCTGTTTGAGCAGGGTTTCCAGTTCCCGGGCCGCCTGCTCCTGGCCCCGGGCCTGATAGATGCCCATGAGCAGGTTGGCATTGAGCCGGGCGGCTTGGCGGTCGCCCCGGCCCAGGGCCACCAGGGTCAGGTCCTTGAGCGCCGCGGCAATGCCGTCGGTATCCTGGAGGCTGCGGAAATGTCTCAGAGATTCCTGCAAATACATGGTGGCCCGGTCATAGTCCTTCAGGTCCAGGAAAGTCCGCCCCAGGCGCTCCTCACGCACGGCCTGGCCCTGCCGGTCCTGGGTGTAGGCGTCGGCCCTGAGGGCCTTATGATAATAGTTCAGCGCGATCATGTATTTCTTGAGGGCCCGGGCCAAATCTCCCAGGTGAGTCAGGGACAGGGCCAGAAGTGGCCCCGGAGGCAGTTGCCGGGCCTTTTCCAGGGCCTCGGAATAGGTCGCTTCGGCCTGCCCCAGGTGGTCCTGGGATTGATAAGCCAGGCCCAGGTTGTTCAAGGTTTCGCAGATGGCGGCTGGGTCCGAAAGTTCCCGATTCACGGCCAGGGCTTCCTGGAAGTAGCTGACGGCCTGCTGCAGATCTCCCTGCTCCTGGGCGATGACCCCCAAGTTATTGAGATTGGAAGCGATGCCGGACCTGCGGTCGATGAGGCGGTTATAGGTGAGGGCCTGTTCAAACTGGTTTTTAGCCAGGTTAAAGCGGCTCTGGCGGTAATAATTATAGCCCGATTCATTGAAGGAGATCGCCTGGCGCTGGAGATTAACCGTACTCTTGGCGGGGCCGCCGCAGCCCGCCGGGATTACCAGCACCAAGAGCCAAAGCCACCGGTGGCGCACGCCTAATCCTTTCCGGGTTCCGCATCCAGGCGGAGGGTGTGTTCCTGGGGTTTGGGCACATAACGGCGCAGCAGCCAGGATCTCTGCAAGGCCTTGGTGGTGGCATTGAAATCGTTCAGCGCCGTTTCTCCCTGGGTCACCAATCCCGGCAAACTTTTGCCGGCCTTGTCCAGGTTGGTCAAAAAGGAATCAAGTTTCTGCAACATGTTGGGCAACCGCACCGCGGCTTCCTGTAAACTGCTGGAGACCTGGCTGGCTTTGGCAATGGCGTTCTGTAAATTCTCGGAGGTCTGCCGCACCTTTCTTTTAAACTCCGGGGATTTTACCTTGAGGGCGCCGAATATGCTCTGATCAATGTCAGTCAACATCTTATTGGCCGCGGCTACCGTCTGGGTGGCTTCCCGGTAGAAGCCGGTATCATTGATGAACATTCCCAGGCTGCCTTTGCCCTGGTTGATTTTAACCATAATTTCCCTGAGATTTTTCATAATGTGGCTAAAATCACTGCCCGGCTCGGATATACCCTGGGTGAGGGTCACCAGGTTGTTGAGAACTTTTTGGAGGTCTTGGAGGCTGGGGGCCGTTTTCGCGAGGATCTGGGTAATATCCAGCGGCTCTATCGAAGCCACCATGCCTTCCGGCGGAATGGCCGGCTTACTGGGGGCACCGGGAGTCAGGTCCAGGCTTTTTTCCCCCAACAGGCCCATAAAACCGATGGTGGCCGTGGAATCCTGGCGAATCCGGTCACTGTATTTCTTAATCACCTGGAAGGTGACGACAATATTACCCTGGGGATTAATATAAGTGTTGAGAACATTGCCCACCGTCACCCCGGCCAGGTGGACCTCGGAGCCGGACTTGAGGCCGCTGACATTTTTGAAGATGGCCCGGTATTCCACGTATTGTTGAAAAAGTCCCTCTTGCCTGGCGATGATCACCACCATGATCAGGAGGGCAACCAGCGAGGCCACGACAAAGATGCCGACAATGGTTTCGTATTTGCGAGCGATCATGCGGTCGTTTCCCCCTCGGACTTGCGGTGCAGAAAGCGCAAGACCTCCGGATGGGAGGAGCGCAAAAATTCTTCAAGAGTGCCGTAAAAGGCCCAGCGGCCCCGGTCGAGAAGCGCCAACCGGTCCGCCACCTGTTCAGTCAGACGCAGGTCATGGGTAACCACCACGGAGGTGACTTTCAGGGCCTTTTGGAGCGTCAGAATCAATCGACCGATCTCGTCTCCGGTGATGGGGTCCAGCCCGGAGGTGGGCTCGTCATAGATGATGATTTGCGGGTCCAGAGCCAGACTCCGGGCCAGGGCGGCTCGGCGCTGCATTCCCCCCGAGAGGGCCGCGGGGTCCAGGAGTTCCACTCCGGCCAGCCCCACGTGTTCCAGCTTTTCCGCCACCCGGCGCCAGATCTCCGCCTCTGGCCAATCAGTGTGCTGAACCATGGGAAAGGCCACATTTTCGCCTACGGTCATGGAATCATACAGGGCCGAACCCTGAAAAAGATAGCCGGTCTTCAAGCGCAGGTCAAACCAGTCGGCGTCGGAAACAAACTGGGTAATCTCAGTGCCTTCCACCGTGATGCTGCCGGCATCGGGAGTATTCAGCCCCACCAGCATGCTGGTCAATACGGTCTTGCCGCTGCCGCTGCGGCCCAGGACCACCATAGTCTCCCCGGGGTAGATATCCAAATCCACCCCGGTGAGCACCTGATTATCCCCAAAGGCCTTGGATACTCCCCGGAGAGAAATCAGGGGGCCGCCGTCCGGGGTCATCCGGATGGACTCCTGGGGCGCCTCAAGGCCAGAGGAGTAAGGTGAGTTTGGTGAGAAAGACATCGGCAATCAGGATCAAAAGAATGGAGGCCACCACCGCAGTCTTGGTGGACTGGCCCACCCCAAAGGTGCCATGCTCCGTGTTATAGCCGTGGAAACACGACACCACGCCCACAATCATGCCGAAGACCACGGTTTTACCGATCCCCGGCAGCACATCCCGCAGCGTGAGATATTTGACGGTCAGAGTATAGTAGTAGGTGGTGGTTATGCCCACCTGGGTTACCCCGACGACCATGCCGCCCAGGATGCCGATAAGATTGGCGGCCACGGTCAGCAAGGGCAGCACCAGCATGCACGCCAGAATGCGGGTGACCACCAGATATTTCACCGGGTTGACGGCGCTCACGGTGAGAGCGTCGATCTGGTGGGTAACCCGCATGGAGCCCAGTTCGGCGCCCATGCCGGCCCCGCCCCGGGCCGCCAGCATGATACCGGCCAGCAGCGGACCCAGACCGCGCACAAACGTAAAGGCCACGCTGGTGGCAATATAATTGGCGGCTCCGAACATTTTCAGAACCGCGACCCCCTGCATGGCCAGCACCAGGCCCACCGAAAATGAGGCGACCGCCACCAGGGAGAAGGTTCTCACTCCCAGGTGGTACATCTGGGCGATGATCTCCCGCAGGAACCAGGGGGGCTGGATCAGGCTACGGGTGGCATCCGACCAAAAGAGGAACAATTCCCCCATGTAATCGATGAAGGCCATCGTTTGATGGCCGGCCCGATAAAACAAGCCACCTTTCACCAGTTGCGCCCCGTGAAAACGTCACCGCTGGGAGACACTACAAAAATTAACCTGGTTGGTCTGCTGCCCCCCTTCCAACTGGTTAAAAATAGCTAAAAATCAGGATAGTGTCAAGAAAAAGGCCCGGAGGACGGCTGGCGGAAGCGGCGCTTTCCCGGGAATTAGCGCAGTTTGGTACAATTTCGTTAAATTAAAGCTGTCAATTTGGGGCAAAATATACGAAAATGCAGATAAGACATCATAAGGCGTAGCCCATAATGAGAGTGGAACCATGAATGATCTTAACCTGCTTTTTGAGATCACCGAAACTTTAGGGGCTTTTGGGCCCCTGCCCCGGGCCCTGCAGCGGGTGCTACAAATCCTGGCCCAGAACATGGGCATGCGGCGGGGCACGGTTACCATCCTGAACCCGGATACTACGGAACTGCAAATCGAGGTAGCCCACGGCCTCACCGCGGAAGCCCGGCGCCGGGGACGTTACAAGCTGGGGGAGGGTATCACCGGCCGGGTGGTGGAAACCGGCGAGCCCGCGGTGGTCCCCCGGGTGAGCCAGGAACCGCTCTTCTTGAATCGCACCCGATCCCGGGGCTCCCGGGAAAAGGAGGAGCTCTCCTTTTTGTGCGTGCCCATCAAGATCAACTCTAAAACCATCGGCGCCCTGTCCGTGGACAAACTCTACGCCGACCTGGATCTGGACCGGGACCTGAGATTGCTCACTATCATCGCCTCCATCATTGCCCAAACCGTCAACAACCTGCTGCTCATCGACCAGGAGAAGGAACGCCTCCAGAACGAGAACCTGAAGCTTAAGGGTCAGTTGGTAGAGCGCTACCAGATGGGCAATATCATTGGCACTTCCGGGCGTATGCGGGAAGTGTTCGAGATGATCGAACGGGTGGCCAAGAGCAACGCCACCATTCTGATCCGGGGCGAATCCGGCACCGGCAAGGAAATGGTGGCTTCGGCGCTGCATTACAATTCCCTCAGGGCCGAAAAGCCCTTTATCAAAGTGAACCTGGCGGCGCTGCCGGAAACCCTGGTGGAAAGTGAGCTCTTCGGGCACGAGCGCGGCGCCTTCACCGGAGCCATGCAGCGCAAGCAGGGGCGCTTTGAGTTGGCCCGGGGAGGGACGATTTTTCTGGATGAGATCGGCGACCTGAGCCCCAACGTCCAGCTCAAACTGCTGCGGGTCATCCAGGAGCGGGAGTTCACCCGCCTGGGCGGCACCGCCACCCTGAAGGCCGATGTGCGCCTGCTGGCCGCCACTCACCGGGACCTGGAGCAGGCCGTGTCCGCCGTCGCCTTTCGGGAAGACCTTTATTACCGTCTCAACGTTTTTCCCATTTACCTGCCTCCCTTGCGGGAGCGCATGGCTGATATACCGGCGCTGTCGGAGCACTTTTTGAAAAAGTTGGCGGCGGAGCACGGCAAGCCGGTGAAGCGCCTGTCGGCCCCGGCCCTGGACCTGCTCATGCAGTATCCCTGGCCCGGCAACGTGCGGGAACTGGAAAATATCATCGAGCGGGCGGTGCTGGTGTGTGATGAGGACACCATTTTAAGCGTCCACCTGCCCCCCACTTTGCAGCGCCAGGAGCCCGGAGAAGACCACCGGGGCCTGGCCGCCCAGGTGGAGCACCTGGAACGGGAGCTCATCACCGAGGCCCTGCGCCAGACCCGGGGCAACCAGAGCCAGGCCTCCCACCTCCTGGATACCAGTCTCAGAATCCTGGGCTATAAGATCAAGCAGTACGGCATCGAAGCGAAACGTTTCAAGACGGCGTGAGAAAGCGTAGTTTTGTAAATCCAGCGGCTTAATAAATGAGGGTGGGCCCGGCCCGCCCTTTTTCCCGTTTAGCCACCCCAAGAAACTATAGGAACAGCTATGATAGCCATATCAAGTTCGATTGGTCTAATTTAAACAGTGTATAAATAGCAGTTATCCACATCTTATGAATTTTACTCATCCTTCAGATACCTTGCTCCCGAAGCTTGCCCATCCTTAAAAACTGAAAACCGATCCCAACATGGGTCCATGAAACCAGCCGTGGATCGTCACATTCTTGGCGTCACCTATTCCCGAACCATAACGGCCGCGATAACCCGCGTAGATACGAATGTTTTTATGCACCTGGTAACCCACCAAAGCCTCAAGCACAGTATCCACGTGGTTGTAGGCAACGAAGCCGAAACCACCGCAGTCGGCTTTGAGCAGCACATTAAACTTCCGGGTCAACCACAAACCGACCCTGACGCCAACAAAAGGTTCAAAAATCGAGAATTGCAGGGAACTAAAAAGTGACCCGCCGCGGCTTAACACTGTTTGTCCCGCAGTATCGGCTATAGTGGCATTCAGGCCCAGCCTGGTATCCTGATTGAGGTAAGTGTATCGGAGACCCCCCAATAGCTCGAATGACGTCACGGGAACCGGTTTGTCGGGCTTCATCGGTATGGTCCCCACCAGATAGCGCACCCCCACATCCTGCCAGAGGAGCCGCGACCAAAGTTTCAGGTTGCCCGAAAGTTGCAGGCGCACCGGCACCGGAAGCTGCGGTCCTTCTAGTTCTCTGGCGCCGCCGGCGCTGATGGAGTCGCTGATATAGATAAAATTGGTATCGGATATCAAACCCCATCTACCCTTCCAGATCTCCACCCGGCCCATACCTCCCATGACTTTGCTGAAAAGTAAGGGGACTATATCATACCAGGGGACATCGGCCACGACGGTGCCCCTGACCCTGCCTTGATGGCTGATGTCAAGATGAGCCCCCATAATCCATAAATACGGGGCCAGAAAAACCTGCCAGCCTTGCTTATAGATGGGGAGGCGGTCATCATCCTGGACGGCAGTCGCTTTCTCCGGGGCGGCAACTGACTCCTGCTTGACTGAAGCCGGCGCTGCCTGGGAGTAAGCTGCCGTACTAAAGGCGAGAACTAATATGATTATAATTGTGGTCTTCAGGCCTTTCATCTCTCCGACCCCCAAATTTTCTCCTGAGTCCATTATCAAGGGG
Organism: Deltaproteobacteria bacterium; assembly: GCA_037381685.1. Lineage (GTDB taxonomy): Bacteria > Desulfobacterota > Desulfobaccia > Desulfobaccales > 0-14-0-80-60-11 > 0-14-0-80-60-11. The sequence goes on along the minus strand of JARRQO010000007.1, from coordinate 4,394 downwards.
AAACTGCTATCCTCTGTCTTGTATGCCAAACAAGATAACGAATATCTGGAGGGGATCCATTTTAATCCGCCCGTCACTCAAAAAGCGGCTTCTTGATCAGGCTTGGCAGCACCGGCTTGAAAACGAAGCGGATGTTGAAGCGCTGCCCGAAATCGTCCGGATGAACGGGCATCCACTGGAATTCCAGGGTGGACTGGATGGGCACGCCCCCCAGCTTGAAGGTCCGGCCCACGCCAATCCCGAGGGGGAAGGTGACCTTGTTTCCACCGTCGGCCCGCCAGTTGATAAGGATGTTGGGGGTAAAGCCCACCTGCCAGGCCCCGGGCAGCATGCGGAAGAGAAAGTACTGGATATTCGTCTGGCTGGTCACCGGGGTGGCCCTGGTTCCCGCCACTGACCACCAGTGCTGGGGAAAGACACCCCCCACCCAATTTTTGCTGATAAAACCCAGCACTACGGAGGGACCCATCTGGAACTTGCCCTGGCCCAAATCAGGGGTGGGCGCGGTGGGGAAAATGAAGGTGGGGCCGAAGCCCAGGATTACTCCGGGGATATTGGGGGACAACAGGGTGACCAGGGCGATGTCCCCGAAGCCGCCGGTGCGGCTCCAATCGAGGGAGCCGGTAGCCGGATTCACCCCCCTGCTATAAGGATTCGCCTGTATGGGAATCACCGGACGGGGTATCAACGTCCAGTTTTTGGTCAGGGGAATGGGGAGCACCGGCTGAAAATTAAAGACGAACTGGCCGCGATAGGCGGAGCTCAGATCGCCTTTGTAGAAATACATATTGCTCTGGGTGGTGATGTTCCACACCGAACTGATGGGGTTGTTGAGTTTTTTACCCAGTTCCCCCAGGCTTTGCCCCTGCTCTTGGGAGGCCGCCTTAGGGCTCTCGCTTTTGCCGCCGCCCATCTCAGCAGCCTGGGCTCTGACGGCGGGGGCAGTGGCCAGCGTGACCACCAGCACCATGACGGCGAGGCAAAACGTTTTGGGCAATTTCTGAATCTGCATTATGAGTTCCTTTTGGATAAATTCCTTGAACAGTCCCGGCGTTCAGACATGCCGGGCCTGCCTGACACCTCTGCCCTTACGGCACTGGCATAACTTTCGGCAAGAGTTTTGCCTTGGCTGGATCCTTGAGCGCCTCGAACGCCGCCTTGGTGGGCGCGTAGTTGCGCATCGCCATGTAAAACGGGCCTGCCGGCGTGGGCAGCCAGTTGGACTCCTTGTCCTTGCCGGGGCTGTCCTTCTGCAGATAGATCGTGATCGAGCCGTCCTTGTTCTTCTTCAGGTCATTGTCGCTGCCCAGAGAATACCGGTTGATCGGATTCTCAACAGTGAAATTGGTATTCAGGTCGTACATGGTTACAGACCAGAATCCCGGCGGAATGACCTGGAAGTACGGGAAATCAGCCGGCAGCGTCATGGTGTATTTCTTTTTACCGGTCAACTTCTGCATCTTGTAATCATACTGACCCCACATGTAGAACGCCTCTTCGGCGGTATTGGCCGTGAGCCCAACGACGGCGCTGATTGCGGCGGTGAGATAATCGGCATTAGGCGGGGTGGTGGCCGCGGCGAGATTATACGGCGTGGCCATCCAGCCGTTGGCGTGCGGCCCAATCACATAGACCATCTCGGCCATCATGGGGCCGATTTCCGGTACCACCTTCTTCATTTCCTCGAGAAAGAGCGGGTCGACGTTGTCGGGGTTCCACTTCTTGCCCAACTCGATGCCCAGATACTTGTAGCCGGGCAGCACCGCTTCGATCATCGTCTTCGGCGGCGGATTCTCGTTCATCGCATCAACAAAGATTGTCCAGAATTGTAGTGGATCAACAAAGGTCAGCTGACTGCTGGCCACCTTCGGATTGAGCTTCGGGTTCAAGTAATGGTAGGTCTTCGGCGCCGGCGCGGGCTTGCCCTGGTATTGCGACAGGCCCTGAACGGTGATGGCCTTCAGAACCTTCTGGGCCGCGGGCAGATCAGCCTGATTCTTTACATGCACGCGCGGCTGTATTTCGACCCAGGGTGTGGGGCTGTCGATGCACTTCACACCATCCGGCAGGGTTCCTTTCCAGCCGGGGCCGACGATGGCATATTTGCCGCCTTTGTAACCGACCTTCTTGCCCGCGGCATAGGCGAAGGCGTTGTTCCACATGTCGACAATCTCGATCATGTAGTAACGGCCGTGCGAGTCAGGCGCGGTGACGACGACCGGCTCCTGGGAAAGATCCATGAAACCGAAGCCGTAGATGGTGTTGACGTTGGGCGACACATAGCCCGACTCTTTTGCCAACTGGGGCGTGCTGATGTTTGGCATCCGCCACAACGTGCCGGGTTTGGCTTTGGGATTGGGTCCCGTAGCGACGGTCTGCCGCAGGTTGTACATGCCGACGATGGGGGCGCCGAAGGTTGCGGCCTGAACGGCCAGGGAGTGCGCCCAGGCCTTAATCGCCTTGGCTTGCTCCGGCGAGTATTGCGTTTTCCCAGCGGCGTGGGTCTCGGCCGCCGGCCAAGCCAGGATGCCGACCACTGCCAAAACAACTAACAATTTCCACTTCATTATGACCTCCTATTAATTTGAGATTAAGGGCAAAGCAGGCCGCTTGGCGATTCCTTTCCTTGGGTGATGGCTATAAAGAATAAGAAAAGTAATGCTGATCTCGACAGCCGCCTCACTCCCAGGCAAAGATTTTCTGCCAATCCTGGAACGTAACCTCCATACCACTGAACTCAATCCCGCTACAATTAATATCATTACCACCAATAGGAGATCACCTGTAAAAATTATTACCCCAAAACGTGGAAGCTCATGCGAAGTGTGCAGAAAATTAAGCACTGGGTCCAACAAACCCATATTAGTATCCACTATAAAATTAACCATAATGGCAATCTTCTCCTCGTTGACGCTTCGCGCTTCTTTCCCTTGGGCGACGCTTATAACGAATAAGCAGGGTAATACTGGTCTCGGCAGCAGCCTCACTTCCAGGCAAAGATTTTCTGCCAATCCTTTTTCATGGAGATAATGACCCAGCCCTTCTTTTTGGCTTCGTCGTACAAGGCCTGATTAAAGGTGCCCACTTTGGTGTTCGGCAGCCCCTGGGCGGGGCCGTAGGCATACTCCCGCTTGCCGTCGTCATGCAGCACCAGCATCCTCAGCCGCGCCCCGTCACCCGCCCCGGTGTACTCCAACATCTGCCGGTCGCCCCCGGAGTTGCCGAACGCGGCGTAGGGCCGGCGGCCGATAATCAGGTGGATGCCTTCGGGTTTGCCGGCTTTGTCGTCGTTCAGCAACAGTTTGGGCTCCTTGGTGAGAATCGGCCTGCCGCTTTTGTTATAGCCGTATTTCGTGGCCCCGGCAGTGCCCATCACCTGCTCCGGTGGAATGCCGTAAACTTTTTGGGCATAGACCCGCACGAAATCCTGCCCGCCGCCGGTGACGATATACGTCTTGTAGCCGTTGGCGCGCAAATACTTGAGCACCTCCAGCATGGGCTGGTAGACCAATTCGGTGTAGGGCCGGTGCCAGCGAGGGTCTTTGGCCGTTGCGAGCCATTTCTTGACCTCGGCCCGGAATTCGTCCACCGTCATGCCGGTAAGCGTGGCCGCGAGAATCTTCTCCAGATCCTGCATCGAGAGCTTCGCCATGGCCTCCCGGTTTCCCGACAGCACCGTCTTGAAGGGCTCGACGTTCTTCAACTCAGGTCTTTTTGCCACCACCGCGGGCACCCGCTCCAGGCAATACACCACCTGCGTGTACATCGGATGGGAGACCCACAAGGTGCCGTCCTGGTCGAAGGTGGCGAGGCGGGCCTCGGGAGGCACGAACTTGGGGCTGGCCGGATCGGTGGTGGCTTTCACAAAATCCAGGATGGCCTGCTTTACCGGGCCGTCATTCCAGGAGGGCAAGGGGTCCTGGGCCCGGGCTTGGGCCGCAGCGCCATGCGCCAGGGCGGCAAATGCCCAAATAACAACAAGAATGGCAAACTTTCTGGAGACACTGTGCATGGACATACTTACACTCCTGCGGTTTGTTCAAGCCGGGCGCCCCTGCTGGGGCGCCCGCATGTGCCATAAGCTTACTTGCCGACTCGGGCGGCCATTGCCGCCTCAATCTTCTTTTTGACCCCTGCGAGGTTGAAGCTTGCGCCAGGCTGCATGGGTGGGAAATCAATCGCAGTCTTTGCCAGTTTGGCGACTTCCTGCTGCACGAAGACGAAGCGCCAGAATTCGAAGGCCCACCAGTCCTTGGCGAACAAGGACTGCCCGATGCCCATCTTCTCGAACGGGTCGAGACGCAGGTTGACGATTCCCGGCCAATCCATCTTGACTTTCGGGCCAAACCACCCCTGGGGTTGACTTACGAACGTGTACTTGTAATCCCCGATGC
>JARRQO010000006.1:0-26971 GCA_037381685.1 Deltaproteobacteria bacterium | reverse complement strand
GGGGAAGGTTAGTGATATCCAGACTTTTCAAGACGTCTTCCATAAATTGCTCCTGATTGGGTAAGATGCATCATGGTGGAAAGAATTTATCAGAAAAATCCGGGGTGGCCAAGCCAACCGTCGCCGCCGGTTTCTTTCTGAACCTAGGTAAAAAAATACCCGCCTCTGGGGCCGGAGGTTGCGTCTGAGCCGCAATCTTTGCCTGCGGCCGGTTGCGTCTCCGGGCTTAATCATTATATTAAAAAAGAACCTGTAAACCTTAAGGATATGAGGTAGTCATGGCCGTCAAACAACCTTCGTTCACAGGCCGGAGCATCATTTGGTATGTGCTGGCCATGATCGTGCTGCTGCTGATCTTCCAGTATTACAGCGCCACCAAAAAGTCAGTGCAGATCGGTTATAGTGAATTTCGCCACCTGGTGGAGATCAAAGGGGTCAATGACTTGGCCATCAGCAATGAGACGATCAAGGGAAAACTTTTGCCTGCGGGCATTGCGGACCTGGCCAAGGAGAGGAAAAAACCCGATTTGCCCAAGAACCTGAAGAAACAGTTTGAGAAAAAAACTCCGACCTTTTCCACCGTCAGGATGAAGGACCCCGAACTGGTGAAGCTGTTGGAACAGAAAAACATCAAGTATCGGGCCATTCAGGAAAATACCTGGCTCAGTTCGGTGGTTTCCTGGGTGTTGCCCTTTGTGATTTTAATCGCCATCTGGGTTTACTTTTTCCGGAAGATCGGCGGAGGCGCCGGCGGTCTCATGACCGTGGGCAAGAGCAAGGCCAAAGTTTACGTCCAGGATGAAACCAAGGTCACTTTTCAGGATGTGGCCGGGGTGGAAGAAGCTGAAGATGAACTGAAGGAAATTATCGAATTTTTAAAAAATCCTGCCAAATTTCAGGTTTTGGGCGGGAACCTGCCCAAAGGCGTCCTGCTGGTGGGCCCCCCGGGAACCGGCAAGACCCTGTTGGCCCGGGCCGTGGCCGGAGAGGCCGGGGTGCCTTTTTTGAGCCTGTCCGGCTCGGATTTTGTGGAAATGTTTGTGGGGGTGGGGGCCGCCCGGGTACGGGATCTCTTTGCCACGGCCCAGGAAAAGGCGCCCTGCATCATTTTTATCGATGAATTGGACGCCATCGGCAAGGCCCGGGGGGTCAGTCCTATGGGGGGGCCGGAAGAGCGGGAGAATACCCTGAACCAGATGCTGTCCGAAATGGACGGCTTCGACACCCGCAAAGGGGTGATCATCATGGCCGCCACCAACCGGCCGGAAATCCTGGATCCGGCCCTGATCCGCCCCGGGCGTTTTGATCGTCACATCCTGGTGGACCGGCCCTCGCTTAAGGGCCGGGAAGAGATCATGAAAATCCACACCCGGAACATCAGAATTTCTCCGGAAGTCGATCTCCACACCCTGGCGGCCCGCACGCCCGGGATGGTGGGTTCCGATCTGGCCAACATCGTCAATGAAGCGGCCCTGCTGGCAGCCCGAAAAAGCAAGGAGGCCGTGGAGATGGAAGATTTTGAAGAAGCCATCGACCGGGTGGTGGCGGGCCTGGAAAAGCGCAACCGGGTCATGAATCCCAAAGAAAAGGAGATCGTGGCCTATCATGAGACGGGCCATGCCCTGGTAGCCGAGGCCTTGCCCACCACCGACAAAGTCCACCGGGTCTCCATCATTCCCCGGGGCATCGGCGCCCTGGGATACACCATGCAGCTGCCCACCGAAGACCGTTACCTGATGACCAAAACCGAACTGGAAGACCGCATGGCGGTGATGATGGGGGGCCGGGTGGCGGAAGAGTTGATTTTTGACGAGATTTCCACCGGGGCCCAGAACGATCTTTACCGGGCCACGGACGTGGCCCGCTCCATGATCCGCGAATACGGCATGAGTGAGCGCCTGGGGCCCATTACCTTTGAGCGGGAACGCCGTCCCGTGTTCATTGAAACCATGATGCCCCCCAGTCCCAAGGATTACAGCGAAGCCACGGCCCAGGATATCGACCAGGAGGTGGGAAAGCTGGTGGACAAAGCCCACCGGCGGGCCAAAGAAATCCTGGAAAAGGAGCGCCCCGTCTTGGAGAAGGCCGCCAAAATCCTGCTGGATAAAGAGGTCCTGGAGGGAGAGGAGTTACGGGAGATTTTGAATAACTCCCAGTCCCGAAAGCAATCGGCTTGATAAAGGGATGACCCAGGCCCCGGCGAGGGGATTGGATAAAGCCGCTTAACCCGAATAATTCGCCGGGTGGCAAAAACCTGGGTGGCACAGGCTTTCTAGCCTGTGCCAAAAACATCCGGCTTTTTAGGGATATCTATTTTATCTTTATATTTCAATATGTTGTCTTATAATGCCAAAAGTTCATGCATCAGGGGGTTAACAGAGCCAACAGCCCTGTTCGCGGATTTCTTCGTACCACTTGACCAGGAGCTGGCGCATGCCCTGCTTGTCCACCAGGAGCAGCCGGCGCACCTGGGCCATGTCAATGAACCCGCCGAAGTAGGAAAACTTGACCAGGCCCTCGAGGTTTTCCGGGGAGAATTGGCGGGCCCACTCCGGTACCCGTTCCCACATGTCATGGTCCTGGATGATGGACTTTACCTGGTGATAATAAGACTCCAGGATGACCGCGCGATCTTCCGGGGGCATGCGCTCACTTCATCCAGGGAGAGACGATCCGCCGGGCCATGTTGATGGGAATGGCAAAGCCGATGCCCTGGCCCTGGGCCGAGATCATGGAGTTAATGCCCACCACCTGGCCGTTGATGTCCAGTAAAGGTCCGCCGCTGTTGCCGGGGTTGATGGAAGCATCCGTCTGGATAAAGTCCCCGTAAGTGCCCCGGCCTAAGCCGCGGCGGCCGGTGGCGCTGATGATCCCCACGGTCATGGTCTTTTCCAACCCAAAGGGGCTGCCGATGGCGATGGCCCATTGGCCCACCCGGATCTTGGAGGAATCCCCCAACCTTGCGGCTCTTAAGCCTCTAACCGGCACCTTGACCAAAGCAATGTCAAAGCGGGGATTGGCGCCCACCAGCCGGCCCGTGACCTCCCGGCCGTCACTTAAGTGGACCAGGAGTTTCTGGGAGCCCGCCACCACGTGGTTGTTGGTGAGGATGTAACCCCGGCTGTCGATAATCACCCCGGAGCCCTGGCCCACCATGCGCCGCCGGATGGCGCGGCTGTTGAATTCCCGGAACATGCCTTCAAAGGGAGTGCCCCGGAAAAAATCCTCCGGCGGGCCGAAAGGCCGCACCGTCACTATGCGGATGGCCTTGAGGCTTACCACCGAGGGCATGGCCTGCTGGGCCACGTGGATAAAATCCTGCTGCAACCCCAGGGCGGTGGCTCCCCAGGCCGGCCGGGGAAGGGTTGTAGAGGTAGCCAGCATGACGGCTGCCGCCAGTATCACGGTAATAAACCGGCATCGCCTCTGCAGACGCATTTAAGTCCTCCTGTAGGTGCGAATTAGTCACCTTATACTAAGTTGCGGTCATACAGGTAATTTTAATTTTTGTAGGGGCGGACCTATGTGTCCGCCCTCGGGGTATTAGCACTTGCAGGTGCCCCTATAAACCCGAAGCTATTTTTATTTCTATGCGCGCAACTTGGTATTAGAGCGTGTTGCCTCAGAGTTTTGCTACCTCAATAACCGCAAAGGCTGCGGTTCCGGCTTTGGGGGCGGTCCGATGACGTCCCGAACTTCCTCCGGGATCATGCTGTCGGCCAGGGCCAGGAACGGAAACCCCTGGGAGGCATCTTGGCTGGCAACCGGCCCGCAATGCCGCACCCCGGCATCGCCGCCGATGGCCAGGGCCACGGGGGGTGCGGTAGGCTCGTGTCGGGTCCAGAAAACCCGAAGCTCGCAGGGCGTACCCGGAGCAGAACCCGACCAGCCCACCAGGGTGTAGACTTCGTCATCGGGATATTCCAGAGTCAGGCAGGGACCCCGCCAGATAGGGGAGAGCACCGCCAGGCGTTGCCGGGAAAGGCCCTGAGCCACGTTGCTTCCGGGCTTGACCTCATATTCCAGAAAATGCTTCATGTCTTCTACACTACTTTTTATACCAAATTGCAGTCAAACGGCAATTTTCTTGTAGGGGCGGACCTATTTGTCCGCCCTTGACCGAGGGCGCCCGCACAGTTGCGCCCCTACGATAACTTTTAACTTTAGGCCCTGGAATTTGAACTTTTTACTCCCGGCAATCCAGCAGGACCTTCAGCACCCCGGGCTGCCTGGCCCAGGCCAGGGCCTCCAGGCCCTGGGACAGAGAAAAAGTGCGGTTGATGAGGGGCCGGGGGTCAAGCAGTGCTTCTCGCAGCAGGCGCAAGGCGCCGGGAAAGGGGCCGCAGCGGCTCCCCACCAGGCGCACTTCCGGGACTACCAAAGAGGCGGGGTCCAGGGGATAGGTATCCACATAAGTGCTTTTGAGCACCACTGTGCCTTGAGGCCGGACCCGATCCAGCGCCAGGTTCAGACCCGAAGGGCTGCCACTGGCTTCCACCACGATATCGTAGTCTCCTGCGGGCAGATCATCGGAAAGATAGGCCGCGACACCGTGGACGCGGGCCAGGGCCAGGTGCTCCGGGTGGTGCCCTGCCAGATGAATTTCGGCTCCGGTCAGGGCCAGGACCCAGGCAGTCAAAAGTCCCAGACGGCCGTCCCCCACCACCAGAACCCGGGCTGCGGGTGAGACGGGTGCGGTTTCCGGAACCCGCAGGGCCGCAGCCAGGGGTTCGGTAAAGACCGCGGCGGCATCGGGGACCGCAGGCGGCACCGCATGGAGATTGGCCGCGGGCAGGATGAGGTATCGGGCAAAGGCGCCGTCATGGTCCTTGAGGCCCAATACCTGGCGCCGCCGGCAGTGGCGGGCCAGGCCCTGACGGCACAGATCACAGGCTCCGCAGCCGATATTGATCTCGCCCACCACCCGCTGACCCAGCCAGGGGGAAGTTTCGGGGCCGGCCACCTCCCCTACAAATTCGTGCCCCATAATCCCTTTAAAGTCATGATAGCCTCGCAGAACCTGAAGATCGGTACCGCAGACGCCGGCCAGATGCACCCGCACCAGGACCTCACCGGGGCCGGGTTCGGGCCGGGGCAGATCTTGGATGGCCGGTTGTCCGTCAAAATAGAGGGCAAGCATGTGAGCTTCCAGCAGTCAGCGGTAATGGACCGCTTTTAGGGGTTTCGGGCACATCGTATACCAAGTTGCGGTCGTAACAGGTAGTTTTAATTTTTGTAGGGGCGGACCTATGTGTCCGCCCTCAGGATGTTAGCATTTGCAAATGGCCCTACAAACCCGAAGCTATTTTTACTTCTATGAGCGCAATTTGGTATTATTGGGGCCGTCCAATAAATTAATGGGCAGCCCGCGGTTAGTGGGTTGCCTCCTCAAGCACCTGAAGGGTTTGGGCCACGGTGGCTTCCCAACTGAGCCCGGCCACCGCCGCGGTGGCCGATTGCCGCGTCTCAAGGTCCCTTCCCCGATCCAGAAAAAGAGCCAGGGCTTCGCTCAACCCGGCGAGGTCATCGGGCTGGGGGATGACGGCGCCGTTTTCGCCGGGGCTTAAAAATTCCGCAGCGCCGTTGGCCGCGGTGGTAACCACCGGCGTACCGCAGGCCAGGGCCTCCAGGACCACATTGCTGCACGGGTCATAAAGGGTAGGCAGGGCCACCACCGTGGCGGCCTGGTAATACGGCGCGGTTTCGGGAACCGGACCCCGGAACTTGACCCGGTCCGCCACTCCCAGGTTGGCCGCGGCCCGCTGATAGGGCTTGATTTGACCTTTGCCGACTACCCACAACTGACTGTGCTTATCTTTTAGATTACTGAAAGCCTGCAAAAGATAAATCAAACCTTTGCGGGCAAAGCCCGAACCCACAAATAATATTATTTTGCGGTTTTCCGGAACCCCCAGGCGGCGGCGCAACTCGGCCTGAGATTCTTCAGCCAACGGGTGGAAACGTTTTCGGTCCAGCCCGTTGTAAATCACCCGGACTTTTTCAGGGGCTAAGCCGTAGTGCCGAATAACCTCAGCCCGCACCTGCTTGGAGTTGGCGATCACCAATTTCAGACCCGGAAAGGCGAAGAGCCGCCGCTCCATCAGGAGCATGGTGCGGTGAAAGGGGCTGAGGTGCTGCGCGGCTTGGGCTGCGAGGCCAAGATAAGGGGCTCGCCGGGCCAGCCATTCCCGGTGGCAGCCATCCCCGGCCCGGTAAACCTGGGGGTCGAAGATGCGCTCCAGGCTAAACGACACCTGGGGAGCCGCGGCGGCCAGGAGACGGCGGCTGTGAAGGGCAAAAGTGAGAAGCCGGAGGGTCTTGCCTCCCCAAACCGGGACCCGGACGTAGCGGATTCCCGGCCCCAACGCGGCTTGGGCATCGGGTTCCCTGTCAATGCCGTAAACCGTCACGGCGTGGCCCGCCGCGGTCAGGCCCCGGACCAGGTAGCCCAGGGTGGTTTCGGCCCCGCCGATGGCCGTCACCCGCTGTCGTAGGAGGGCAATTTTCATAAGTTATATATAGTGATGGGAAAAGCGTTCGCCTATGAGAGCCCGATCTATCCGGAATGATTATGTGCTACTAATATTAGATTAGTAGGCCCATGCAGGCGCTGGGCCGATGGTACAGTTCCAAACTCGGATTCCCTCAGATTCAGCGGCAGATGCAAGCCCTGTATCTCCGGTTATCAGAATCAATGCCGACTCATAAACATTGGGTGCTGATTTATAAGCAACGTTCGAATATTTCCCCATCTTAATAGTTATTAATTGAAGTGCATCGGAGTAATCAAGACTGTGCTTTTTAGCCATCTCCTCTACTTTGAACGGAATTGACGGATCAATTAGCTCGAGATCGTCAGATTCGATGCGAAACCTCCAATTTATTATTAGCTCCCGCGTGGCTTTGAAATATTCTTCGGTTTTGATTCTAGTGCCGTCATTCTTGCTTTGCCTGCCAACCCACTTGCTTTTCAGACAGCCAACGGCTTCAGCAAGACAAAGCCATGTAGTATAAAAATTTGTGTCTGAGTAAAAAAATTCTTGTAATCCTTTGCTACCGCTTTCATTTACGTAGAGTTTTACTAAGGCAGACGCATCAAGATATTTGATTTTTATCGCCTCTGATGCCGACATTTACTACCTCCTACGAATAAACTCGCCAAAATGCTGCCGCATTTGCTCCAGCACTTCCTCCGGGGTCAGCTCCACCAGGCAGCGGCTGACTTTGGAACCCTGGCAGCCGTCCCGGCCGCAGGGCAGGCAGTCCCAGTCCTTCTTGATTACCAGGTGGCCCTCGCCCCAGGGGCCCCAGTTGAACACGCCGCTGGGGCCGAAGAGGGCCACGGCCGGGGTGTTCACCGCGGCGGCCAGGTGCATGGGGGCGCTGTCCATGCCGAAGAACAGCCGGGCCCGGGCGATCAGGGCTCCCAATTCCTTCAGGCTGAGTTGTCCCACCACGTTGATGGGGGTGGCCCGGCAGGCTTGCAGCAGCGCGGCCAGCAAGTCCTGCTCATGGGGGGCTTCGGTGCCGGTCAGCACCACCGGCAAATGCCATTCCTCCTGGAAGAACTCGATCACCCGGGCATAACCCGCAGGAGTCCAGCACTTGAACCGCCAGCCGGCCCCGGGATGCATCACCACAAAGGCGCGGTCAGCCAGGTCTAAAGAGGTGAGCAGGTCTTGTACCCGCTGTTCCACTTGGGCATCCCAAAAAAATTGCAAGCGGGGGTTTGCGGCTGCAATTCCCAGGGCCCGCAGGGCCTCCAGGTTCTGCTCCACCAGATGCATTTTTACCGGGGGGCGGGGCAACAGGCGAGTAAAACAGCCACAACGCTGCCAGAAGGGCTGCCCCGGGTGCGCAAAGCCTAAACGCTCCTGGGCCCCGGTGAGAAAGGAGTAAATCGCCCCCCGGTCGCCCCCGGAGAGCTCCAGTACCAGATCAAAGCGCGCCTGCCTTAGTTTCCTGATAAAGCGCAGCGTCTCTCCCCAACTCGCCCCCCGCCGGTCCACCACCATGAGGCCATCCAGGCCCGGATGACCGGCCACCATGGGCTCGGTGCCCCGGGGAACCAGGTAGGTCAGGTGGGATTCGGGCCAGGCCTTCTTAATCGCGGCGATCACCGGGGTGCTCACCAGGACATCCCCCGGCTGCTTGAGCTTGATCACCAGGATGCGTTTAGGGCTCGGAGTTGGCATCGCGGCTGTCTTTGGGGCCCAAGGCCACGCCCCGCTTGGAGGCGCGGATGAAGGAAAGGAGATGGATCACTTCAGGGGTTAAGGAGACTTCGCGTTCCACTCTTTCCGTGGCCGCTTTGAGGTTGCCCCGGCGGAAGAACAGGATGCGGAAGGCCTGGCGCAGCGCGGCAATGTTTGGGGAAGCCAGGCCGGCCCGTTTCAAGCCCACCAGGTTGACCCCCATGACCGTGTGGGTTTCGTCAATCACACTGTAAGGCGGGATGTCCCGGGAGGCCCGGGAGCCGCCCCGCATAATGGCCAGGGTGCCCATGCGAATGAACTGGTGCAGCAGACAGTTAGCCGAAATGAAGGCCCGGTCCGCAACCTCGACATAACCGCCCACCAGGGCGCCGTTGACCACCACCACGTGATCGCCCAGAGAAGAATTGTGGGCCATGTGGCTTAAAGCCATGAGAAAATTGTGATTGCCCACCCGGGTGGCGCTGCCGGGGACCGTGCCCCGGTGGATGGTGACGTATTCCCGAATACGGTTGTGGTCGCCGATGATGGTATAGCTTTCTTCCCCCGAAAAGGCGTAATCCTGGGGGTCGTAGCCCACCACGGCCCCGAAGCCGATGAGGTTGCCGGCGCCGATGGTGGTGTAGGGGCCGATATAGGCGTGGGCCAAGATGCGGGTGCCGGGGCCAATGCTGGTGGGGCCGTCAATGATGACCCCAGGCCCAACCGCCACATCCGGCGCCAGTTCCACGTCCGGGGCGATTTTGGCGCTGGGGTCAATGTTCATCGGGGTTCCTCCTCTGGGAGAGTTCCCGGAGATAGTAATATTTCAGAAACTTGTACATGCTCATCAGCACTGCCAGGCTATAACCGGTGGCGCCCTCCAAAAAGCCCCACCGCAGGAAGTACAGATGCAGAAAGCTTAAAACGGGGCGGTAAACCAGTTCCCCCGAATGAGGGCGCCGGCCCCGCTTGGCCAGCTCGGTTGCGGCCAGGCGGGCATAACGGTCCATGCGGGTGACGTATTCGCTGACCGAGCGATAGCTGTAGTGCTCCAGGGGTGTTTTCAGGTTCCCCACGGGGCCGTCCACCACCACCTCTTCGTGGACCTCCCGATCCCGGAAACGGCCCTGGCCCCGGCGAAAAAGGCGCAGGGTGTAATCGGGATACCAGCCCAGGTGCCTGATCCAGCGGCCGCAAAAGTAGTTTTTCCGGGGCACCCGGTAACCGGCCAGGGGCCCGTTTGCCTGGACCACCGCCTGAATTTCATCCCTTAAAACCACCGGCACCCGTTCGTCCGTATCCAGACTGAAGACCCAGTCTCCCCGGGCCTGGTCCAGGGCGTAATTCTTGGTGCGGCCAAAGCCCTGCCAGGACGCAGTCAAGACCCGGTCGGTGTAGGCCCGGGCCAGCTCTACGGTGCGATCGGTGCTGCCGGTGTCCACTACCACGATGTCATCGGCAAAGCCGGCGGACGCCAGGCACTCGCCAATGTTGGCTTCCTGGTTTAAGGCAATGACAATGACGGATAACGGGGGCATGGGTCGTTTCAGGTGTCAGGTTTCAGACTTGTGAGTTGCGCTCACCAGAGCACCAAGACGATTTTAACCGAAAACTGAAAACCGAAAACCGGAAACCGTCATTTCAAGGGTTTGGCCTCATCGATGAGCATGATGGGAATGTCGTCCTTGATTTCGTATATCAGACGACACTTCTCGCAAATAAGGCCGTCGCCTTTGTCGTTCAAGCGAATATCCCCCTTGCACTTGGGGCAGGCCAGAATTTCCAGTAATTCCTTGCTGATCGCCATATGGCCTCCAATTTATTGGTCCAGAGACAATCTCACTACACGATGAGGACTGCTCACTGCTCACTGCCTACTTGTTTAACTCATATACCAGCCGCCGTTGATATTGATGGTCTGGCCGGTGATGTAGCCGTTTTGGGCCAGCATGACCGCCACGTCCGCCACTTCCGCCGGGGTGCCGAAGCGGCCGATGGGAATGGCGGTGGGGCTGGCCTTGAGGTCCGCGGTCACCATATCCGTTTCGATCAAGGCCGGGGCCAGGGCGTTAACGGTAATACCTTCCTTAAACAGATGCCGGGCATAGGAATGGGTCAGGCCCAGGACTCCTGCCTTGGACGCGGCATAGTGGGGCCCGGTGATGCCCCCGGTCTGGGCGGCCACGGATGACAGAAACATGATGCGGCCCCATTTTCGGTCCCGCATGCCGGGCAACACCTGCTGAGTCACCAGAAAGGCGGATTTCAGGTTCACCGCCAGCATTTCGTCCCAATCCGCTTCGGTGATGTCGGCCAGGGGTTTGGTAGCGACGATCCCGGCGTTGTTCACCAGAATATCCACCGGCCCCAGTTCGGAGGCGATGGCGGCCACCATCCGGGCTACTGCTTCGGCCTGCGAGACGTCGGCCGGCACCGGCAGGGCCCGGCGGCCGGCTTTTTGGATGGCCGCGCAGGTGTCTTGAGCTTCGGTCTTCCGGCTGAGGTAGTTCACCGCCACGTCGGCCCCGGCCTCGCCCAAAGCGAGGGCCACGGCCCGGCCGAGGCCCCGGGAAGCCCCGGTCACCAGCGCGATTTTACCGGTCAGATCATTTAGCATCAAGAAAACCTCCTTATTTCTCCCTCCGCCGGCAACAGGCAGGGCTGCAGGAGGATTGCTTTGGTAATCTTATTATACTCGTTGCCCAAAGAGCCTCTGGCAAAATGCCTCTTGAGTGAGATTGCAATAAAATATTATCAACTAATTCCCTCTTGAGACAAGATTTTCTGGCATGCGGCCATAACCAGCTCTGGAGTGAGATCAGTCAAACACCGGGGTTGGCGGCAATGGCGTTGAAAACACGGGCTGCAAGCCAGACCCAGGCGAACTATCTGGTGCCCCTCGCCGAAAGGGCCGGTGCGCCAGGGGGCCGTGGGGCCGAACAGGGCCACCACCGGGGTTCCCAGGGCCGCGGCCAGGTGCATGGCCCCGGTATCAGTAGTCACCGCCAGCCGGGTTTTTCGCAGGATGCCGGCCAGTTGGGCCAGGGAGGTGCCCCCGGTAAGATTGAGAATCGGCGACCGGGCCGTCTGGGTAATTTCAGACGCCAAGTGCCGGTCGGCCCGGCTGCCGGTCAGGGCCACCCGGAATCCTTGTTGGCTCAGCCCCTCCGCCAGGCGGGCCCAGGACGCGGGCGGCCACAGTTTGCTGGCCCAGCGGGCCCCGGGGTGGAGCACCACCAGGGGCCTTTTGTTGGTTTCCGGGATAAGCCCTGCAAGATCAACTCCGGTGTCAAAAGCCAGGTGAAAGTGCGGCTGGGCGACCGGGGCCCCCAGGTAGTGGGCCAGGTTATGGTAACGCTGCACCGCATGGGCCTCCGGGTCAAAGGGCGGCACCCGCTCGGTGAGGGCGAGGTAGCTTAATTCTCGGGTGCGGTCATAACCCACCTTGCGGGGGCTTTGCGCCAGGGCCACCCATACCGCACTTTTGAGCAAGCCCTGGACATCCAGTACCAAATCAAAGGGCCGGGCCCGCAACAGTTTCAGGAGCCGCCGCAGCCTGGCCGGATTGGCCCCGGCCAGCAGTTCGCCGGAACGCAGCCGGGGCGCCTCCCAGATTTCATCCAGGGCGGGGTGGTCCGCCAGCAGCGGCGCGTACGCGGCCTCCACCAGCCAGGTGATCCAAGCCGCAGGATACGCGGACCGCAGAGCCTCCAGAGTGGGCAAAGTATGGAGCACGTCCCCGAAGGAACTGAGTTTGACGAGCAAAATCCGGGGTTGGCGGGTAAGGTTGTCTTCAGCTACTGTCCTCAACGCACAATCCTTATGGGCCGGCCCCAGGGAGAAACTTGAAGAGCGCAAGGAGAACTATTTGCCCCGAGAGGTTCCGGCCTGAAAATCCGCCAAAATGCAATCCGCGGCGCTGAAAAGGTCAGGGGCCACAAAGAGCGGCTGCATCTTTTGGGTGTTGCGGAGATATTCATATTCTCCCAAACCGTAGCCGGTGAGCACCAAAATACCCTTAACCCCGGCGTTGGCTGCGGTTTCCACATCCCGATAGCGGTCGCCCACGGCATAGGAGCGGGCCAGGTCCAGGTCCAGGTCCCGGGCCGCCTGCTGCATCAGAGTGGGTTTAGGCTTGCGGCAGGCGCAGTTCTCCGCCGGGCTGTGGAGACAGGAATAAATGCCGTCCAGATGCGCTCCACCCTCAGCCAAAAGCTTTTTCAAGTGGGCATGAACCTCAGTCACTAGGGCGGGGGGGAAGTAGCCCCGGGCGGCCCCGGACTGGTTGGTGATGATCACCACCTTGAACCCGGCCTCATTGAGGCGGCGGATGGCTGGAACGGCCTGGGGCAGCAGCTTGAAGCGGCTGAGGTGATTGATATAGCCCATCTCTTCGTTGATGGTGCCGTCCCGGTCCAAAAATACTGCGGGGTGGCTCATGGGCCGGCCTCGAGCCGGTTGCGGGTTGCCGCCAGGACTTCGTCCACGCTGATGGCGGTCAGGCAGGGGTAGCCCATCTCACAGGTGCGCTTGAAGCAGGGGCTGCACGGCAGGGGGTGGTGAATCACCGTGGCCAGGGGGGAGAAAGGGCCGGTAGCCACAGGGTCGGTGGAACCGAACAGGGAAACCTGGGGCACCGAGAGCGCCGCGGCGGCGTGCATCAACCCCGAGTCATTGGTGACCAGCACCCGGATTTGGGACAGCACTCCCAGGGCCTGCCGCAGGCTGGTGCGCCCCACCAGGTCTACCACCGGCTCTTTCAGATGCTTCTTAAACTGGTCGGCTACCGGCCGTTCCTGGTTGCCTCCCAGGAGCAGGAGGCGCGCCCCGAACTCCTGCTGCAAGGCCCGGCCCAGGGCGGCGAAGCGCTCCGGCGGCCAGCGTTTGGCCGGGCCGTAAGTGGCGCCAGGGCTCATTCCTATCCAGGGGCCGTTTCCGGGAAGGTCGACTTCCGCCAGGAACTGGGCCGCACTGTCAATTTCCTCTGATTCCAGGTAAAGGGTGGGAGGGGTAAAGGTGGCCAAGCCCCCCAAGGCCTTGAGCAAACCCAGGAAATAAAACACCGTGTGTAAACCATTCAGGTGCCGGCGGCCGGACACGGCTTCCTTGAGGAAGGGGCGTCGGGCATCGGTATTATACCCTACCCGGGAAGGCACTCCCACCAGCCACAACCCCAGAGCGGCTTCCATAGAATTGGGCAAGGCCAGGGCCACGTCATAGTGGCCGCGCATTTCCCACAAGACCTGCCATTTGCCCCGGCCCGAGGGATAGCGGATTATCTCCATCACTCCGCGTTGGGCGGTGAACAGGGAGGCCACCCGGGGCACCGCCAGCACGGTGATTTCGCTCAGGGGAAAGAGCCTTTTCAACCCGGTTAGCACCGGCAGGCTCATGATGGCGTCTCCCACCCAGTTGGGGGTCCGCACCAGGACCCGCCGCACCACTTCCGGGTCCCGGGTAAAGCGGCGGGAGATTTGCAGGCGGGCGAACCGCTGGCTGACCTCAAAAGGCAGGGGCTGTTCCACAGGTTGGCGAACTTTTTCCATGGCTAAAGGATGCATTTCAGGCATTGTAAAATATTTTCGTCGTCTACGGTAGGGGGCATTCAGGATTGGCGACCAGGGGGCCGGGGTAGAGGAACCGGAAGGGTTAGGGCAGCTGCGGGAGTTTCGTCAAGGGTTCAAGGTTCAAAGTTCAAGGTTTGGTTAATCTAAAGCTTCGTGGTAACAAGGGTCTAAATTTGGGGGTGCGGTTGTACTCTTACCAAGTTGCAGTCAGATGACAATTTTCTCGTAGGGGCGGACCTAGGTGTCCGCCCTGGACCAAGGGCGCCCATGCAGCTGTGCCTCTACGATTCCATGCTTTTCGACTACGACTTGGTATCAAAATATTCGGGGGCAATCTCGCGTCGGCGGCTACAGCCCGCAGCTAGATTAAACCGGCATTTTGCCAGCAGTCTTTCTAACGAAAAGTCAAACTGTCGGCTATCAGTTTTTCCCGGAAAATCCTGGTTAAGCTCTCCAGGGGGCGTTCGATCCCTCCCAGCCGGGCTTCCACTTCCAGGACCCAGAGGGGCAGCGGTTCATCCCAAGGCTCTTGCAGGCGGGCCCAATCCTTGGAGGTGGTAATGAGGGCTTCGGCCCCTGCGGCCCGGGCGGCTTCGGCCAGGTCATGCAGTTCCTGGGGACTATAGTTATGGTGATCGGGGAAAATCCGGAAACCTTTGAGGTCCACCTCGAGTTCCTGCAAAGTCTTGGCAAAAACCTGAGGCCGGGCTAGGCCGGCAAAGGCCATCAGGGCGCAATGGCGCAAGGCCTGCAGCGGCTCGGGATGCTCCCCCGGATACGATACGGCCCGCACCGGCAGGATGGTGGCGGTCAAGACGGTTTGGTCGGGGAAGGCTTTTTTGAGGCCCGACAGCCGGGGTTGGTGCAACTCCGGTTCGAACCGGGTGAGGATGATGACTTGGGCGAGGCTTAAGATATGAGGAGATTCCCGTAGGGGGCCCCAGGGGAGCAGATGGAGATTGCCGAAGGGAGCGGCGGCGTCCAGGAGCACCAGATCCAGGTCCCGGTACAGCTGAAAATGCTGAAAGCCGTCGTCCAGCAAGAAGAGGTGAGGCTTGCAATCCTCCCAGGCGGCCAGGCCCGCAACGTAACGGGAGGGCCCGGTATAGACCGAAACGCCGGGCAAAACCCGGGCCAGCCAATAGGGCTCCTCCCCGACTTCGGGGGGCTGGTGATAAAGGCGTTCGCCGTCAGAGAGCCGGGTGACGCCCCGGCTGCGGCCGCCATAACCCCGGCTGAGGATGACCAGCCGTTTGCCCCGATCCCGCCAGTACCGGGCCAGGCAGGCCACCACCGGGGTCTTGCCCACGCCCCCCACCGTGAGGTTGCCCACACTGATGACCGGGACCGGCAGCCGTTTGGCCTTGAAAATCCCGCCGGTGTAAAGGGTACGGCGAAATCCCGCGCCCAGGCCATAGAACCAGGAGGCGACAGCGGCGCCGGCAGTAACCACAATGTTGGGGGGCGGCCCGCTATCTTCCAGTCCTTGGAGCCGCCGGAACAGATTGTACCAGTAAGGACGCATAAATCGACCAGAAGGTCACGGCCAGGGTGGCCGAGGGTTAGGTGTCTTCTTCAACAAGGGAGGAGTCTCCAAGTTTCAAGGCCTGCAAACTTTCGCTTAAAGTTACTCCACCGACAATGCCAAAATCCAGGGTCCGGATGGGGAACGGAATGGTAATGTTGTTTTCGTTAAAAGCCTGTTTAATGGCCTTGATGGCCTGACTCCGGGCCTTTAAGTAGGTTTTCTGGTCGGACTTGGTCCAAAACCGCAGGATAAAATTGATGGAACTGGAGCCGAACTCCTCATAAAACAACTCCACCGGGCGCTGGGGGATGCGCAATTCCAACGCTTCAACAGCCTGAATAGCTAAATCTTCGGCTTTTTGCAAGTCATTCCCATAAGAAACCCCACACCTCAGGTCCACCCGGCGGGAGCCGGTCTTGGTAAAGTTGATGATGGGATTGTTCAGGATTTTTTCATTGGGAATGATGACGGTTTCGCCGGTGAGGCTGCGGCAGACAGTGGACCGCATATTAATGGCTTCAACATAACCCCGAAAGTCGCCGGTGTGGATGAGGTCATCAGTCTTGAAGGGGCGGGAGAAAGTCAGCATGATTCCTGACATGAAATTGGCGGCGATATCCTTGGAAGCAAAGCCGATGCCGATGCCGATGATGCCGATGCCCGCCAGCATCGAGGCCACGCCTTTTTCCAGATTAAGGATATCCAGGGCCAGGATAATGCCGACCGCGAGGATGGCCAGGCGCGCCAACCGGGAAAAAAGTTTGGCCATGTGTACGTGGCTGGAAACCCGCAAGACGCCGTGCTTGGTCAATCTTGCGGCCATAACCCCCACGATCCAGAAGATGACAAGGATTATGGCGGCCACCACCAGATTGGGGATCATCTGGATGGTTGTGATCAGCCAGGAGGTTACCTTGTCAAGGACATGGCCCAACATCTTCTCAAAGTGGAAGGTGACGCTTTTAGTGTTCACATCCATGCCACAGTCCTCTAAAGTTCCGACCGGATTACTTCATGGAGACCCCCAACGCCGGCTGGTAGTATTTTTGGGCATACTCTTTCACCATGCGCCGGGCGCTAAACTGTGCCGCGTTGCTCTTAATGGCGTTTTTCATGCGCTGCACCCATTCCTGGGGGACGCCGTCTTCATCAGTCTTATAAAACAGGGGCACCACTTGGTGCTCCAAAAGATCGTACAGGGCCGCGGCGTCCCGGTCATCCCGGTTCTCTCCGCCCTCGGCGCCAAAGCCCCAGCCGTTGTCGCCTTTAAAGCCCTCGAGCCACCAGCCGTCCAGAATGCTCAACTGGGGCAAGCCGTTTAAGGAGGCCTTCATGCCGCTGGTGCCGCAGGCCTCCAGGGGTGGCAGGGGATTGTTGAGCCAGACGTCCACCCCGTGGACCAGGTACTGGGCCAGCTGCTCGCCATAGTCTTCCACGAAGGCGATTCTGCCGCCCAGCTGGGGGTCCCGGGCGAAGTTGAAGATCCGTTGGAGGATGCGTTTGCCCGGATCGTCGGCCGGGTGGGCCTTGCCGGCAAAGATGATCTGCACCTCCTGCCAGGTGTTGAGGAGGATGGCTTTCAGTCGGGTTAAGTCGTGAAAGATCAAATCGGCCCGTTTGTAAGTGGCGAACCGGCGGGCAAACCCCAGGGTCAGGATGGTGGGGTCCAGCATCACGCCGCCCGCGGCCACGTTGGCGCAATTGAGGGACTCGTCACCCCACCGCAGCCGGACCTGCTCTCGAATCCGGTCGAAGAGCTTGGCTTTTTGCTGGCAGTGCACCTGCCAAATTTCTGGAGCCGGAATGTCGTCCAACAGCTCCCAGACGCTTGGATCATCTTGATTTTCCAGCCAGTTATCCCCCAGGTAGCGGTCGAACAAAAGCTTCATTTGGGGTGCAATCCAGGTGGGGATGTGGACGCCGTTGGTGATAGCCATTATGGGGACCGCATCCTCAGGTTTGTCCGGCCACAGGGGCTGCCACATCCGGCGGGAGACCTCGCCGTGCCTGGCGCTGACGGCGTTGTGGTAATCCGACATCTTTAGGGCAAACGCGGTCATATTGAAGCCGGCGTTAGGGTCCGCAGGGTTGCGCCCCAGGTTGAAAAAGTCATCCCGGCTCAGCCCCAGGCGGGGATAATATTTCCCGAAATACCGCTCCATCAGGTCAAAGGAGAAGACGTCATGCCCTGCGGGCACCGGGGTGTGGGTGGTGAACACCGAGGTGGCCTGCACTGCTGCGGCTGCGTCGGCGTAAGTCAGGCCGCCTTCTTCCACGCGCTCCCGGATGCGCTCCAGCAGGGCAAAGGCCGGATGCCCTTCATTCATGTGGAGCACCGAATGCTTGATGCCCAGAGCGCCGAGGATTTCCGTGCCTCCCAGCCCCAGGACGATTTCCTGGAGCAGGCGTTCTTCGGTCTCGCTGATGTAGAGGTGGTCGGAAATGCGGCGAAAGGCCGGTTCGTTGGCCGGGAGGTCCGTGTCCATCAGGTACAGGGGCACGCGCCCCACCATGACCTTCCAGACCGAGACGTAGATGGGCGGGTCGCACACCGGCACCTGCACCACGAGCTGTTCGTGCTGGTCGTTTAAAACCCGGGAAATGGGCGCGCCGTCCCGGTCCAGGACTTCGCCGGAGCCTTCCTGCCAACCGTCGGCGTTGATCATCTGGCGCAGGTAGCCGTCGGGATACATGAAGCCCACGGCCACCAGGGGCGTCCCCAGGTCACTGGCTTCCTTGAGATGGTCCCCGGCCAGAAAACCCAGGCCCCCGGCATAGAAGGGCAGGGAGTGGTGCAGACCGTATTCCAGCGAGAAATAGGCGATGGGTTCGCACTCGGTGTCGGTGATATTGGCGGTGAACCAGCAGACCCGATTCTCCAGGTCCCGGCGGAAATCGGCCAGGGCCGAGTCATAGTGGCGCAGATAGGCCGGATTGACTGCGGCGGCCTCCAGAATTTGGGGAGGCAGGACCTCCAAAAACTTCACGGGGTTGTGCCCCGTTTCTTTCCAGGCCGGCCGGTCCAGCATCTTGAAGAGCATCTGGGCTTCGGGGTGCCAACTCCACCAGAGGTTGAAAGCCAGTTCCCCCAGGCCTGCCAGACGCTCCGGCAGACGGGGAACTCGGTCTTGCAGACTGTCTTCCCTAATGCGCTCGCTCCTTCAACGGGGTTTGATCACTTGGGGTGCTTAAATACAAGCCATTTCAAAACCTCAATGATTACCAAGATGTCATGCTGAGCGGAGCGAAGCTTCTCGCTTTTTCAATATCTTCAGATTTTCGTCCAGGCTGACAGAGAATACCGGTTTTAATACCAAATTGCAGTCAAACGGCAATTTTTTTGTAGGGGCGGACCTAAGTGTCCGCCCTTGACCGAGGGCGCCCACGCTGCTGGGCCTCCACGATTCTAGATTTTTCGACTGCGACTTGGTATGAAATGGCTTGTAGGCATGTTTATTAAACTAAGGCTTGTTAGGCAGAAAGCAAGAGAGGGTTGCGCAGCCGTCCTCTAAAGAAACTGTAGCACGTGGCGGGACCGCGCCGGGCCGCCGCCTTTGATCCGACCTTTAAGGAGCGTCCTTTCGGATCCGGAGAGCCGCGCCGGCTTCCGGGCCGGCCGGCTCTTCCTTGTGGGCGAACTGCATTTCATAGAGGCGGCGGTAGAGGCCGTCCGCGGCCAGAAGCTCATCGTGGGTGCCGATTTCCCTGATGCGCCCGTCTTCCAGGGCGATGATGCGCTCGGCGCCCCGGACGGTGGAGAGGCGGTGGGCGATGACCAGGGTGGTGCGGCCCACGATGAGTTCGTCCAGGGCCTGTTGCACTTCCCGCTCGGATTCCGAGTCCAGGCTGGAGGTGGCTTCATCCAGGATGAGGATGGGCGGGTCTTTCAAGATCGCCCGGGCGATGGCCAGGCGCTGGCGCTCGCCGCCGGAGAGGCGCACCCCCTGCTCGCCGATGAGGGTGTCCAGGCCGTCGGGCAGGGCCATGACAAAGTCAAAGGCGTGGGCCGCCTTGAGGGCCGTGATGATTTCGGCTTCGGAGGCGGACAGGCGGCCGTAGGCCACATTGTGTCGCACGGTGTCGTTGAACAGGATGGTCTGCTGGGTGACCACCCCGATCTGGCGCCTCAGGGATTTCAGAGTGACCTCCCGGATATCGCGCCCGTCGATGCGGATGGCGCCGGCGGTGACATCATAAAAGCGGGGGAGCAGATTGAGGAGGGTGGATTTACCCGCGCCGGAGGGTCCCACCAGGGCCACCACTTGCCCCCGGCGC
This sequence comes from Deltaproteobacteria bacterium, assembly GCA_037381685.1. GTDB lineage: Bacteria > Desulfobacterota > Desulfobaccia > Desulfobaccales > 0-14-0-80-60-11 > 0-14-0-80-60-11. Next base: position 7,406 of record JARRQO010000006.1, on the reverse strand, counting down.
ACGGCAAAGTCGATCTGATGGAGAACATTTTGACGCCCGTCGTAGGCGAAATTGACTCCGTTATAACTGATCTCCCGGGCCAGGGGCGGCAGGGCCGCGGCCTGGGGGGAGTCCTGGATCTCCGGCTTGCGGTCCATGAGACCGAAGACCCGGACCGCGGCGGCCAGGCCTTCCTGGACGATATTCTGGACCGCGCTCAAGCTCTTAATGGGCTGGTAGAGCATGAGAAGCGCCGCCAGAAACGAAAAGAAGGTCCCGGGGGTGGAGGTGCCCTGGATTACGGCATAGCCGCCGTAGAAAATGATCCCCGCCATTCCCAGGGAGCCCAAAAGCTCCATGACCGGCGGGGACAGCTCCCGGGTGGCGTTCAACTTCATGCGGATGCGGAAGTAGCCCCAGTTGGCCTTGGAAAACCGCCGTTCCTCGTAATCCTCCCGGCTGAAGGCCTTGACGATGCGCTGGCCGATGAGGGACTCCTGGAGCACGGTGTAGAGGTTGGCGTTGGCCACCTGGGTCTTGTGGGAGATGCGGCGCATGCGTTTGCCCAGTTGCACGATGATCACCACCGCCAGGGGAAAGACCACCATGGCCAGGAGGGCCAAACGCCACTCCCGGTAGAAAATTACCACGGTGAGGCCGATGACGGTGAAGGAATCTTTGAAGAAGCTGGTTACCACCCGGGTCACCGCGTCCTGGAGGAGGTTGACGTCGTAGGTCAGGCGGCTCATGAGCACCCCGGTGGCCTCGCCGTCAAAAAAAGCCAGGGGCTGACCCTGGAGGGAGGCGAAAAGCTCATCCCGTAGGCGGGTCACGGTGGCGTTGCCGATATAGCTCATCTGGTAGTTGTAAGTGTAGGATAAGGCCCCCTTGATGAGATACAGGATGACTATCAAGGGCGGCAGCAGGTACAGCATGTTAACCCGTTTGGCGAAAAAGACGTCGTCCAGCACGGGCTTGACCAGATAGGCCAACAGCGCGGTAATGCCCGAGACTCCCACCATGGCGATAATGGCCGCGGACATGCGCCATTTGTGGGGTTTGAGATAGGTCAGCAGGCGGCCATAAAGCCGCAGGTCGGTTTTGTTCATTATAACGCCGTCAGAATAAGGCTATTATTTTTCAATATATATCTTATCGGGCTTCAATTTTCCATGAAATTCGGGAACAGGGAGGCGCATCCGGGGAGAAACCGCGGGGTTATCTAATATAGCCTTGCCAAAAGTTTTTTCCTCTTATCCCCTCTCCCCCCGCTGGGAGGAGAGGGCCAGGGTGAGGGTGGGGAAAAGAAGAAATTTTTGGCAAAGAGTATAAGGGTAGCCGTAAGCCATGAGTCGTAAGCTGTTAATAAGCCTTTACCGCTCGCGGCTCCCGGACTTCAGGTCAAAGTGATGACCTTGTCGGCCAACTGGGTGGCGGTGACGATGTCCAGCATGTTGGTGGTTTCCCCCACCTGTTTGGCCTCCAGAAGCTGGAAATGGTTCAGGCAGGTGCCGCACACCATGAGCCTGACCCCGGATTGCTCCAGGTCCAGGAGCCCGGCCAGGACTTCGGAGCCGGTCACGGCCAGTTTGACCCCGTTGTTCAGCAGGACCAGGCACCACAATTCCGGCCCCATTTCCTTGAGGGTGGCGATGAAATTGGCCATGAGCCGGCTCCCCAGGAAGTCGTCCCCGTGTCCCAGGGTATCGCAGCCCAACAGGACGAGGGTCTTGAGCGGGGCCTCCTCGGCTTCGGGGATGATAATTTGGCAGGTGCCGGTGTCCTCCCGGGAGCCGCTGACCGTCAAAGTGTCTCCTGCCCCGGCCTTCTCGACCTGATAGCCGGCCCGCTCCAGGAACCGGCTGACGTTTTCCTGGGCCGCGGCGTTGTCCACCAGCACGGTAAGCCGCAGTACCCCCTGGTCGATGAGCTCTTTGGTCTTAATCACCGGGTTGGGGCAGGCCAGACCCCGGCAGTCCAAGGATTTTTCCGACATGGTTACAATCTCTCCTCGTTTGGCAATTTAGATGCGGCCGCGGTGGCCGGGACGGCGGTGCGGCGGCCCCGTTCACCGTATAATGCCGCGCCCAGGGCGCCGACCAAATCCGGCTGGTCCGGGATGATGACCGGTATGCCCAGATGCTCCTCCAGCAGGGCGCACACACAAGGATTATGGGCTACTCCCCCGGCGAACAGCACCGGCTCCACCACTCCCACCCGGCGCAGCATGGCCAGGGTGCGCTGGACAATGGCCAGGTGGAGTCCCAGAGCAATATTGGCCGGGGCCTCCCCCCGGGCCATGAGCGAGGTGGCCTCGCTTTCGGCGAATACCGTGCACATGCTGTTGATCTGAATCCGCCGGTTGGCGGTGAGGGCAAAGCCGCCGAAGTCCTCCAGAGGCACCTGGAGAGCCGCGGCCATAAATTCCAGGAATTTGCCGGTCCCCGCGGCGCAGCGGTCGTTCATCTCAAACTTGACCACTTTGCCGGCCACCCCCAGGGCGATGGCCTTGCTGTCTTGCCCCCCGATATCCAGCACGGTGCGCACGCCGGGAAACAGATGTCTCGCCCCCAGGGCATAGGCCTGGATCTCGGTAATAGCGGTGACCCGCTGGTCCTTCAGGTGCTCCACCAGGAGCTTGCGGCCGTAGCCGGTGGCCACGATCCGGGCCGGGGGCAAGTCGTCCAACAGCCGGTGGCATTGGGCCAGGGGATCGAAGGTGGTGGGCAGCTTGGCCTGATGCGCCACCTGTCCGGCCTCCCTGAGCACCAACTCGATGGAGCGGGACCCGACATCAATACCGATTACCCGAGGGATGTCAACGGAAACCATTTTTATAGAGTAACTTAATCGAACTCACGTTCAAATTGATTCTTGGCTTCGCTCAGCAAGGCGTAGGCCCGCTGCATAACCTTCAAGCCCCGGGGGGTGCTGCCACCCACCTTGGTGGAGGTATCCAGGGCCTGGATAAAAAAAGCCAGATATTCCGCAGTAAAGGCGCTTTTCAGTTCGTGCATCTGCTGGCGCCAGAGGACTTCCGGATGCCTATCCAGTGGATAAATTTTGGCCATGCTCAATTCCTGTCAATCCTTTGAATCAATGCAACATCTCCACGAAGGCTTCCACCCGGGTCTTGAGCTGCTCCACGTCCTCCATGCTGTAGTCGGTTTCGAGGCTGAGCATGGGAATTCCTGCGTCTTTTAAGGCCTTTTCCACCTTGAAGGCTTCGATGGCATAAGGCTGGCAGAAAGACAGACCGTGGTGGATGACCCCGTCGGCTTTGAGGTCCCGGGCCAGCTCCACAATATGCTCCAGGCGCTCGGCATTGGGCGTAAAACAGGCGCAGTCGATGCGCATATAGCGCTCGGCGATGGCCTCCAGCATACCTTCCAGGCTTTCGGCGGATTCGTCCACCAAATCGCGAGTGTTACGGGTGCCGATGCACGATTCCTCCCCCACAATGATGGCGCCGGAAGACTCCACCACTCGTCGCAGAGCTCCCCGATTTTGGCAGTGAACCGCCCCGGGTCGTCGTAAAAGCTGATCTGGTTGATAAGCAGGACATCCCGGCCCGATATGGGGACCGGAGATGCCGCCCGGAGACGGTTGAGGCGCTGCAAGACCTGCCGCCGGGCATTCAACCGCCGGATGGCCTCCTTGAGCTTGGGGGCGGTGATGGTAGCGCCGGTGACCCGCTCGATTTCGTCTTGGAAGCGCAGAATCTCGGCCTGCCAGAGCTCCCGGTCGCAGGCCTGCTTCATCTGGGGAATTTCCATGACGTAGACCGGAGCGTAATCGGCAAAGATTTCATAGGCCTTTTTCTTGCCGTCGCAGGTGGTTTCGCCCACCACCAGGTCGCAGGACTCGATATAGGGGCAGAGGCGGGCGATCTTGAAACCCACAAAGGATTTGATCAGAGCGCAGGTGTTGCGGGGCAGAATCTTTTCCGCGGCCTCCTTGCCGATTTCGGCCCCGGCGCACAGACCCACCTGGATGGCGTCCGCGGCCAGGACCAGCTCTTCCGGCACAAAGACACAAAAGGTGCCGATGACTTTGCGGCCCCGGGCTTTGGCCTCCAGCAATTCCTGGATACGCAGGCCGTGGACTTCGGACAGAACGAAATCCAGGTATTCCATGCCTTGAAGCCGGCCGGACTGGCTGAGATAGATATCCCCGTAAAATTTACCCAGAACCTCGAGCAGGCCCTCATGCGCCGGCAGGTCCAGGTTCAGTTTTTCCCATATGTCATCGTAAGGTGTCGGCATGATGCAGATCTCCAAGAAAATATGTCAAATTTGTCTGCCCGCCGCGCCACGCCGGCCGCCTACAGGCAGTTAAAAGATTAATTATTGGAGTAAAGTTTAATACCAGGTTCGGTTTGTGCTGCAACAAATTATCTGATAACTTATTGATAATCTTATTTCTTTTAACCGAAAACCGAAAACTGAAAACTAAAACCGGTATAAGTGGACGCCCCAGGTCAGGCAGAGGTATACTGCGCCCTCACTCTAAAGATGGCGGCGTGGGGTCGGCAGGCCGAAAACCTAAAGATGAACTGCGGGGGTAAGTTAAGACAGGGATGGGGTCAGAAGGGCAGCTCCAAGAGGACTCCCGGTGAACACCCCTCCCCCTTAGGCGGCCTCCGAATCCAGAGCCTTACCAAGGCTCTACGGATACCGCTGCTTCAGGATTTCAGGGATGTATGCCAGAGTGGCCGATACACCGGGATCACCTCCTCGAACACCAATGATTGATCTTATTTTGAAATTTTAGAAGAGAATCCACCAAGAATCAATAGATTTTTCCCCCAACCCCCGATTTAGAACGGATGTCGGCTAGTATCATGTCTCAGAAATAACTTTAATAAATCAGAGCTTAAAATTCCCCCTCCCCTGGTGGGAGGGGGCTAGGGGGAGGGGGAAATAAGATATTGTAATCATGGATCATTTTATCACCCCCACCTAACCCTTCTCCATCAAGGGGGAAGGAATGAGGACTTCTCTTTTTTAAACATTTTTCTGAAACGAGACACTAGCGGTATCTCCGGCCCCCTGGCGAAAACCGTCAGGGACCCTGCCCGGGGTCCCGGCGGGTTGACATACTTCTTAGGGTGCGGTAAATCGAATGCCAAAAGTTTTTGCCGTTAATCGGGATGCATAAAAAATCATTCCCCCTGAATTAAAGACCAGCTTCGCCTTAACGGAAATCATCGCTTATGGTGCTGATCATCATATTTGTGCTGGCCGGTTTGTGGCTCCTCCCCGCCGGGGTGGGGGCCGGCCCCGGCGTGCCCCTGGCAACGCCGCCTAAAGTCGAGGCCCCCAAGACCGCGACCCTGCGTTTTCCTTATTATGAGCCGCCGGACCGGCTTTATTTCTGCGGAGAGCGGGTCCCCCTGGATGACCCCGCGGTCCGGGAGGCCTTTGACCGGGAATTTATCATCGAAGTATGGAGCCGCGCCCAAACCATCATGTGGCTGAAGCGGGCCGCCCGCTATTTCCCGGAAATCGAGCGTAAACTGCGGGCCCGGCGCCTCCCCCTGGACCTGAAATACGTGGTGGTGGTGGAGAGCAACCTGCGCACCCGGGCCCGCTCCTCCGCAGGGGCGCGGGGTCCCTGGCAATTTATGGGTCCCACGGCCCAGCAATACCGGTTGCGCTGCGATAAAGACGTGGATGAACGCCTGGAGTTCGGAGCCGCCACGGACGCGGCTTTGACATATCTTGCCAGGCTCCACCGCTTATTCCATAGCTGGCCCCTGGCCCTGGCGGCCTACAACGCCGGGGAAGGGCGGGTGCAGAAGGCCATTGCCCTCCAGGGGGTCCACAATTACTATCAACTGAGCCTGCCGGCGGAGAAGCGAGACCAGGCCGAAAATAAAATCACCGGAGAAGTAGATGTCCAGCCAGGGGAAGGAACCCGTTACCCTACTCATCCAGGGCGCCTGGGTGTTGACCATGAACCGGGAGCGGGAGGTGTTTTCTCCCGGGGCGGTGGCCCTGGCCGGAGAGGAGATCGTAGCGGTGGGTCCCCCCGCCGAGCTGCAGGCCCGCTACGCCCCGGCCCGGGTGCTGGATTATCCCCAGGGTCTGATCACCCCCGGTCTGATTAATGCCCACACCCACGCCGCCATGGCCCTGTTTCGCGGCCTGGCCGACGACTTGCCCCTGGATGAGTGGCTCAATAATTACATTTTTCCGGCGGAGAGCCGGGTCAACGGCGATTTTGTCTACTGGGGCACCAAGCTGGCGGTGGCCGAAATGTTGCTGTCCGGCACCACGACTTTTACCGATATGTATCTCTTTGCCGGCGAGGTGGCGAGGGCCGCGGCCGAAACCGGCATCCGGGCGATGGTGGGGGAAGTGCTTTACGACTTTCCCTCGCCCAACTACGGTCCCGCTGCCGCGGGCTTGAAGTTCAGCGAAGACCTCTGCCGGGCCTGGCAGGATCATCCCCGGGTCCGGGTGGCCATCCAGCCCCATGCGGTCTACACCTGCTCCCCGGAGTTATTGGAGCAATGTGGGGAGCTGGCGGAAAAGTATGACACCCGCCTGATTATGCACCTGGCCGAAACCCCCCGGGAAGTGGCGGACTGTCAGAAGCATCACGGGGCCACCCCGGTGGGGCACCTATACCGCCTGGGACTGCTCAATCACCGGCTCGTGGCGGACCATGCGGTGGCGCTGAGCGTGGCGGACCGTATGCTTCTGGGGGCCAGCAGGGCTGGGATAGCCCATTGCCCGGAGTCCAACATGAAGCTGGCTTCGGGAATCGCGCCGGTGGCCGATCTGCTTAAACGGGGTCTGGTGGTGGGCCTGGGCACGGACGGCTGCGCCTCCAACAACAACCTGGACCTGATTCAGGAGATGGATACCGCGGCCAAGCTCCAGAAAGTGGCTTGCCTGGACCCCACCGTGCTGCCGGCGCCCACCGCCCTGGAAATGGCTACTATAAACGGCGCCCGGATTTTGGGTCTGGAAAACGAAGTGGGCGCCCTGGCCCCGGGTTTGAAAGGGGATATCATCGTGATCGACCTGGATCAACCCCATTTGACTCCCATATACGACCCTTATTCCCATCTGGTCTACGCCGCCACCGGCGCAGATGTTCAGACGGTTTTGGTGCACGGCCGCGTCGTGGTGCAGGACCGGCAACTCCTTTCCTTTGACCTGGAGGAGACCCTGGCCCGGGCCCGGGAATTGGCCGGCGGGCTGATGGCTAAACAAGTCGGCAACCTGGCGTCCCGTTTGGGATAAAGAATTTCTCTCCTCGTTCTGAGTTTCCCTGAAATGTTGCTGTCATTCTAAAGAGAAAATACTTTATTGCCGATTATCTAGTTGTCGAGGGTTGTGGAGGGAGATCTGTTCCCTGATTTTATAGCGTTTGCCAAAAGTTTCTTCCTCTTATCCCCTCTCCCCCCGGCGGGG
>JARRQO010000005.1:25430-28622 GCA_037381685.1 Deltaproteobacteria bacterium | reverse complement strand
CCTGCCTGTTAGTTTCGGTCGTGGGGGTGCGGGCTATGACCGCAACATCATCCTTGCCCCCACCAGCCCTAAAACCCACAGGCCGGCCGCGACGGACAACAATACGGCGCCGCCGGATACTCGGATGCCGGAAAGATGGGTTTCAAGCTGGGCTGGATTTTTCATGACAAATATTATATTGCAAACCGGCTAAAGTTATCAAGCTTTTAACGCCGACAGCTGGAATTTTTTTGCCGACCACGCAGCCTGGAAACGGTGCGGTGGCCCTTATACCCCGTTGCGCTCATAGAAGTAAAACTAGCGGTGGGTTTGTAGGGACACATGCAAGTGCGAACCCCCTGAGGACGGACACCCAAGTCCGCTACAGGTTTACAATAACAGGATTTTTCCGAAGGTGCCCAAGCAGAGCTTGGGCTAATAATTTACGTTCCCAAGCTGGAGCTTGGGAACGAGGGGTGATTGCCTTCAACCGAATTAAAAGGGCCATGCCCCACAGCACGGCCTCTTTCCGCGGGTCAGGCCTGCTGGCCGGCTCAAGCGGTCTTGGATTCAGAAGTGGGCCGATCTTCGGGAATGGCTATCGGAAAAGGTTTGCCCCGTTTGTTTTCCTCCATGATCCAGCAATGCTGCCTTTTCATCTGGTCCAGGAGTTCCTGTCCCCGGATCAGCATCTGCCAGACCCGGAGCCGGAAGGAACTGGTGGGAGGACTATCCGCACTCAGCAATTTCTTGAAGTAGGGATAGCTGGCAATCTGATCGAAGAGATGACAGGCCTTGCCGAACAGCTCCGGGTAAAAGTAAGGCAATTTATCCTGGTTGTCTTCCAAAAATTCCAGGGCCAGGGCCAGCCGTTGACTGGGACCCATGCCCTTCTGGCGCTTCGCGGGCTGGGTCAGCTTTTCCAGGGGCTGGAGCTGCTGGACCTGGCTCAAGTAGGTCAGGTGATGGACCACTTCCCGGTGCAACTTGCGGTGCTTGGTGAACACTTCCCGGAGTTCCCGCTTGGCAAGATAGTTGTGCAGCAATTTCTGGACCGCCTCGAAAGTTTCCTGGCCATAGGCCCCCAGGCGCCGCTGGTTTTTGGTGAGCCAGGCCGACAGGAACTTGAGACGTTCTTCGTGGGTCTTGGTGGAGATGATGAGGTCGCTGCGCTTATAGGTAATGTAGCCCTTGTGCTCCCCCCGGACGATATCGGTGATTTCTTTTAGGGTGCGCTTGGTGTCCTTCAAAATGTTGAGATGGGGGTCCCGGCCGCCGTGGTGCGGATGGATGATTTCCTGGCGCAGGATGGACATGGCCCGGTCCTCCAGGACATTGTAACGGTCGTACTTGTGCTGCTGGTAGATCACTTTCAGGATCACCACCCGCCGCCGGCGGTCCACATAAAACCCTTGATCTTTCAGATGGGGTTGGGATTCCGCCAGCCCCGGGGACAGCGCAATGAGGGCGATCTTTTCCACCAGGGGATATTTTTTCTGCTCAAACCCCGAGAGGCTGGTAATGGTCCGGTCCGAGGCCCCCAGCACTTTGATGAGGTACTGCTCCTTGCTCCGGCTCAAGCGCCGGGCGAACAGCGCCCCTGAGGTCCGGCGTTCCGAGGCGATGGGAAAGCCGTACAATTCCATGAGAAACTGATAGACAAATTCCCGCTCCCGCTCATAGGTGGCGTTGTCCAGCTTTTTGAATTTCCCCATCTTGCGCCCCAGGACCTTGAGTTCGGTGTCCAAATCCGACGGGAAGGAGCCGTAAATTCCCAGGAGGCGGAAATCCTCCTCCTCATCCTTGGCGATGACGTGGGCTCGGTCCATATGAAAGATGAACTTTAAGATTCCCTCATAATTCGCCAAATTGGTGATATCCCGGGAGCTTAACTGCTTCTTAAACATCGGCCTCAGGTCCCGGTCCAGGTGGGGCAGGATTTTGTCCAGATTTTCCCGGACCAACCGGCGACTTCCTTCTTCCGGGGGATGAAGGAGATCAAACTGGAAGATTTCCTCCTGGTAGGACAGGGGCCGGTTGAAGGCCACCATGCTGAAGCTGGGCAGGTGTTTATATTCCGAGAAATTCTTTTCAAAGGAAGGCAAAAGTTCCCGGAGTTCGATGAGAGGGTAGGCGGCGCTGTAAGGGGCCAGCAAGCCCTGGCGGATGTGGGTGTATTCCAGGAAGTCCTTGAGAACATTGCGATCCCGGATGGCGGCGGAGTCCTGCCGGTAGGCGGCCAGGGGCAGGCCGTCCAGTCGGACTTCGCTGAAATATTCCCGGGGATGCGCCATCAATCCGCCATAATTTTGACATGCACCTTGCGGGTCCGGGGCCCGTCGAATTCGCAGAGATAAATCCCCTGCCAGGTCCCTAGAAGCAGGCTTCGTTGGCTCACCAGGACCGAAAGGTTGGGACCCATGACGGAGGCCTTGATGTGGGCCGGAGAGTTGCCTTCGCGGTGGCGGTAGGACTCCCGGTCGCTGATGATTTTGTTCAGGACCATGATGATGTCCGACTGGACGCTGGGGTCGGCGTTTTCGTTGATGGTCAGGCCCGCGGTGGTGTGGGCCACAAAGAGGTGGCAGACACCTTCGGCCGCGCCGCTCTCCCGCACCAGCTCCTCGATCTTATCGGTAATATCCACCATTTCGATACGGCTGTTCGTCCGCACGTTCAGGGTATGGATCATGTCTACCTCCGGATGAGCCCAGGCGAATCAGGGGGGGCTACCAAGCCGGATGAGGGCTCGGTTTCGCCGGGTTGCCGGGCTTCCCAGGCCAGTTGCAAGGTATATTGGACCAAACCCTTCAAAAACGGGTTTTCTCCGGAGAGGGCGCTTCTTTCCGGTTCGGCCAGGTCCGCGCCCGCGGCCCGGACTACCCGGGAGTCCTCCTCCCGCCCCTGGAGATGCAGGTAATAGGCCATGGTCAGCAGGCGCCGGCGCCAATCGCCCCGGGTCTCAGGCGGGTAAAGCGCGGCGGCGGCCTCATCCAATACCGTGTCGCTGCGCACCTGTTTCTGTTGATCCGACAGGACCAGGGGACTGTCCTGGACCTCCTGCAGCTTTTCCAGCCAGGGCTTGATTTCGACGGGCCCCGGCAGCCAGGAAATAAACCAGGGGTCCGGGGCCAGCCGGCGAGACTCCTCCAAAAGGCGGGTCTGCTCCGGGGCGGTGACCGCCGGCAGGGCCGCTTCCAGGTCCGGGGCAGC
>JARRQO010000005.1:0-25396 GCA_037381685.1 Deltaproteobacteria bacterium | reverse complement strand
TATTTTTTCTCTTAAGGCCTCATATTGGGAAGCGCCGGGCGAATCCGGATGGCCGGTGTAGGCCCGTTCCAACAGCGAAACCGCATAGGCCGGGGGCGGAGAGATCAGATCCTCAAATCCCTGCTCCCGGAAATGCTGCCAGAATTCCGTCTGTTGCTTGCGTCTGAGGTTCAACAGCAGACACTCCCGGAACCCTTCCCGGTCGTTGACCAGGGAGACCAAAAAATTGCCGCCCAAAAGCTCGGTGGGACCCTCCAGGATAACGTAGCTTTCGCCGTTACCGAAGATGGGGGTGACGAAGGCCCCGGCGCTGCCGGGCCGCGGCGCGCCGAAGCTCGCCTCTTCCCGGGGCATGAGGTCTTCCGGGACTTGCACCCCCCGGGTCTTGAGCAGGTGCAAGGTCTTGTTCAGGGCTTTGCGCCGGACCTTGTCCCGGGCCTCGCCAAAGAGCCGGGCCAGCAAAGCCGGAATGGCCGGATGGCCCAAGGCTCCCAACGCCGTCATCAGGCGGACGTCCCATTGGGGGTCCTGGGGATCAGGGGTGAGGTGTTCTTGCAGCTGAGCGGGATCGGCTCCGGACTCCAGGCCTGCGGCTACTTGGGCCACCTGGGCGGCCAGCCTGGCATCGGCCTCGGGCGAGAGGGCCGCGGCCGCAGGGCGGGCTTTAGTCTTTTTCCGGCGATCCATCAAGGCCTTTCCGGGGGACCCGATTCAATGGCCACCTCGTCTGAGCATCCCATCTCTTTCAGGTAAACGTTGACGCGCTGCCCGGCGGGCAACTCCAGGACCCGACCGACATAATCCGGCTGGATGGGCAACTCCCGGCCGCCCCGGTCCACCAGTACCGCCAATTCGATGCGCCGGGGCCGCCCATAATCGATAATCGCGTCCAGGGCTGCCCGGATAGTGCGCCCGGTGAACAACACATCATCTACCAACACCACTTCCTGGTCGTCAATGGAGCCCGGCAGTTCGGTTTTGCCCACCAGGGGTTTATGACTGAGTTGGGTCCAATCATCCCGGTAAAGGGTGATATCCAACACCCCTACCCGCAGGGGCCGGGAAGTCCGCCGGGCAATGATATCGGCCAGCCGCTGGGCCAAGAAGGCCCCACCGGTCCTGATGCCCACCAACACCATGGTGTCCTGGTCCTGATGCTTGGCCATGATCTCATCAGTGAGGCGCTCCAGGGTCTGCTTCAATTCCCGGGTGGGCATGGCTGAGATCTTGGTTTTAGTCATGAATTTTAACTTTCCCCTTTCCCCAAAGAAGCCACCTGCCTAAAATGTTTAAAATATCATGATTTCTTAAAGAAGACAAGGGTTACCACGCCGGGCGAGTGTCTGCTTGGCGGCAGAGTTAATCGCGGATATAATAAGCCTGCGAGTAATAATTGCTCTTTAATGACGAGCTGTCTGCAACGAACGGTTTTATAGACGCCGGCTCAAGACTGGGGCGGCACCGGCTCGACCGGCCCAAGGGGGGCGGTTTTCTGCAAGTTCCCAACTCCGAGCAAGCCATGACTTTAGAAGAGGCCCGCGACCTGTTGAGTCTGGATCGCCGGGCCACCAAAAAGGAGATCAAGGCGGCCTATCGCCGGGCGGCCCGGGTCTGGCATCCTGATCGGGCCCCCGCGGGCGAAGAGACCCGCTACCGCGCCCGGATGCAGCAGATTAACGCGGCCTACCAACGCCTTGTCCAATTCATCGAGGTGTATCGCTACGACCTGGTGGAGAGCGCCGGCCCCGAAGACCTCCAGAAATGGTGGGCCGAGCGGTTCTACACCGGGGTGTGGGCACCGCCTCCCCCCAAAGATCCCGACGAGAACGACTGATGACTATACGCCGGCTTATCTGGCTTATCTTTATACTTCTGCTCCTGGCGGCGGGGCCGGGTTCGGCTGCCACCCGGCCGGACCTCCGGGAAGATTTGCACTACCGGGTGAGCGTGGGACCTTGGTCGGATGTGGCCCGGGTGCACCTGACGCTGAAGGGTTTGGAACCGGGGCGTTACCTGGCGGAGTTTACCGTCGCGGCCCAGGGGATGTGGCAGTTGTTGAAACGGTGGCTCCGGGGCGTTACCTGGCGGAGTTTACCGTTGCGGCCCAGGGGATGTGGCAAATGTTGAACCGCTGGCTGCCCGAACGCTTCTCCACCGAGATGGTCTATCGCCAGGGACGGCTGGCGCCCCTGGTTTATCGGGAAGAATTCGTGAACCATGGACAGCATGTGGTCAGAGAATACCGCTTCGACTATGAGAGCCACCATCTGACCCTGTGGCGCCAGGCCGACGACCGGGCCAAGGTCAAAAAATGGCAGGTGCCGCTGAACGGTCCGGTGTATGACCTCTTGTCCCTGCTTTACAATGTGCGGTTGGGCGTCCTGGGGCCGCTGCTGGGCGGGGCCACCTTGCGGGTGTCGGTCCTGTCCGACAAACCCCATAACATGGAATTTCGCATCGGCCCGGAAACCCCCCTGGGCCGCAAAGTGATGTTGGACTTCCGCCTACCGGAATCCGACCGGGTGGATTCATATTTCATCTATCTTAACCCGGATCAGGTCCCCACCCTGGCCTGGACCCGGGTAACCCTCCTGGGCAAGCTGGCGGGGCGATTGCTGAACCCCGGCGGCATCAAGAAAGCTTTGCTGCCGGAAGTGGCCTCATTTTCTGCGCCTGCCGTTTTGGGAACCCGCTGAGTCCTGACACATGAGGGATCGAACTCCACATGCGGGCGGACATCTGATCTCCGGCCGCGGCCTGAGCGCCGGGCGCCTCCATGTTTGCCTGATTTGGTTGATTTTGATCCTGTCCTGGCTGCCCCTGAGCCCGGCGGCGGCGGCCCCTAACCTGATCGAAGACTTGCGCTACCGGCTGGCGGTTTTGGTCTGGCCCGATGCCGCCAGGGTCCGGGTCACCTTAAGGAAAAAAGGAAAAGGCCGGCTGGTGGCGGAAGTGTCAGGGGAAACCCAAGGTTTAATCAAGCTCCTCAGCGGCAACCGCAAAGAACGCCTGCGCACCGAGATGCTCTGGCGGAAGGGACGCCTGGCGCCGGTGGTTTACCGGGAAGAAGCCTGGCGTCACGGCAAACACGCGCTCAAGGAATACCGCTTCGACTATCACCGGTCCCGATTGTCCCTGTGGCAGTGGCAGCAAGGTAAAGGTCTGGTAAAGAAATGGGAGACCACCCTGCAAAAGCAGGTTTATGATCCCTTAAGCGCCTTTTACAATTGCCGCTTGCGTCTTCTGGGACCCACCCAGGCGGGGGAGACCAGCACCATTCCGGGCATTCCCTATCCCCGGCCCGAAGCCCTGGAGGTGCGCCTGGGTCCCGAAACCAAAGGGGGCCGGAAGGCCATGGTCTCCTTAATCAACCCGGTCTACACTGATTCCCGGGGAAAGGTATTCGCCTTTATCGATGCCCGGCGGGTACCGCGGCGGGTTTGGACCACGGTCTTCGGCGTCACCGTCACCGGCACCTTGTTGCCGGACAGCTTGATTATGCCTGCGCACTTACCGGGGTCGCCCAAACCCGGGCCGCTGGCGGCGTCTCGGCGACCCGGCGCGGCAGCCACCAAAAACCTCATCGCCAAGGAGTGCTTGCCATGATCCACCCCCGGGACTGGTACGTGCAGACCGCCGGTCAGGGCCCCGATTTGGTGTTGCTTCACGGCCTGGGCGCGTCCAGCTTCTCCTGGCGCCACAACCGCGACGTCCTGGCCCGCCACTTCCGGGTGATCACGCCGGATTTGCCCGGCCACGGCCAATCCCCGGCCCCCCCGCACGGCGATTACCACGTCGAAGCTTTGCTGGCGGGCGTTCGGGATTTTTTAAACTGGCATAAGCTTAATAAGGTAATTGTGGGAGGTAATTCCTTGGGGGGCGGCTTGAGCCTGATGTTGGCCCGGGAATGCCCCGAGCGGGTGCGCGCCCTGGTGCTGTTGGCTCCTGCCGCGGCTGTCACCCGGATACCCTATGCCTTTTGGCCGTTGCGGTTGCCGATCCTGGGGTATGCCGTGGCCGCCCTTCTGGGTCCCTGGTTTTTGCCCTGGTTCATGCGTCTGGTTTACTGCCATCCCGGGAGGATGATCCCGGAGGCCCTGGCCGGCTATGCCCCACCTTACCGCGACCTTAACCACCGCCTGGCCCTGCGCCAGGTCTGCCGGCAACTGGAGGTTAGACCTCTGGAAGAGATCGCGGCTCTGCTTAAGCATCTCATTCAGCCCACGGCCCTTATCTGGGGAGAGCAAGACCGCATCCTGCCCCCGGCCCAGGGGCGCTGGCTGATAAACCAAAGGCCCCAATGGGAACATCATCTTCTGCCGGAAGTGGGCCACGCCCCGCAGGAGGAAGCGCCGGGGGCGGTAAATAAAATTATCATTGATTTTTTAGGTCGTTCATTAAAGAATTAAAGAACAAAGATGTAAGTCATCCTGCAGGCGAAGGAAATAATCATCAGGGAGGGTGACGGGGCTTTTGCCCGCCACAGACACATGACGAAAAACATCATTCCTTTCACCCGGGCGCAACGTTCCGTCAAGGAAGTCGTAGAGAAGTTCTACCATGAATTGGATGACATCGAAGAGATCGTCATCATCGCCAAAGACCGGGAGGGCGAATGGATCTTCGCCAATTCCGAACTGGAAAACGAGCTGGAATGGATCGGCAGCCTCTATAAGTTCATCAACAAGGCGATTTTGGAAGACGATGAGGATTTTTAAGGAAAAAACCTTCGACCGACTTTAGGTGACCGAAGACAACCATCGTCATCTGGTTCTCTTGGTCAAAAGCATTTCCGGCAGAACGGGGCCCTGGGCCCCGTTTAGTTTTTGGGTCGCGTCGATTTGGGATTGGCCAAAGGCAAATTGGGCCTGCTGGGGTTAAGGAGGTGGAGGAAGAATTAACCACGCCATTCCTTCTACGCCACAAACCGGGCAGGGCTTCCCTTGAACCTGCCTGGTTTTTTTAATTATGCCAGAATCAAATAGCTGCAAGAGAGGCTGAAGCCTAAAATCAGCCCTGTATCCAGGCCCAAGCCTGGGGCAGTTCGGACCGGGAGAAGTTGCGCACCTCGCCGGCCAGAAAAGGCGTGATCAGCTTCATCTCCAGGGTGAGCCACCAGGACCCGCCCACTACGGCGATCTTCTGGAAATCGTCTTTGTGCTCCTGGCCGAAGGGCTCGCTTCGCATGGCTTCCGTTTCCCAGCCTTGAAAATCCTCATCCAGGTAGAGCAACACCCGCACCCCGCCATGGGCCTTGATCAAATCTTTCAGGCGGGGAATCAGAAATTCGCGGTAGTCCTGGTTGGTGAATTTCCCGGTGGCCTTTACTCCCAGGATATGGTCTTGACTTTCCGGCAAGATGTGCAGCATAGGGCGTCTCCGGTCTCTGTTTCGAGTTTAGGTAGTGATGCCGGTATCAGTTTTATGGTGGGCAGTGCCCTACATTTGCTGAACGTTAAGCAAGGCGATAATTATCCGGATTCTCCACCGGGCCCAGGAGCGCCACGCCCCAGGCTTCCGGCCTGAGCAGGTCCCGGGCTGCTTCCAGGACGTCTGCGGCCGTGACCTGCATCATGCCGGCAATGACCTCTTCCAGGGAGATATGGTGGCCGAAGTTGAGCTCATTTTTGGCCAGCCGCAGCATGAGATGCTCACAATCCTCGGCCGAAAGCATGATGGAGCCCTGCAGATGTTCCTGGGCCGCGCTGAGCTCGGCGGGGGCAACCGGCTGGGCTTGCAGCTTTTGCAGTTCCCTGCGGATCGCGGCCATAACAGCCTCAAGATTGCCGGGACTGACCCCGGCGGTGAGGCCCAAAAGGCCCGCGTCGCTGAAAAACTGGAGGTAGGACTGGATGGCATAGGCCAGCCCCAGTTGTTCCCGGATCACCTGGAAAAGGCGGGAACTCATGTTGCCCCCCAGGATCAACTGCAGCATGGTGGCGGCATAGCGCCGGGGGTCGCCCGCGGCGACGCCTGGGCCCCCCAAAACCAGGTTTACCTGCTCCAGATCACGGGTGAGGGCATAGGAGCCGGGACAGGTGTCGGGGCCGAGCCGGGGCCGGGCCGGGGCGCCGTTGCTGAAGTCCTGAAAACCCGCAGTCACCAGGTCCACCAGGGCTTCGTGCCGGATTTGGCCCGCGGCCGCCACTACCGTGTCGGCCGGGCGATAGACCTGCGCCCGGTAGGCCAGGAGGTCTTCCCGCTTAACCCGGGCGATGTGTTCTGCGTCCCCCAGGATGGGCCAGCCGAAGGCTTGGTCCCGCCAGAAGTTCCGGGCAAAATGCACGTGCACCAGTTCTTCCGGGGAATCATCCTGGGCGTAGATCTCTTCCAGGATGACCTGCCGCTCCCGTTCCAAGTCCGGGGCCGCCAGATGGGCCCGGAGCACCAGGTCGCCCAGCAGATCCACCAGCCGGGGCAAGTGCTCCGCCAACACCCGGCCATGGAAGCAGGTCTGCTCCTTGGTGGTGAAGGCATTGACCTGCCCGCCTAACTGGTCGATTTCCCTGGCAATGTCCAGGACGCTGCGGTCGGCGGCGCCCTTAAAGACCATGTGTTCCAGGAAATGGCTGAGGCCGTTTTCGGCCGCGGTCTCATCCCGGGAACCCACGTTGAGCCACACCCCCACCGCCACAGAATGGAAGTAGGGGAATTCCTCGGTAACGATGCGGAGGCCGTTACTTAGGACGGTTTTTTGGTACACGTCTGCCCCTGCGCTGCGCGGTTTCCGGCTCGGGGTTGTCATTGGGGATCAACGCCTTGCGGGACAGGCGAATCTTCCCTTGCCGATCCACATCCAGGACCTTGACCATAACTTCGTCGCCTTCTTTGAGAATCTCGTCCACGGTCTTCACCCGGCGATGGGCCAACTCCGAGATGTGCACCAGGCCGTCGGTGCCCGGCAGGATTTCCACAAAGGCGCCGAAATCCATGATTTTCTTGACTTTGCCCGTGTAGATGGCGCCGATTTCCGGCTCCGCGGTGATCTCTTGGATCATCCGGATGGCTTCGTCAGCCGCTTTCTGGTCCGGCGAAGAGATGTGGATGCGGCCGTCATCTTCGATGTCGATCTTCACCCCGGTGGCCGCCACGATCTGTTTCACCATCTTGCCGCCGGGTCCGATCACTTCGCGGATCTTGTCGGGATTGACGGTGATCACGATGATCTTGGGCGCGTGTTCCTTCAGGGTCGGCGAGGGCTCGGCGATGATGCCGTTCATCTTGCCCAGGATGTGGAGCCGGGCTTCCTGGGCCTGGGACAGGGCCTGGCCCATGATTTCCCGGGTCAACCCCGTCATCTTGATATCCATCTGGAGCGCGGTGATGCCCTTGGAGGTCCCGGCCACCTTGAAGTCCATATCGCCCAGGGCGTCTTCATCGCCCAAAATGTCGGAGAGCACCGCCACCCGGTCTTCCTCCTTGATCAGCCCCATGGCCACCCCGGCCACCGCGGCCTTGAGGGGCACGCCGGCGTCCATCAGGGCCATGGAGGCCCCGCAGACCGTGGCCATGGAGGAGGAGCCGTTGGAGGACAGGATTTCGGAGACGATGCGGATGGTATAGGGGAACTCTTCCGCGGAGGGCAGCACCTGGGAAATGGCCCGCTCGGCCAGGGCGCCGTGACCGATTTCCCGCCGGGACGGGCCCCGGAGCATGCGGGTTTCGCCTACGGAGTACGGGGGGAAATTGTAGTGGAGCATGAAGGACTTGAAAGTCTCCCCCACCAGGGTTTCAATTTTCTGCTCGTCCGAGGGGGTGCCCAGGGTGGCGACCGCCAGGGCCTGGGTTTCGCCCCGGGTAAAGATGGCGGAGCCGTGGGTGCGGCTCAACATGGCGACTTCGCCGCTGATGGGGCGGACGTCGGTATAGCTGCGGCTGTCGATGCGGCGCTGTTCGGTGAGCACCAGGTTCCGCACCAGCTTTTTCTTGACCTCTGCGAAGAGGTTGGCGGGAACTTTTTCCAGGTCTTCCACTTCCGGTCCCAGTTCGGCCAGCACTTCGTCTCTGGCCTGATCCAGGGCGCGATAGCGCGCCTGCTTTTCAGGAATGCTCACCGCGGCCAAAATTTTGTCTTTGGCCAGGGCTTCGATTTTCTGGCGCAAGTCCTCGTAATCCGGCGGCTCTTCCAGCGGCCGTTTGGGGCGGCCGATCTCCCGGCCGATGTCTTTGATAAGGCCTAAGATAGGCTGCAAATGCTCCTGGGCGAAAAACAGGGCCTCCAGGACTTCATCTTCCTGCACCATCTTAGCCCCGGCTTCCACCATCACCAGGCCCTGGGGCGCCCCGGCCACGATGAGGTTTAAGGTGCTCTCCTTGAGTTGGGAGTTTGTGGGATTGACCACCAGCTGGCCGTCGATTTTTCCCACCCGCACCGCAGCCACCGGGCCGTTGAAGGGGATGTCGGAAATTTCCAGGGCGGCGGCCGCGCCGTTTAAGGCGACGATATCCGGGTCATTTTCCATGTCGCCGGACAGCACCGTGGCAATGATCTGAATTTCGTTGACCGTGCCCTTGGGGAACAGGGGCCGCAAGGGGCGATCAATCAGCCGGGACGTCAGGGTTTCCTTTTCCGAGGGGCGGCCGATCTCCCGGCGGAAGAACCCCCCGGGCACCCGCCCGGCGGCGTAAGCTTTTTCCAGGTAATCCACCGTCAGCGGTAGGAAATCGATGCCTTCTCTGGGGAAGTCGGACATGACTGCGGTCACCAGCACCGCGCTCTCCCCATAGCGCACCAGCACGGAGCCGCTGGCTTGTTGGGCCAACCGGCCCGTTTCGAAACGGAGGTCGCGCCCCCCGATTTCTACTGAATATATTTTGGCCATATTATTCTAATGAGCCTCCTACTTTCTCAGGCCGAGCTGCTCGATCAGGGCCCGGTAACGTTCGATGTCTTTGTCTTTCAGGTAGTTCAGGAGGCGCCGCCGTTGGCCCACCAGCTTGATCAATCCCCGACGGGAATGGTGGTCCTTGGCATGGACCTTGAAATGATCCGTCAAGTAACTAATGCGCTCGCTCAAGATGGCCACCTGCACTTCCGGAGAGCCGGTGTCGGCGTCATGCAGCCGGTAGCGATCGATGATCTCCTGTTTCTGTTGCGTATCTAAGGCCACGTCTTCCTCCTTTTTGTCGCGGTCAGCAGTTGGCAGTCAGCAGTAAGTTGGACTGCTGTGGGGCTACGCTGACCTCATTATTTCTTCATGCTTGGAATTTTTTTGATACCATTCCAATCGCATATCAACTACAAGCCACAATTCCGTGCTTACTATCTGCTTACTGCTAACCGCTCACACTCAAGAACACCCGCACCGGGGCCAGCACCGCCTGGCTCGGCAGGCTCTTGACCCGGGCCACGGCCACCAGTTCGGCGTCGGCCAGGACCCGGACCTGTTGGCCGTCGTGTAAATCCGCGGCGCCGTGCACCAATGGGCGGCCCTGGCGCAACTGCCGGGCCGCGGCTTCGTCCACCTCGATGGGACGCATTCCCGGCAGGCAGGCGGTAAGCGGGATAATCCGGTTGATCAATTCCTCCCGGCTGAGGTCGTCCAGGGCCGCCAGCGGCAGGGCTTCGTCCACCGTAAGCGGTCCCACCGCCAGGCGGCGCAGGGCCGCGAGATGGGCCCCGCAGCCCAGGGCCTCGCCCAAATCGTGGGCCAGGGTGCGGACATAGGTGCCCTGGGAGCACCGCACGGTCATGGTGAATTCCGGCAGGGCCACCGCGTCCACGGTCAAAGCGTAAATCGTCACCGCACGGGGGGCCAAAGCCACCGCCTCTCCCCGCCGGGCCAAGCGATAGGCCCGCTGGCCCTGGTAGTGCACCGCCGAATATCGGGGCGGCACCTGGGTCACTTCTCCCACAAAGGCCGCGGCCGCCTGATAAATCCGGGCCGGGTCGGGCAGCGTCTCGCAGCGGGCCACTATTTCGCCGGCGGCATCCTGGGTGTCGGTGGTAACCCCCAATCTGACCCGGGCCCGGTAAGTCTTGGGCTCGGGCATCAGGTAGGGGGTAAGCTTGGTGGCCTCCTGAAGGCACAGGGGCAACAGGCCCGTGGCCAAGGGGTCCAGGGTGCCCAGGTGGCCGATCTTGCGGATTTGCAAAGCCCGCCGGCCCCGGCGCACCACCGCGAAGGAGGTCACGTCCGCAGGTTTGTCGATGAGGAGGATGCCGGAGGTCATGTTAGTTAGAATTTCTGGTTATTCTTAAGCATTAACGATAAGCTTCCCGACGATATCTAATTCGCATGATGTTCACGGTACGAGATTTTTCATCAATCTCATAAATAATGCGATAATTTCCGATTCTAATCCGCCAGTCTTGCTTGGAACCTGTAATTTTCCTACATCCCGTAGGGCGAGGATTTTCTCCTAAGCTTTTTATTTGAATAATTATGCGGTGAAAAACCTTAAGCGGCAGTTTTTTGAGGTCCCTTTCCGCCGCACGCTCAAGATAGACATCATACAACGGGCTTGTACTCCGCCAAAAAGTCTTCGAGTTTTTTAAAATTAAGGGACTTTTGGCGCATTTCGGCCAACATTTTTAAATCCTCGGCATCTTCCAGACGTTCCAACATCTCTTGATAATCATCGATATCGATGATCACCGCCGCGGGTTTGCCGCTTTTGAAAATGATTTCAGGTTCTTTTTTCTTGGCCTTGGCGCTCATCTCTTTCCTCAATAGTTGCAGTTAACTATGGTTCTTTTTACTCGGATCTGACCGGGTAGCTGCTTGTTTGAACAATTCATCCAACTCCGCGGCCCGGTCCAGTCCGGTATCCGGCAGGAAGATGAATTCCGGCATGATCCGGAGCAGGTGTTCCCGGGCCACTTCCTGTTTGATGAAGCCCAGGGCCTTGTCCAGGGCCATCTGCACCTGGGTGGGGTCCCCGGTTTCCCGCACCACGTAGAACACCCGGGCCTGTTTTAAGTCGGGGCTCATCTCCACTTCGGTGAGGGTGAGTTCTTTGAGGCGGGGGTCGGCGCACTTGTGCAGCAGGATCAGCGCCAGCCTTTCCCGGAGCAACTCTGCCACCCGGTGGGGGCGGCCCGTGGGGGCGCGGTGCTTAGCGTATCTCATTTTTCCAGGTAACAGAGTTCCACCTGGGAATCGATGATCTCGGCCAGATGCTGATTTTCCATAAATTTCATAATCTGCTGCAAGCGGCTGCTCAACAGTTGGGAGTCGTTGCCCACCAAGGCCACGCCGATTTTGGCCTTCTGCCACAGATCGTTGTCGCCTACTTCGGCCACGGCCGCCTCAAACCGGTGCCGGACTTTCTCCACCAGGCTTCTGACCACCCGGCGTTTGCCCTTGAGGGAGTCATTTTCCGGGATAATCAGGGTAATCAGGGCCGCGGCAACAATCATGTCTTTTCGCATCAACCCACCTGAGGGCCGGGGCGCGGCGCCTTAGGCTTCGGCTTCATTGGCTTCCGGCCGGGCCGCGGGGGCCTCCAGAATAGCTTTCACCTTCTCCTGGGTATAGGCTTCAATAACGTCGCCGGCCTCGAAGGCTTCGAACCGGTCGATGCCGATGCCGCATTCATACCCGGACTGCACTTCCTTGACGTCCTCTTTGAAGCGCTTCAGGGAAGTGATCTTGCCGCCCTCAGACACCGTTTTGCCATGGCGCAGCACCCGGGCCAGGGCGTTGCGTTCGATCCTGCCGTCCTGAATCATGCAGCCGGCGATGCTGCCCACCTTGCTGATGGAAAAGACCTGGCGCACTTCGGCGCGGCCCATGACCTTTTCTTCCACGATGGGCTCCAGCAAGCCTTCCAGCGCGGCATGGATATCCTGTAACAGGTTGTAGATGATATCGTAGTAGCGCACATCCACCTGTTCCTGCTCCGCCAGGGCCATGGCCTTGGGATTGGCCCGGACATTGAACCCCACCACGATGGCGTCCGAGGCCGAGGCCAGCATGATGTCGCTTTCGGAGACTTCCCCCAACCCGGAATGGATCAGGGAGACCTTGATGTCCTTGGTCCCCAGTTCGGACATGGCCTTGGCCAGGGCTTCGATGGAGCCGTGCACGTCGGCCTTGAGCACCATTTTGAGCTCTTTGACCGCGCCTTCCCGGACCTGCTGATAGAGCTTCTCCAGACTTACCCGGCTGATCCGGGCCAGGTTGGCCTCCCGCAGCTTCTGCTGGCGCATCATGCCGATCTGCTTGGCCTTGCGCTCATCTTCCAGCACCAAAAATTCGTCCCCGGCTTCGGGGACGCCGCTGAATCCCTGGACTTCCGCAGGCAGTCCCGGGGTCACTTCGTCCACTTTTTCACTCCGGTCATCGAACAGAGCCCGGACGCGGCCGTACTGGGGACCGCAGACAAAGTAATCCCCGGGCTTCAGGGTGCCTTCCTGGACCAGCACGGTGCCCACCGGCCCCCGGCCTTTATCCAGCCGGGATTCGATGATGCGGCCCGAAGCCGGCGCGTCCGCCACGGCTTTGAGATCCAGGATTTCCGCCTGGAGGAGGATTTTCTCCAGCAATTCTTTGATGCCCAGACGATTTTTGGCCGAGACCTCGGTAAACAGGATGTCGCCGCCCCACTCCTCGGGAACCACATCGGCGTTGGCCAGCTCCCGCTTGACCCGCTCGGGGTTGGCATTGGCTTTATCGATCTTGTTGACGGCCACCACCAGGGGCACACTGGCGGCCTTGGCGTGGTTGATGGCTTCGGAAGTCTGTTCCATGACGCCGTCGTCCGCCGCCACTACCAGGACCACCAGGTCCGTGACCTTGGCGCCCCGGGCCCGCATGGCCGTAAAGGCCTCATGGCCCGGTGTGTCCAGGAAGACCACTTCCCCCTGTTTTTCGGGAAGCTTGACATAGTAAGCGCCGATGTGCTGGGTGATGCCGCCGGCTTCTCCGGCGGTCACCCGGGTCTGACGGATGGCGTCTAACAGCGAGGTTTTGCCGTGGTCCACGTGCCCCATGATGGTAACCACCGGAGGCCGGGGCTGGGCTTCGCCTTCAGCGCGGGGGGCCACCGCCAGCAAGTCTTCTTCCTGCATGGTGGCATGTTCCACTTCATAGCCAAACTCGCCGGCCACGATGGCCGCGGAATCATAGTCAATGGGGTAATTGATGGTGGCGATCACCCCCATCTGCATGAGCTGTTTGATAATTTCGCCGGACTTGATGCCCATGCGCTTGGCCAACTCACCCACGGTGATGGATTCTCCCACCTTAACCCGGCGCTTGATGGCCTTGGGCACCGTCAGTTCAGCCTTGGAGACCTTTTTAACGGTCTTTTTCATACCCTTGCGGCGGCCGCGCCCCCTGAGCTCGCCTTCAGCGCCGCTATAGAGATCAGCTCTCTCCCGGACTTCCCGTTTTTTAACGGGCTTGGCCCGGGTGGCTTCCGTGTCCGTGCGTCTGCCCTTCTTTTTGCCTTTGCCCTCTTTTTTCTCTTCCCCGGGCTTGACCGCTCCGGGGCGCAAGGCCGCGGGCGTTTTTTTGCCCCCGCCCGGCAAGGCAGTGATGCCTTCCGGCGCTACAGGCTGAGGCTCGGCCGGCGGCGTGGGAGGGGCCGGTTTTTCGGTGGGCAGGCTGATGATCCGGGCCGGCACCTCTTTTTTCTTGGCTTTACCCCGCTGGCGTTTCAAGGCTGCGCCTGAATCCGCGGCGTGAGCAGATTTGGAGGGTTTGGCGGGCGGGGTCTCCGGAGATACGGGCTCGGCCGCTTCGGTAGTTTCGGGGGGCGCCGCAGGGGCTTCCGCTTCCGGCGCCGGAGTTTCCGGGGCCGGGGAAGGTGGCGCCTCAACGGCGGCGCGCTTTCCTTTGGGAGGCAGCGATACCACCCGGGCCACGGTCTCCTTGGGTTTCCGGACCTTGGGCGCCGGTTTGGGAGGCGGCGGCGCGGCTTCTTCCTCCGGCGCGGTCTCCGCAGGCGGGGACGGGGTGGTAACCGGGGGCGGCGTCACCCGCCGGCGGCGCTTGATTTTCTCGCCTACCCGCAGTTCCTCGACCTGGGGCGACGCGACGCTGATGGTCTGGCGGGCCCGGGCCACCGTCTCCTCGTCCAGCGAACTGAGGTAATTGATGTTTTCCTGCAGCCCCAAATCATCCTTAAGCCGCTGGATCAACTCCTTGACATCCATCTTCAATTCTTTGGCCAAATTTCCAATCCTGGTCTTACCCATATACCTAACCTAACCCCCGAAACTGGTTTCTTCTCTGGTGATACAAAACTCCTTAACCTTCCTGGACTTCGGCTGTTTTCTGAGGGTGATCTTCCGCCTCCTCTGATTCACCCCCGCTGGTCATTGCCTGGGCCGCGGCCACCAGGGACGAGGCCTTTTTCTCGGTCAACCCGGTGGACTGGACCAGATCATCCAGACTGGTTTCCGCCACCTCCCGGGCCGAAGTGTAGCCGGCCTCGTGCAAAAGACTGGCGGTGATTTCGCCCACCCCGGGAATACTCAACAGCGACAGATAGCCTTCCTTCAAAGACTTCGAATACTTGGATTCGCTCTTGACGTCGATTTTCCAGGCCACCAGGCGTGAAGCCAGTCTGACATTCTGGCCCCGTTTGCCGATGGCCAGGGAAAGCTGGTCATCCGGCACGATCACTTCCATGGTCTGGTTTTCCTGGTTCAAAATGATGCGGCTCACCTGGGCCGGGGCCAGGGCGTTGGTGGCAAACTTGGCCGGGTCGGGATGCCAGGGAATGATGTCGATCTTTTCCCCCCGCAGTTCCTGGACGATATTTTGGACCCGGGCTCCCTTCATGCCGACGCAGGCCCCCACCGGGTCCACATCCGAATCCCGGGAGGACACCGCGATTTTTGCCCGGCTACCCGGCTCCCGGGCGCAGCCCAGCACCTGGACGATGGCCTCGGAAATCTCCGGCACCTCGGATTCGAACAGGGCCACCAGGAACTGGGGATGGGTGCGGGATAAAATGATCTGCGGTCCCCGGGTCTGGCGCTTCACGTCCAGGACGTAGGCCCGGATGCGCTCGCCTTTGTGGTAAGTTTCCCGGGGGACCTGCTCCATGGGCGGCAGCAAGGCCTCGGTGCGCCCTAAATTGACGATGATGCCCTCCGGGTCCAGGCGCTGCACGATGCCGTTCATGATTTCGCCTTTGCGATCCTTGTAGTCCTCGTAGACCAGATCCCGCTCAGCGTCCTTCATCCGCTGCATGATCACCTGTTTGGCCGACTGGGCCGCGATGCGCCCGAAGGCCGCGGCGTCCATCTTAAAGCCCAGGCTATCTCCCACCTCGCATTCCGGGTCCTCTTTACGGGCTTCTGGGAGGGAGATTTCCAGGCCGGAATCCGTAGCTTCCTCCACCACTTCCTTATATTGAAAGACCTCGATTTCTCCGGTGTCTTCGCGGTATTCCACTTCAATATCCAAGCGGGCCCCGTGTTTCTTCTTGGCCGCGGAGCGAATGGCGTCCTTGATGGCCCCGATGAGCAACTCTTTGTCGATCCCCTTATCGCGGCTTACCTGGTCAATAATCCGTTTTAATTCGAAATTCATGCGAGGTACTAGCCCTCCTTGCCAATATTTTTCAGGTCGATCTCCAGCCGGGCCCGGGCGATTTCGCTTAGGGGGATGCACGCCAGGTGATCCCCCTCCTGCAGACAGACCCGATCATCTTGGAGCCCCTGGAGGATGCCGCGGTGGACCTGGTTGCCTTCCCAGGGAGCATGGGTGGTGACCCGCACCAGGCGGCCGGCAAAGCGCTGATAATCCCGGGGCTTTTTCAAGGCCCGGGTCAGGCCCGGCGACGACACCTCCAGGGTGTAGGAACCGGGGATGACGTCGTGGACGTCCAGCAAGTTGCTCACTATCCGGCTGATCCGGGTGATCTCTTCCAGGGTGATGCCCCCGCCGGGGAGGTCCACAAACAGGCGCAGTACGGCGCGGCCCCGCCGGGGCCGGGCGTATTCCAGGTCAACCAGCTCCGCGCCCTGGGCCTCCAGCAGGGGCAGGAGCAGCTCCTCCACTTTGGCAGCCACTTCTGTTTTGGTTCCAACTTCGCCTATCACTGTCAAGCCTGCCGAGGAATATTTATTTCTGGTTTTCTGGTTCCCAAGCTGAGCTTGGGAACCTTATTAGGCGCAAAGCTTGGCTTTGCTTATTATTCCGAATATAGACTTTCAATATCTGCTAACTAAACCAAATAAAAAAGCGGGCCGCAGCCCACTTCCGGGAAAAGCCAAGATTTTTTATCTCGGGGCGCCCCAGAGCAAACTACTTACTCCGCCCTCAAAGCAGGCCGACGTTCTTGCCCCGGACATCGGCCCCCTTGATGGGGGAAGCGGGTTTCCCGGAAGGTTGGCTGCGCCTGAAAGTTAGCACCACTGACGCGTCTCGCCCCCGGGGGCTGGAGCGGGCAACGGGATTCGAACCCGCGACACCAAGCTTGGGAAGCTTGTACTCTACCAGCTGAGCTATGCCCGCTCAACAAATATTTGTAATAAATTTTCGGGTAAAAGTCAAGGGATTTTGCCGAGGCAGTGTGGGGGTTAGGGGTTGGTAAAGGAGGTTTCCACCAGATCCAGCCACTCTTCCAGGTTCAGGCCCGAGTCGAACTCATCTTCCGGCACCCGGGGCTCGCTGGTTTCATCCACCACGACTTCATCGGTGACCAGGCAGACGGGCCAACCCGGGCGTCCCGGGGGCACGTGGCAGTTCTCCACCAGGCGGTAGACCGCAAAGGCCTGGGCGTCGCAGCTTACCAAATATTTCCCGGACTTATACGTCAGGGTCAGGGTGCGCCCGAACAGGCCCAGGTCCCGGAAACGGTTTTGAATCCGGCGCAGCAACTGCGCGGGGAAGGAATCGGCGTGGGGCATGTTAGTCACCGGTGGTTTGGCAAAGTCTGGATAATCATCAACGCAGGTCTACCCGGCCTGGGCGGCAAATCCTATCGAGGGGAAGCCGCGGGCGGGGGCCCGAAATTTTCGGCATAACGCTGCCAGAACTCCGAAATTTCCAGGCGGTGCTCCTGGGTGCCCTGCTGTTCCACGCAAAAACTGGCCAGCACCGCGCCCAGGCGGGCGGCCCCAGGCCAGCTAGAACCCAGGGCCAGACCCTTGAGGAGACCGGCCCGGTAAGCATCCCCGGCCCCGGTGGGGTCCAAGACCTGCCGGGCCGGCACTGCCGGAATCGCCTCGTCTTCCGCCTCCGTGTGCAACAAAGAGCCGTGCTCCCCCCGGGTGGTGATAAGATTAGGGGTCAGCGCCAAAAGTCCCGGGACATCCAGGCCGGTCTTTTGGCGGAACATCTCCAGTTCGTAGTCGTTGACGATGAGGGCCTGACTGCCTCTGGTCATTTCCCGCAGTTTGTCGCCGTCGAAGGCCGGGATGCTCTGCCCCGGGTCGAAGATGTAGCGCACCCCCTTCTCCTTGTAAAATTTGGTGTAGGCCAACATATCTTCCAGGCTCCCCGGCGCCACGATGGCCAGGGCCGTTGCGGGGTCAAGGCCGTCGAAGCGGTAATCCGAGGTGTATTTCATGGCCCCGGGGTTGAACCCGGTGATCTGGTTGTCGGATAAGTCCGTGGTGATGTAAGCCCCGGCGGTAAACTCCTGGGTGATCTCTTTAATACCCTCCAGAGGCAATCCCAACTGTGCCAGCCACTGCTGGTAGGGTCCGAAATCCCGCCCCGCAGTGGCTAAGATATAGGGGCGCTCCTGGAGCAAGGCCAGATTAAAGGCGATGTTGCCCGCAGTGCCGCCGAAGCGCTCCGTCAAGCCGTTGACCATGAAACAGACATTGAGGATGTGAATCTTTTCCGGCAGGATGTGGTCCACAAACCGGCCGGGAAAATCCATGATCCGATCGAACGCCAAAGACCCGGAAACAAAAATGCGCATAATGTGCCTCTTTTGCTAGAAAGCAGTGAGCGGCGAGCAGTGCGGAGCGCCAGGCTCCGAATTACTGCTCGCTGTTGCGAAAAAGTTCAAGGTTGAGACCTCTGCGAAGGTCCCAAGTGCTGACAATTTTAATCAAGATATAGCGCCGACGCTATGACTTATGGCTCCATGCAGGGTGGACAGCCGAGGGCGGCTGTCCTACACGCGACTTTCACAGAGATTTCAGGTTCAAAGTTCAAGGTTCGAGGTAGAGCGCGGATTTCGCTCTATAAAAAAACCATATCATTATATCTGGTCCCGAGAGAGCCCCAGGCGCCTGAGCGACTGTTCACGGTTCACGGCTCACTTCCCCAAGATACTCCTTGGCCTCCCCCACGGTATAGAGGGAACCGGTGATGACGATGTTATCGTCAGGACCGGCCAGGGACTGGGCCTGGCGGACGGCCGCGGCGACCCGGGGGCTCTGGAGGATTTGCAGCCCGTAAGGTTGAGCCCGCCGGGCCAATTCCGTAGTGGTAGCGGCCCGGAAGTATTGCGGCTGGGTAAAGATAACGGTTTGGGCCAGGGGCAAAAGCCGGGCCAGGATCGCATCCACGTCTTTATCGGCCATGATACCCATCACCAGGATGAGGCGGCCGTTTCTGGGGGCCCGTTTCAGGTTCTGGGCCAGGGTCAGGGCGGCGGCGGGATTGTGCGCGCCATCCAGCAGAATGCGGGGGTCCTGGGCAAGTTGTTCCAGGCGGCCCGGCCAGCGGGCTCGCAACAAACCCTCCCGGATGGCCGTCTCGGACACGGGGAAACCGTTATCGCTAAGCAATTCCAGCACCGCCAAAGCCAGAGCGGCATTGTCGCATTGGTGCCGGCCCTTTAGACTGAGGCTCAGGCCGGCAATCTGCCGCTTCAGGCCGTAATAATCGAACCTTCCTCCGGATTTTCCCCTGGATTTAAAGTCCACCCCGCCCTGGTAGAGGGGGGCGCCCATCTCCCGGCAGCGGCGGTTGAACAGGCTGAGCACCTGTTTTTGCCGGGCCCAGGTGACCAGGGGCACCCCGGGTTTGATGACCCCGGCTTTTTCTGCGGCGATGGCCAACAGCCCCTCTCCCAGGTGTTCCTGGTGGTCCCGGGAGATGTTGGTGATCACCGCAACCAGCGGGTGCACGATATTGGTGGCGTCCAGGCGGCCTCCCATGCCGGTTTCCAGGATGATGGGGCCCGCGCCTTCCTGAAGGAAATAGAGGAAGGCCATTGCCGTGGCGAACTCGAAAAAGGTGGGGGGCTCGGCATCAGCCACCGCGGCCCGCACTTCGTTGATCAGGGCCAACAGGCGAGCCGCGGACACTTCCTGGTCGCGGAGACGGTAGCGCTCGGCAAAACTTATTAAGTGCGGCGAAGTGAACAGACCCACGGGGTAGCCGGACCGGGCCAAGATGGCGCTGAGCATGGCCGCCACCGACCCCTTGCCGTTGGTGCCGGCAATGTGGATATAGCGGCCCTCCTGGTAGGGGAGCCCCAGGCGGGCCAGGAGGCTGAGGGTGGAGGACAGACCGAACTTGATCCCGAATTTCTGTAAATCAAAGACCCAGGCCGTAGCCTGGGCCAGATCGGTAAAGGCGGTCATGCGGGTTCCCCTTAATACTCCTGGAATTCGTGGCTCATTACCGTATTGCCGCCGGGCTTGAAGCGAATGAGCAGAGTGCTCTTCAGGATATGTCCTTTGATCTTTACAGGCGCCTTCTTGACATGCTTTTGAGAATCAAGAACAAAGACCTGATCGGACTGGGGGTTGATCTTGCGTTTATCCGGTTTATAGGGAAACGCGGGAGCATCCTTATAACTATGATAGACGTAAGTGACACTACCAGCAGAGCGGTCAATCTCCTGGGGGTCTCCGAACAGCGTGAGGATTTCCATTTTGGTGGTCTTGCCGTCCTGGATACGCTTAACGTGCCGCGGATCAATGGTATCGCCGCTGATGATGCGCCAGGCCCCCAAAAGACCCGGCAACAACAGGATAATAAGGACCGAGACGATCTGGCGCCACCTCCGGTCGCGGCCCGGGAACCGGGCACCTGCCGGTGTTAGAGTTTGACTCAGTCTGGACTCCTGCATAATTCCCCAACCTCCTGGCATCGCACTTGGCCCGCCCTACCTTCAACTGAGCAGCACCGCGATAATCCCGCTGAGGAAGATAGCATCAAAGGTGCCGGCGCCGCCGATGGAGGCCACCGGGGCTCCCATTTGCCCGATCTGCTTCAGGTTAAGGAGATCCGCACCGATGAGAATGCCCATGGTGCTGGCAATATAGGCGCAGGGCGCCCGCAGCTCCGGGGGGCATAAGAGATAAGCGCCCAGGGCCGCCACCAGGGGAGGCACCAAACCCGGGACCCCGATACCTAGGCCGCGTACCGGCCGGGCCAGGCGGTGGACCAACAAAGTCACCCCTACCAGCAGAATCGGCAGGGCAATGCCAAAATCTATTTTAGAGATAAGATACAATGACAGGGCCATGGGACTCAAGGCCCCACCCACGTTAATTGCCAAAACGGTTGCGTGGGTCTGCTCGGAGTGGGGCACCCGGTAGCGCATGCCGAAATAAGAAATTACCTGCTCTCCCATCAGGTTCCGGTTTTCAAATCTGTAGATGGGGATGTTCACCAGGCTGCCCACCAGGGTGAAGATGAGGAGCCAGAAGATGAGGCTGGGGGAAATGCCCAGCCGCAGGAAGGCCTCTCCGATCAGCCCCACCATCAGGAAGGGAAGCACGAACAGGGCCACCAGGAAAAAGGCCACCATCATCAGAAAGATTAAAGGCGGAAAAATCATCGTATTACCATTCTAAACGGTAGGACCGGATCTTGAGATTAAGTTCATCCAACGAGATACCCAAAATTTCGGCGGCCTGCTGGCGCTGGCCGGCCACCCTCTCGAGGGTGTGGCTGATCAATTGGCGTTCCAGTTCCGGCAGGCCCGGCTCCGGCTCGGCGCCCGGGTCTGCAACCCCGGCACTTTGCTGCAAAGCCGGGGGCAGATTTTTCAGGGTGATCACGTCTGTCTGGCAGACGATCACCGCCCGTTCAATAACGTTTTCCAGCTCCCGGATATTTCCCGGCCAGGCATAGCGCGCAAAGGCCTCCAAGACCTCCGGAGACAAAGAGAGGCCCTCCCGCCGGTTTTTCCGGCCGAATCTCTTGAGGAAGAACTCCGCCAAGGACGGCAGGTCCTGCTGGCGCTCCCGGAGAGGCGGCAACAACACGGGGAAAACATTGAGGCGGTAATAGAGATCGTCCCGAAACCGGCCCTCCCGCACCATTTTCTCCAGGTCCCGGTTGGTGGCGGCGATGATGCGCACATCCACCTTGACGGTACGGGTGCTCCCCAGGGGTTCGAACTCCCGGGCCTGCAGGACCCTCAAAATCTTGGCCTGGATGGTCAGACTGAGTTCGCCGACTTCATCCAGAAACAGGGTGCCCTGGTGAGCCAGCACAAAGCGGCCGTCTTTGCGGTTGGTGGCCCCGGTGAAGGCGCCCCTTTCGTGTCCGAAAAGTTCGCTTTCCAGCAAAGTTTCGGGCAACGCGGCGCAATTGACCACCACAAAAGGGCCGTCCGCCCGGGGACTGTTCCGGTGGATGGCCTGAGCCACCAACTCCTTGCCGGTGCCGGTTTCCCCCAGGAGCAACACCGTGGCCTCCGAAGGGGCCACCAACTCCAAAAGCTGGAAAATTTCCTGAATGCGCGGCGCTTTGCCTAAAACCCCTGAAAATTTAAACACTTGCTCCCCCAGACCTCCTTAACGCGTGTATGACTCCGTGGCAGCGGCAGGCAGTGGCAATTAAGACGTTGCCGGCCATGTCCTCCAAATCCCGAGCCAGGTCCAGCAGCCGCCCGGGTGGATAACCGCCCACCCCCGGGGCCAGTTGCTGGCTGGGAACCACCTTTACCTGATAGCCGGGCAGAAAAAGAGAACCCAACTCCCGGTGGAGCGCGAGGCCCCGTGATTCACCGGTGACCGGGCAGACCTCCGGCTCGGCGCAATCGTCGGGGCACAGATGTTGCGCCCGGCTCAGATAAAGCTCGCCTTCGCCGCCGCGCTGAACCAAGGGCACCAACCCCTCCAGGCTCTCCGGCACCGCGACGGGTTGCCAGCCCGATCCCGCCAAAGGCCCCGCCAGGAGCCATTTGTAGACCACATGTACCGGCACCATGGGAATGAGCCAATCCCAGCGCCCATCGTCTTTCAGGTGCTCTACCAGGAAGGCGATGGCATCGGCCCGGATCAGCTTCCACCCCGGGATATTTGCTTGTGCAGCCCGGGGCTGGGGATCATGATCCACCACCTCTAAACTGGCGTCGGGGTCCTGCCCGGCCAGGCGCTCCAGGGCCAGGCGACCGAATTTTCCACCCCCTAAAATCAGGTAACTGGTCATGAGATCATTTTTGGCGCGGAAACACCCCCACTACGGTAGGCAGCCAAAATTTTGGCTCATCAATAAGATTACCGAGGGAATTTTCCCAGGAAGGGGGGGAATAATATTTAAAATCTTTTGTCACAATAAGGAGTTGGGCCTCGGTGCCGCCGTCCAGGTTCAGGGCGGAATCAATATCAAACTGGCTGTCCTTGAGGAACTTGGCAAACTGGTACAAGGTAAAAAATCTATTGGAGGTGTTGAACACCAGGATGTTGCCGTTACGATCCGAGGCAATTACCGTGCGGTGAGCCTGTTTGTCGCTATTCCTTACCCTGATCCGGCCTTTATAGTCCAGCAACAACGGGAAGGATTGCACACCTTGAGTCCAGGGTAATTTTTTCGGGTTGACCGGCGTGGTCTTAAGATCCAGGATCGTGGCCCTGGGCAGGTCAGGCGACATGCCTTTGGGTTCGGCAACGAACATCCCCCGCATCCGCCGGTTGTGGACGGGGCCGATGGGTTTGCCATCGGAAATCACCAGGCCGCAAGGCCTGCCGTTGCGGGTATAAAAACTGCCGTTGAAAACGATGGGAGCCTTAAGCTCCTCCTGCCAGGTGCTGATGGACCGGGGCTTCCCGTGGAAGACGCGAAAGGTGTTGTAGGCGGGATCGATCTTCACTACCGCCAGATCGGTTACTTCCTGGCCATGGCGCAAAACTTTCACCTGGGTAAAGGTAAGCCCCCGGCCGATTACCTGCCATTGGGGGGGAGTATGCGTCAAACCCGCCGCCCCTGCCGGCAGCACTGCTCCCACCCACAACCAACTCACTGCCACAACAACAACAAAAATTCTGGCGGTCACCGCCTCTCCTTGCAGTCCGGTGAAATTTCATATATTTTACCATGCAAAGGGAAATTGTCCACAAGCTTGAAAATATGACTATGCGCCTGGCTGACTCTCACGCTCATCTGGATCTGGAGGATCATTTCCCCGACCAGGCCGCGGTTTTGGACCGGGCCCGGGAGGCCGGAGTGCATCTGGTAGTCAACGTCGCCACCGGGGTGGCCGACGCTCCCCAGGTGATCACCACGGCGCAAAAAACTCCCGGAATCGCGGCCGTCATTGGGGTTCATCCCCACGGCGCCGGGGCCATGACTGCCGCCGATCTGGAAGCCCTGGACACGTTCGCCGCCAAACCCAAGGTGGTGGCCATCGGGGAGATCGGGCTGGATTTTTACCGGCGCCGCGCCCCGAGAGAGGCCCAGGAATACTGGTTCCGGCGGCAACTGGACTTCGCCATCTCCCACCGTAAGCCCGTGGTGATCCACACCCGTGAGGCCACCCCCGTAACCCTGTCGATTCTGCGGGAATACCGGGGCCGCCTGGCCGGCGGCGTCATGCATTGCTTCGGCGGCAGCCTGGATGAGGCCCACGCCTTTCTGGATCTGGGCTTTTACCTGTCTTTTTCCGGGACCCTGACCTATCCCAAGGCCTGGCCTTTGCGGGAAGTGGCCCGACACGCGCCCCTGGACCGGGTGCTGGTGGAGACCGACTGCCCCTATCTGCCGCCGCAGCCCTGGCGGGGCCAGAGGAATGAGCCGGCCTATGTGGTGGCCACGGCCCGGCAACTGGCCGAGACCCGGGGGCTCCCCCTGGAGGAAGTGGCGGCCCACACCTGGGCCAATACTTTGGCGGTTTTCGGGTTAAAGGAAACTGATATTTAGGGAAATACCATCGATGTAGAGCGGGCCTCCAGGCCCGCCATTTTGGTGCAGGCCCTTTAGCCGGCGCTACGCTCCCAGGCCTGACGGCGCCCGAAAATCCAACGCCGCTGCCTGGCGGGCTAAGGACTCGAATAATAAATGACCCCAGTCGCCCAAAACCTGGAGGAAGTGAAACGGCGCATCGCGGCCGCAGCCCACAAGGCGGGCCGCGACCCCGCGACAGTTCGCCTGGTGGCGGTGAGCAAGACCGTTGATCAAGAGCGCGTCAAAGAGGCCATCGCCGCGGGCCAGGACCTCTTCGGGGAAAATTATCTCCAGGAGGCCCGGGACAAGATCACCGCGTTGGGCCGGCAGGTGGGCTGGCACCTGGTGGGGCATCTGCAAAGCAACAAGGCCAAGCCCGCGGTGGAACTCTTCGACCTGATTCACGCAGTGGACCGCCTCAAACTGGCCCGGGCTTTGGATGCCGCCGCAGCCCGGCTGGGCCAGGTCCAGGAACTCCTTATCCAGATCAATCAGGCCGGGGAAGCCACCAAATCCGGAGTGGCCCCGGAGGCCGCGGGGGATTTGCTCAAAGAGGTGGCCCAACTGCCCAACCTGCGGGTTTTGGGCCTGATGACCATGCCGCCCTGGCTGGAACCCGAAGCGGTGCGCCCCTACTTTAAGGCCTTGCGGGAACTGCGGGACCGGCTGCAAGACATTTGCGGCCTGCCCCTGCCGGAGCTTTCCATGGGCATGTCCGGCGACTTTGAGGTGGCGGTGGAGGAAGGCGCCACCCTGGTCAGGGTGGGGACCGCGATCTTCGGCTCGCGGGTTAAGTAGCGCAGGCTTTCCGGCCTGGGCGGATGCAGGTTGAAGCCTGCGGCTATAAATAATGCATCGAACCAACACTCTTAATTAAGAAAACTCGATCAAATCTTATGGCGAAACTCATTGATTTGCACACGCATTCCACCGCGTCGGACGGCACCTATCCTCCGGCGGAAGTGGTGCGCCAGGCTAAAGCAGGGGGGCTCGCGGCCATGGCGCTGACCGACCACGACACCGTGGACGGCCTGCCGGAAGCCGTGGCCGCGGGGG
Source organism: Deltaproteobacteria bacterium (assembly GCA_037381685.1). Lineage (GTDB taxonomy): Bacteria > Desulfobacterota > Desulfobaccia > Desulfobaccales > 0-14-0-80-60-11 > 0-14-0-80-60-11. The sequence goes on along the minus strand of JARRQO010000005.1, from coordinate 350 downwards.
AGATTTATGGGGTGGAGGTGGTCCCCGGGGTGGAGATCAGCGCCCAATTTCCCGGCGGCACCATGCACATTTTGGGGCTGTTGATCGAGTATCACGACGGCCGCCTGGATCAACGCCTGGCGAGGCTCAAACAGGCCCGGCTCGACCGCAACCCTCAGATCATCGCCAAACTTAACGCCCTGGGGATACCCGTCACCCTGGCCCGGGTGCAGGAAATTTCCGGCGGCGGCCAGGTGGGACGGCCTCACATCGCCCGGGCCCTCATGGAGGCGGGATATGTGTCCAGCATCCAGGAAGCCTTTGATATCTATCTCAAACGCGGCGGCAAGGCCTATGTGGGCAAATTCCGC
>JARRQO010000004.1:0-29593 GCA_037381685.1 Deltaproteobacteria bacterium | reverse complement strand
CCTCCACCATGGTGAGCTGGCCCACGATGTGCACCGCATTTTGGGGGATCAAGATCCCCGGCGTCGCCCCCAGGGGGAGCGACAGCCGGGCGAACATCCCCGGCACCAACCGCGGATTTTGCACCATCCGGGTCCTCACCTTGAAGGTGCGGCTGCCCCTGGCGCTGATGGGAAAAATTTCGGCCAGGGGAAGCATCGCCTCATAGTTCACCGCGGGCACCAGGACCCGGGCTTCCTCCCCCAACTTGACCCGGTCCCGATAATTGTCGTTGACCTCGCCCTCGATCTGCAGCAGGTCCGGATTATACAGGGACACCAGACTCTGGCCGGGCTGGGCCAAATCCCCCACCGCCACTTTCCGCTCGGCCACCACCCCGGCCTCCGGGGCCTTGACCACGGTGTAGCCCTTCAGAGTCGCCGCCTCGGCCACCTGGGCCCGGGCCGTCTTATAGCGGGCCTCCATGGCCCCGAACTCCTGGGGGCTGGCCGCGCCCTCCTTATAAAGAAATTTATACCGCTTATAATCCGCCGCGGCCTGCTTCAGTTGCGCCTGGGCCCGGTTCAGCCTGGCCTGGTATTCCGCCGCGGACAGGGTCACCAAAGGTGCTCCCGGCTTTACCCTGGCGCCGGCCTCCACCCAGATTTTCACCACCCGACCGGGCACCTGGGAGGACACCTCAGACAGGCTTTTGGAGATCACCGCGCCCACCACCTCCAGTTCCCGGGGAATCTCCGTTTCCTGCACAGTCAGAATCCGACCCTTTGGTAGAGCGCCTTTGACCGGCGCCAGCCCCGGCGCGATCTTGCCAAAATGCAGCAACCCCGCCAGCCAGGCCATGAACAGCACGGCCCCCAGCACCAGCGCGCTCAATCCGAATATTTTCTTCTTTTTTGCCATGGTTATGCCTTTGGGGGAGGGAGTTGGATGGAGGTGGAACCTTTACAAGAACCATCCCCGATCCACCCAAAATTAATGCTTGCTACCCTCCGCCACCGGCCCCGAGATGGTGCCCAGAGCCAAATCCAGCCCTGCCTGGGCCAGGTAGGTGTCAAACAAAGCCGCTACCCGGCTCAAGCGGGCGTTTTTCAGGGCGTCTTCGCCGTTGAGCAAATTCAGCAGGATGGTGAGCCCGGCTTGGTAGCGCAGGCTAATCAGCCGCAGACCCTCTTTAGCCTCGGCCACCGCAGTCTGCGCCACCTTTAGGCGCTCATGCGCGGTCTTCAGATTTTCAATGGCCTCGGTCACCTGATGCCTGATCCGGTCTTCCAGGTCCCGCTTCAAATCCCGGGCCCGGGTCTCCTTGGCCCGGGTCTCCCGCACCCTGGCCAGGTCGGCGAGGCCGTTGAACAGATTGAAATTAAGCAGGGCCATGACCGTGTAGCTGTCGGCGCTGCTGCCGAAAAGTCGCCGCTGGTCCACGTCGTATTCCGCCACCACATGCAGCCGGGGCAGATAATTAAGACGAGCCTTATTATATTCCTGTTGCGCCACCCGGGACGCCAGCTCCAACCGCTTGAGATCAGGCCGCTTTTCCTGGGCCGTCTGCTCCAGGTCATCCAGCCTGAGGGGCAGCGGGGCCGGTTCCTTGGGGGCCGGGGCCAGGGGCCGCTGTCCCACCTCCGGCAGCCCCACCACCGTGGCCAGAGCGCTTTGAGCGATCTTCACCCGGCTGGCCGCGGTCATCTCCTCCTGGGTGAGTTTGGCCAAATGCACCTTGGCGGTTAACACGTCGGAGCGCACCACGGTCCCGGCTTTAAAACGGGTCCGGGAGATACGCAGGAGCTCCGCCGCGGTCTGGCGGGCCTGCCGCACCACTCCCAGATCGGCCTGGGCCAACTGCAACCCGAAATAGGACTGGGTCACCTGGAACAACAATTGCTGCCGGGCATTAAGGATGTAGGCCGCGGCCATCTCCCGCCCTAACCGGGCCTGTTTATAGCCCAACAGGGCCTGCCCCGCCTGAAACAGGGGCTGGCGCATCACCAGGCCGGTCTGAAAGTTCCCGTAGGCATTCGGGTTGTTCAAGTTATCGAGGAGGAAATCCTGGGACGTGAACACCCGCTGGTTCAACTTGCTCATGAAGACCTGGGAGGGCCGGTCGGAAAAGTTATAGGTCTCACTGAAATTGATCTTGGGCAGAAACCGGGCCCGGGCTTTGGCCAGGTCCGCTTCCGCGGTTTCCATGCTCATCCCCGCGGCCTTGAGCACCGGGTTGTGCTTTAAGGCCAGGAGCATGGCCTCTCCCAGGGTCAAAGGCGGCGCCGCGGCCAGCGCGGTGCCCCCCCAAGCCAGCAAACCCAACCACAATATCAGCGCTCGCAGCCCCATCCAGGTCCTTTGCCGCCCAAATATTGCCGCTATTATAGTAGTCCTCTCCCTGGGTGACAATGTTGAAATGGAAAAAGTGCAACTTCCTCCAATCATCTTTAATTTTTTAAGAAAAGAAAGTCGGCGAAGGGCCACTGCTTAAGTTTGGTTTACACCGTCCAAGGCCTGTGATAAGGATGAACCAGACAACTGCACGCCAACTCACCCGGAGCCCTTGAGCATGCGAACTTTTCAGGAAATCAAAGAAAATTACCGGTTTTCCGAGCGGGAGATGGAGATTTTAAAAGCCCTGCTCCCCTTGGTGGAACCCCACGCCGACCAAATCGTCGCCGATTTTTACAATCTCTTTCTGGAAATCCCCGATACCGCCAAATTTCTCAGCGACGAGGCCCAACTCGCCCGGCTCCAAAACCTGCACCGGACCTGGCTGCTGGCCCTGTTTCAAGGCAGCTACGATGCCGGATACTTCCGGCGCCTCCAGCGCATCGGCCTCGCCCATGTGCGCATCGGTCTCTCGGCTCATTTTGTTTATGTGGGCATAAATCTGATCCGCCAGCGCCTGCACCGCATCATCGAAACCGAGGTAGACCCGGGCCGCCAGGAGGAGGCCTTCCAGGCCATGGAAAAAATTCTGGACCTCAACCTGGACATCATTGCCCGCACCTACCACGAGGAAGAAATCCACCGGGTCTTCCTCTCCCAAAAGCTGGACTCCGTGTTAATCCGGTTTTCCCAGCGTTTCACCTTCGGCCTTAACATCCTTTTGGTCTTGGGTCTCCTAGGCCTGTCTCTGAGCGCCGTGGCCCTCATTGGCATGGACGTGCTCACCATCCTCCAGGGCCATCTCAGCCACGGCCTGGTCAGCGCCATGGGCTCCGTTCTGGTCCTGTGGGTGGTCATCGAGCTGCTGGATATGGAAATCGACCGGCTCCGGGGCGGCGACTTCAAACTCCGCCTCTTTGTGGGAGTGGCCCTGGTAGCCTTTATCCGTAATGTGCTGGTGACTTCCCTGAAAGGGCACGATCTGTGGTTGGAAGGCTTCTACCTGTCGGGCGTCCTGGTGTGCGGCATAATCTTTTGGCTGGTCTCCCGGGCCGAAGGAATTAAAAAATAACCTTTACCTGATCCAACGGCTCTTGCTCTGATGATTTGCAGCCGGATGCGGGACGCAGTTCGGCTACAGTCAGCCAGGTTAGGCCAACCCGGCTACTTGCCATCTTTGGCGGACTTGGAAGTTTTCAGGCCCGGCGGCGCCTCCTCCCCCGCCTCCTGGCGGCCAGTGAAGCGGTGCGGCAGTCTGATGGTCACGGTAGTCCCCCGGCCCACCTTACTATCCAGGGCGATAATGCCCCGGTGTTCGTCCACGATCTGGCGCACGAACACCATCCCTAAGCCGGTGCCCCCGATCTTGGTAGTGTAAAACGGCACAAAGACCTTCTCCACCACATCCTGGGGCATTCCCCGGCCCGTATCCTTGATCATCAACACGGCAAACTTATCTTCCTCCACGGTGCGCACCATCAGGGTGCCCCCAGGCCGGGTGGCTTCCACCGCGTTGCGCACCAAGTGAGCCAGGGCCACCTTTAACAGATGTTTGTTGAAGCGGCCCACTAAAGGAGTGTGGCTGATTTGCGCCACCAAAGCAATGTTTTTGGCTTTCAGTTCCGGGAGCAACAAATCCAGCGTGCTGCGCACGATGACGTTTAAATCCTCTTGGGCAAAAAAGGAGGTCTTTCTCCGGGCCAGGGTCTCGAAGCGCTCCACCATCTGCTCGATACGCCGGGCTTCTTCCGCGATGGCCGAAGCCCAGGCCCGGCTGGGATCGTCTTCGTCCGTTTTCCTTAAGAGGCGGTTGCTGAACCCCCCGATGACGTGCAAGGGGTTCCGGATGCCGTGGGCCATCCCCAAAGCCATCTCCGACATGGTGCGTTCCATCACCAAGGCCTCCATCTCCCGGTTCAGGGCCAGGATCTCATGGCTGGTTTGTTCCAGATGGTGATGATCCGCCTCCATGCGCCGGTACAGACGCTGAATGCGATGAAAAAACAGGGTAATGGCCGCGATGACTACATACACCACGGTATCAAAACCGCCAAAAATCCGCTGGAGTATCACCAGGTTGGGGAAATTCCAGTAAACAATGAGATCACTCAGGGAATGGGCAATGATATGGGTAATGGAAAAGATCATGAAGGTGATGGCGAGCCAGTTGAGGAACAGCCATAAGGCATTTTCCGGGTCCTGAGCCACCAGCCGGCCGCTCAGGCGCAGAGAAAGGATACTCAAAATTATCACGGCAATCGAACACAGGTATTCCAGGATCCAGATGGGAGCCAGGGGCAGGGCAATCATTTAATCGTTCCCGGCTTGCGGGCTAAAGCCCTGAGGCCCAGATAAAACAAAAGAAAAGCCGGCACCAGCAAGACAAAGTGATCGATCTTGGTAATATAGACCAGCCAGGTGTGAGCACTATACATCAGCAGCCGCCGGCCCCAACCTTGCCCCAGGATGACGGGGTTTTGCAGGGTCCAGTCGGCCCAATGGCCTACGAAGGCATCCAGATTCCACAGGGCTAAAAGGGCCCAGGCCCACACCAGCAGTCGAAAACCAGCAAACTTTTCCAGCTTGACATGTAAGATTTCGAAAATAAAAAAGAGCATGGCCAGGGCAAAGAGCAGGTGGGCGGTCAGGTGCACAAAGGAACCTTGAGTGCCGAAACCATACCAGGAAACCCACTGGGCCCCAGCCTGCCCCGGCGCCAGCAGCACAAGGACGAAACCCGTAAAGCCCAACCGGATCAATCCACGCCTCATATCTTTCGCCCTCTCTGGCTGCTATTGTGAGCTTATTCGAGGTAATTGTCAATCGAGGGATTTGCGATTATTTACGGTGTATAAGGTCCCGGACTCCGGGGATGCGGCCCGCGCCCGGCCGCCAAGGGAGGGTTAGCCCTGATACCCCAACCTGCGGAGGGCCCTGGGGTCTTTGCGCCAGTTTTTCCACACCTTGACCCATAGCTCTAAAAACACTTTGGCTCCCAGGAGGGGCTCGATTTCAGCCCGGGCCTCGGCGCCGATGACTTTGAGCATGCGTCCCCCCTTGCCAATGAGGATGCCTTTTTGGGAGTCCCGCTCCACGTAGACCACTGCTCGAATTTTTATTAGGTGGGGGCGCCGGCTTTCGTCGAACTCCTCCACCTGTACTGCCACTGCGTGGGGAACTTCTTCACTGGTATGGTGGAGCACCCGTTCCCGGATGAGTTCCGCCACCAGGAAGCGCTCGCTGGAGTCGGTCTCCATCTCCGCAGGATACAGGGGCGGTGATGCCGGTAAGAGTTTAAGGATTTCGGCGGTCAACTCCGGGAAGCCGTCCCCCCTCAGGGCGCTTACGGGGATGATGGGCGAGTCGGGAAACAGCTCATGGTAGGCGTTGATCAGGGGCAGGAGCTGGGGCTTGGGTATGGTGTCGATTTTGTTGGGGACCACAATCAGGGGACTCTTGACCTGCTGCAAATGAGGCAGCAAAACCCGGTCGTTTGCGGCCGGCAGCCGGGGCTCCACCAGCCAGACCACTACATCGGCTTCGGCCAGCGCGTTAAGGGCCGCGGCGACTAGGCTGGCATTTAGCGCCCCCTTGGGGTCCAGCACCCCCGGGGTGTCCAGGAACAGGAGCTGGGCCGCAGGCAGGTTGACAATGCCCAGGAGGCGGTGCCGGGTGGTTTGGGGCTTGGGGGAAGTGATGGCCAGTTTGTCCCCCACCAACCGGTTCAAAAGGGTGGATTTGCCCACATTGGGCACGCCGATGAGGGCTATATAGCCGCATTTGAAGTCATCCACCATAATTCATTATAAGCGAAACCCCGTGAGCTTTTCAGCAATATTGTCAGGAAAATGCTCTCTTTTCCCTGTCCCGGCCCGGTTCATTTCTGCGCCGCCACCGCAGACTTTGCCTTGCCCGCCACCTTGGCGTTGAATTTGGCCGCGTCAATCACGAAGCGCTCGTGGTACCCCTGGGAAATCAGGTCCACCCCATCGTCGGCTTCGATAAAGAAGGTGAGCTTGCGCCCTTCCACCTTCTCCAGCAGCACCCGGACCGTGACCACCAGGCCCGGCGGGGTGGCGGCCACGTGGCTTAAGTTCACCCCGATGCCCACGGTCTGCTCCCGGGGCCAATCCAGGTGGGGCTTGAGGGCCTGGATGCAGGCCCATTCAAACAGCCCCACCATGTAGCCCGTAGCCAACACCCGGGGCATCTGCTGGAACTCCGGGGATTCGGGATAGAGGTGGGGCACCGTCTTGGTATCCGGCACTTCAAACTTAAACTCGAACTTCAGGCCCGTCTGCAAGGAGTCTTTCATGACCTGTCTCCAGAGAAATTTGCTTGGATTTATTTATGAATTTATGCTAAAAATCATGATAAGTAAAATTAATAAATATTATCTAATCAATTAGCTAAAGTTATGGAATGGCAGCAACTCCTGGGTTTTTATCAGGTGGCCAAACTGGGGAGCTTTACCAAGGCCGCGGAAGCCACCTTCCGGACCCAGTCCGCCTTAAGCCAGCAGGTCAAGGCCCTGGAGGAAGAGTTGGGCAGCCAGCTCATCGAGCGCCTGGCCAAACGCCGCCTGGTGCTCACCCCCGCAGGAGAAAAGCTTTTCGCCTTTGCCCAGGAGGTCTTGCAGCAATGGGAGAATCTGCTGGATGAGCTTAGGGCCCTGAAGGGCGCGCCTGCGGGGCCCCTCTCTTTGGCCGCGCCCTTCACCACCCTCTATCATCTCCTGCCCGAGACCCTGCTCTCTTACCTCCGGCAGTATCCCGAAGTGGAGCTCACCTTGCTGGACCGCCCCCAGACCGCCGTTTTTAACCTGGTAAAAAACGGCGACGTCGATTTCGGCCTGGCCCTGGAATCCCGCGTCCCCAAAAGCCTTACGGCCCGACGCTGGCGGCCGGTGGATACGGTCCTCTTGGCCCCCCTGGACCACCCCCTGGCCCGCGCCCGCCGCGTCACCTGGCGCCAGCTCGCCCGTTATCCCCTGATCGTCCCGCCCCAGGGCCTGGAGTCCGGGGGGCGCCGCTTGATCGAAGAGCAGTTTGAGAAGCTGGGCCTCACCTGGCGGCTCATCCTGGAATCATCCAACGTGGAACTCAGCGCCCGCTATGTGGAAACCGGCCTGGGATTGGCCTTCGCCACCCTGGCCCGGGGCCTGCCCCCCTCCCGGCTCCTCGGTCTGGCCTTCATCCCCCTGGATCATTATTTTAAGCCGGATCACCTGGCCCTAGTCCTGCGCCGGGACAAGGTCCTCTCCCCCTACAAGTTGGCCTTTATTAATCTCCTGTTTGGCGATACAATGCTTTCCAATTAAACCTATCGGTTTCCCTTATTGTTGCAAAAGGTTATGCAGGGGCACACCTGTGTGCCCGCCCTCAAATTGAGCATCTCATGGGTCCGCCCCCTGACAAAAATGCCACCTGATTTTGAGAAGAATATAATTTCTCCTAAGCTCCCTCAAAAATCTTTCTCACAAGGAGCCACCATGAAACGGCACATCTATCTCCGCATGAAATCGTTGGAAGAGGCCCGAAAGCTCTGGTTGGCCCGGTTTGATCTTGACTCCCTGGCCCGGCCCGAGGAAATTCCCGTGTTCGCAGCCCAAGGCCGGGTAACTGCGGCACCGATAATGGCCAGGCGGTCTTCGCCCGCAGCCCACCAGGCCGCCATGGACGGCTTTGCGGTGGCCGCGGCGGCCACCTTCGGAGCCACCCCGGATAACCCCAGGCTCCTAACGGTGTATAAAGAGGCCTTTCCCGTCAACACCGGCCATCTCCTGCCGCCTGGGACCGACGCGGTGATCATGGTGGAGCAGGTCCCGGACCCCGAGGCCGATCCCTTAACGATAGAAGCCCCCACCTTCCCCTGGCAAAACGTGCGCCGGGTGGGCGAGGACCTGGTAGTGGGTGAAATGGTGTTGCCGGAAGGAGTCGAAATCACTCCCTGGGACCAGGGAGCCCTGCTGGCCACAGGGGTCACCCGGATCGCGGTGCGCCGCCGCCCCCGGGTCGCCATCATTCCCACCGGCAGCGAACTGGTGCCGGCAGCGGAGTTGGACCAGGACCTGCCGGAGGGCATGCTGCCGGAGTTTAACTCCGTCATCCTCGCCGGCATGGTCACCGAGGCGGGGGGCGCTCCCCAGGTTAAGCCCATCGTTTCCGACGACCCCGAGGCCCTAGCCGCGGCGCTAAAAGATGCCCTGGAGGACGCGGATCTGGTGCTCATCAATGCCGGGTCTTCTGCGGGCACCGAGGATTACACCTACCAGGCCATCGACAGCCTGGGCGAAGTTCTGGTTCACGGAGTCTCCATGATGCCGGGCAAACCCACGGTCCTGGGGGTGGTGGAGGGCAAGCCCGTGATTGGCAACCCGGGCTATCCCGTCTCCGCAGTGCTGTCCTTCGAGCAGTTTGCCGCGCCCCTGATTAATGGGCTGTCCGGCAAGCGCCCGGCTCCCCGGCCGGAGCTGATGGTGCATCCAGCCCAAAACTTGCCCTCCAAGCCGGGCCTCACCGAATTTATCCGGGTGACTTTAGGACAGGTAGGGGACCGGGTCATCGCCACCCCCCTGCCCCGGGGCGCCGGGACCATCACCTCCCTGGTCCGGGCTGACGGCCTGCTCGTGGTGCCCGCTCTAAGTGAGGGCCTCGAGGAGGACCGGCCGGTGAGCGCCGAATTGCTGGTGCCCCCGGAGGATATCGCCGGCACCCTGGTGGTGCTGGGCAGCCATGACAACACCCTCGACTTGTTGGCCAACCTCCTGCACCGCCGGGACCACCGCCTGCGCCTGTCCTCCGGGCACGTGGGCAGCCTGGGAGGCCTGATGGCCCTGCGCCAGGGCCGGGCCCACCTGGGAGGCAGCCACCTGCTGGACCCCGAAACCAATACCTACAACGTGCCCTTCATCCAGCGCCACCTGGCCGGCCTGCCCCTGAAGCTCATCAACCTGGCCTGGCGGGAGCAGGGCCTGATGGTGGCCCCCGGCAATCCCAAGAATATCAGGACTATTCAGGGCCTGACCCGCCCCGATGTCCGGTTCATCAACCGCCAGCGCGGGGCCGGCACCCGCCTGTTGCTGGATTATCTCCTCGAGGAAAACGGCCTGGATGTGACTCAGGTTCAGGGCTACGAGCGCGAGGAGTACACCCACATGGCCGTGGCGGTAAATGTCGCCTCCGGCACTGCCGACGTCGGCCTGGGAATTTTAGCCGCGGCCCGGGCCCTGGGACTGGATTTTCTCCCGCTGTTGCCCGAGCGCTACGACCTGGTGGTACCCGAAACCACCTTTACCGACCCCCGCTTCCAGACTTTGCTGGCCGTGGTCCGTTCCCGGCAATTCCAGAAGGCCGCGGCCGCCCTGGGAGGCTATGACCTAAAGGATTGCGGCACCATTCTCTGGGAACAATAACTTCCCTGACGATGATTTCCCAAGCAGTCCTTCATGGACTTGCGACTCACCCAAAAAGCAAAAGGTATTGGCCCCACAGACTTTCATTTCCGCCCCCCCATCCGAAAGGGTGGACTGAGTGTCCGCCCTCTCACGCTCCGCCAGCTTCCTCCAACCATATTTTCTGCTCTGCTCCAAAAATATCCTTGGTGGCACAGGCGTCTCGCCTGTGCAGAAAATGTAGGGTGGGCACTCCTACCGCCTTTCCATAACCACATCAACATGCTGGCCCCTACCAGATTTTCTTAAGGGGCGGTATCTCGCTCGTTCCCAAACCAGACCTTCTGCGAAATTCCCGTGTGGGACAGCCGCCCTCGGCTGTCCACCCTTCACGTAGCCGCAGGCTTTAGCCTGCGCCTTCACCCGAAATTAAAGGCGACCCCGCCGGGTCGCCCTAGATTTTTTCACCCTTGTTCCCAAGTTCGGGCCTGGGCACGACTATTATTGGCCCAAGCCCAGCTAAGGCACCGTCACCTCATGCTAATTAGCTTAAAATGAGACACAACTGGCCTCCTCGCCCGCCACCAAACAGTCCGTTAAATTTAACTTTGAACCTTGAACCTTGAACCCTGAACTCATGAGTCATTTTTGGGAGCTTGCGCGGTTTGCATCTTGGCCAGCCTGGCCTCGATATCTTTTTTCAGGTCGATCATCAGTTCGTGGCTGCTGGCGGTGTATTCTACAGTGTTGATCTCGGAGAGATTCTGCAGTGAAGTAATCACCGCGTCGATCTCCTGGGCCGCCTGCTGGATCAGGTGCAGCTGCTCCTGACATTCCGGGTCGGGGATGCATTTGAGGAGGTGGGCGCTAAACCCTCCCACCACCATATTGGCGTTCCTGATGTAGTGGGCCAGGGTGACCATCAATTCCTTTAAGGTTTCCAGGGCCGTGAGACTGCGCAGGCATTCCATCTGCTCCGCGGCCAGCTTTTCTTTCTGGAGGTACCAGGCCCCCATCAGCCAGCCCACGGCTCCTCCCAACCCCGCGAAAGCCAAACCCACGGGGATCAGATCAGGGCCGAAGGCCCGGCGCAATTCGTCGAGCACCAGCGGTATACTCAGGGGGGTTCCGGGGTGCAGGTGCCCCATGGTGTAAGCCAGTCTTGCCACCGGATGGATTAGGAGAATACCGACCCCCATACCGGCCAGGATAAACCACACAACTTTTAACTTGTCGGCAGTTTTTCCCATAAATTCGCCTTTCTCCGGCCCCCCGGCGACCTGCTCAACGTTTTTTCAAGTAGTTAATCAGCCTCTTAAACAACGGCACACCCGGCTCTTCCTCCCCTTTTTCCATCCCTCTTGCTTTTAACTTTTTCTCCTTAACCTTGACCTGCAAAAGACGCCGCTCCATGATCCGGAGTGCTTTGGTCTCCGCCGGCTCCTCTTCGCCCTGATCTACGATTGTGACCGCGATGCCTTTGGCGTGGTTTACCACCTTCTGGGAAACGCTGCCCATAAATAATTTTCTGGCCCCCGTGGTCCCGTGGCGGCCGATGACAATGGTGGAACAATCTTCCAGCACCGCTTCATCGAGAATATCATCGGCAGTATCGCTGTAGGTGGGCTGGTATTTGACGCTCAGGGCCTCGGCCGGGACCCCGCCTTGCAACAGGATCTCCCGGGCCTCGTTGATAATACTTTCCCACGGTTTTTCTTCCTGTTCTTCCCATGCCTCGATGGCCGCCTCCCGTTCCCGATGCTCCGCCTCATTCAAGATATGCCCATCGTCCCACATGGACGGGGGCAGCTTCGGGAGAATATGCAGCAAAACGATTCTTACCCCCGGCATATGACCATAAGTTTCAGCTATATACTCAATTGCGTGCCTGGACCCCGTAGAGCCGTCCACCGGGATTAACAGCTTTGTCGTCATTGGCAGACTCCTTCCATAAAGGCTAACTTATTCTAACTATAGTCATTTTCCACCAAAAAGACACCCCTCCAAAATTATAATCAGAGCCGGCGCGCCTTTTAAATCAAAGATATCGGTCTATGGGACATAATTCAGGTGGCGCAACCAGGCTGGCGCGTTTATATTAGTTGTTGGTAGGCACGATCGACTCTGAAATTTCCGGTGCCGGGTTGGATAGCCCGGCCCCAAAACCAGACCTAAATTTCCGCCGAGGAGGAGTGTTCATGGAGTTGAAAGGTTCGCAAACCGAAAAAAACCTGCTTATCGCCTTTGCCGGAGAGTCCCAGGCCCGGAACCGCTATACTTACTATGCCAGCGAAGCTAAAAAGTCTGGATATGAGCTGATTGCCGCCATCTTTCAGGAGACTGCGGAAAACGAAAAAGAGCACGCCAAGGTTTTCTTCAAACACCTGCAGGAAGGCACCGCCGAAATTGTGGCCGGTTATCCCTTTCACCTGGGTGATACCCTGAGCAATTTGCTGGCCGCGGCGGAAGGCGAAAATTACGAATGGACCACCATGTATCAGAATTTTGCTGAAGTGGCCGCCCAGGAGGGCTTCAAGGAGATTGCCTCTTCTTTCAAGGAGATCGCCAAGGTGGAAAAATTCCACGAAGCCCGGTACCGGAACCTGGCGGAGCATGTCAAAAACGGCACCATGTTTAAGCGGGAAGAGCCCGTTACCTGGCATTGCCGGAACTGCGGTTATACTGTCAAAGGCAAGCATGCCCCGGAAATCTGCCCGTCGTGCCAGCACCCCCGGGCTTACTACGAGCCCTTGGCCGAAAATTACCGCTAGAAAGGCAAACCCGTGTACCAGGTCTTCGCGCTCCTGGTCCTGGCGTATCTGCTGGGCTCCATCCCCTCCGGGTTGCTGGTCGCCCGTCTCCTGGGGGGGCCGGACCCCCGCCGCCAGGGCAGCGGCAACCTGGGGACCGCCAACGTCTACCGCGCCCTGGGGCGGAAAGCCGCGGCCCTCACCTTGCTGGGGGATGTGGCCAAGGGGGCCCTGCCGGTGGCCCTGGCGCGGCTGACCCTTGCCCCCCTGGGGGCCTGGCAGGACACAGCCGTCGCCCTGGTAGCCACGGCCGCGGTCCTCGGCCACGTTTTCCCTTTGTACCTGCATTTCCAGGGCGGCAAGGGGGTGGCCACCACCTTCGGCGTCATCGCGGTGGCGGTCCCCTGGGCCGCGCTCAACCTGGCCCTGGTTTACCTTCTGGCCCTGGCCCAGACCCGGATCTTTTCGCTGAGCGCCTTGATCTGCGCTTGGCTGCTGCCGGTGGCCGTGGGGCTTTTCGCCGATTCCAAGGCCTATCTGCTGCTGGCCGCCGGCCTCTCGGGCCTCATCCTGGTCTGCCACCGGGATAACCTGGAACGCTTCTTCAGGGGAGAAGAACCGCGCCTCTAATCACTCAACGAGCCCCGCAGGTCAGGGATCCTCAGAGACTGGCTTGCATTCACGGAGAAGGCCCATGCTGATCAAGGATTGGATGACCCCAGACCCCATCACCGTTGCCGAAGACACTTCGATGATCAAAGCTCTCCATATCATGAAGGAGCGGCGTTTCCGGCGGCTGCCCGTGGTTAGCGCCGGCAAGCTGGTGGGCATTGTGACCGACCGGGACCTGAAGGAGGCTGCGCCCTCCAAGGCCACCACCCTGGATGTCCACGAGCTCTACTACCTTTTGGCCGAACTCCAGGTCAGGGAGATCATGAGCCAAAACCCCCTCAGCGTCTCTGCCAATGACACGGTGGAGCACGCCGCCCAGATCATGCTGGAGCACACCATTTCGGGTCTGCCGGTGGTGGATGGAGGCGACACCGTGGTGGGCATCATCACCCAATCCGATGTGTTCCGGGCCTTTATGCATATTACCGGCATGCTCCAGGGCGGCACGCAGTTCGCCCTCAGGCTTCAAGACCGTCCCGGCCTCATCAAAGAAGTGGTGGATCTCTTAAGGGCCCGGGGCGCCCGGTTTGTCAGCCTGCTGTCGTCTTATGCCACCGCCCGGGAAGGCTTCCGGGATGTCTATATCCGGGTCAAGAACCTCTCTCCGGAGGCCGTGGCCTCGGCCCAGGCCGAACTGGCCTCCCGTTACGAGCTGCTTTACGTCATCTGAGGTCACGCTTCATACCAAGCTACGGTCATCCAGGTATTTTTAATTTTTTATACAAGGGGCGGACCTATTGTCCGCCCTCAGGATATTAGCACTCGCAGGTAATCTTACAAACCCGAAGCTATTTTTACTTCATCTGAGCGCAACTTGTTATAAGCACAGCCAGCTCTTGCTGAATCCCTATAAGTCCTTTCAAAACCGGTTTTTTTGTCATCCTGAACGAAGTGAAAGATCTCAACCCACTGCAAAGCTGATGGTCTTCGCGGCGCTCAGAATGGCCATTTTGCCATAACTTAGGCTGTGAATGGCTTGTAGGGCGCTAAAAAAACCCCGCCTCCCTCCAGGAGGACGGGGCTGCTGCTCTGAAATCAACGGTGGCACAGGCGTCTCGCCTGGGCTCCGGCGGCGTCCTATTTTCCCAAGACTCAGCCGCAGAGGCTGTTTGGTTGTCGAATAAACCTGCTCTTTAAGTGGAGGTTCAGGTTCGTCAGCGCCCGCCATCATGTTCGTCAGCAAGTATATAAAAAGATATTAATTCGTTTTAATCAAAATAATCTCGGGCCGGACGGGTCCATTGACCTGCACCGCCGCAGTAATTAATTTCGAATGTAGTAATATCGAGTGAAGGGGCGGAATATGGCATTGGACCCGAAAGAAGGTTTTGAAAACATCATGTCCATGTCTCGGGGGTTTCAGGCCTCCAAGATGCTGATGGTGGCCGTGGATTTTGACCTGTTCGATTTTCTGGAAGAACCCAAAAGCGCGGTGGAAACCGCGGCCTGGCTCCAGGCGGATTATCGGGCTACCGGCATTTTTTTGAACGGCCTGGCGGCCCTGGGTCTTCTGGACAAGGGCGTGGATTATTTTAAAAACAGCGAGATCGCTTCTCGCTACCTGGTGCAGGGCAAGGAAGACTACCGGGGGGCCATCATCAAGCACATGGGGCACACCTGGGGGCGGGGGTGGGACGATCTCGAAAAGACCATCTTGGCGGGACAGCCGGCGGAAGAGGAATTGGAAAAGTGGTTGGACTCCCGCCCCCAACGGGATGAAGCCGAAGTTAAGGCCTTTATCTGGGGCATGCACGCCATTGCCCGGGATTTAGCCCCCACAGTGGCAGGCAAGCTGGATCTGAAGGGCGTGCGCCGCCTGCTGGATCTGGGAGGCGGGCCGGCTACTTACGCCATTACTTTTGCCCGGGCCAACCCTGAGCTTGCCGCCACAGTTTTTGATCTGCCCATGCCGCTTTCCATCGCCAAAGAAAATATCGGCAAAAACGGCCTCATGGATAGGGTCAGCACCCTGGAGGGCAACTTTCTTGAGGATGACATCGGCAAGGATTATGATTTTATCTGGGTTTCGCAAATTCTCCACAGCCACAATGAGAGGCAATGCAAGCTCATCATCGCTAAAGCCGTGGACGCCCTCAACCCCGGCGGCACTCTGGCCATCCAGGATTTTTATCTTAATCCCGACGGCGCCAGCCCCACGGGCGCAGCCATGTTCGGGGTGCACATGCTGGCGGTCACCCCCCGGGGCCGGGCCTACACCCATGGGGAAGTGGCAGAGTGGATGCAGGAGGCGGGCCTGGCCCAGCCGGAGTACATCATCAGCGGCCACGACGCCAGCATCCTTGTGGCCCGAAAAAAATAGAAAGCAAAAGTAGGGGGAAGTCTAACCCTTTCTCCTGTTCACCCTTATCCTTTTTCCCCCAAAAGGTCTTTTAACGCCGCCTCAATGGTGGGAAACTCGAAACTGAACCCCGCTTCCTGCAACCGTTTCGGGAAAACCTTCTGGCCGGTGAGCAGGGTGTCGCCAAATTCCCCCAGGACCAGGCGCACCATGAATTCCGGGGCGGTCATGAAAGTGGGGCGGTGCAAGACCTGCCCCAGAGCCTCGGTCAATTCCCGGTTGTGCACCGGGTGGGGCGCGGTGAAATTAACCGGGCCGGTGATTTCGGGGTGCTCCTGGAGGAAAAAATAGGCCCGGGCGTGATCTTCCTGGTGAATCCAGGAAAACCATTGCTGCCCGGAGCCGATGGCTCCCCCTAAAAACTTCCTGAACATGGGCGCCATCTGGCCCAAGGCCCCGCCGCCTTTTCCCATAACAATGCCGAACCGGGTGACGACCGTCCGGATGCCGAGGTCCTGAGCCCTTAGGGCTTCGGCTTCCCAGTTCCGGGCCACTTCCCCCAGAAAGCCGGCATCCGGCGGAGAGTCTTCGGTGAGCTCCTCCTCTCCCCGGGGACCGTAGTACCCCACTGCGGAGGTGCTGCAAAACAGTTGATGCAGGTCCCCTTTGGCCAGGGCGGTCACCAGGTTGCGGGTGGTGTGGACCCGGCTTTCGATGATCTCCTTCTTATGGGCTTCACTCCAGCGGGTGAATATGGAAGCTCCCGCCAGATTGATGATCCAATCATGCTCCGGCACCGCGGCCATCCAGTCCCCTTCCCTGGTGGGGTCGCCCACCATGAAGCTGATGCCGGGCTGGTCCGTGGCAGGAGGGCGTTCCCGGCGGGTGAGGATGGTGATGGTGTGGCCGGCCTGGGCCAGTTTCCGGGACAGATAGGTGCCGACAAAGCCGGTGCCGCCGGTTATAAACACTTTCATATGGGCTGATCTCCCTCTGATGAGTCGGTTTCGTGTAAAGCTAAGTATTAAAACCGGGAGGGCAAGCGGCACAGCGCAAGGCGTGGAGCTTTTCCACCCTCCGGGGCTAAAAACCCGGCTCAGGGCAGGGCTAGTGTCGCGTCTCAGAAAAATGTTTAAAAAAAGAGAAGGTCCTCATTCCCTCCCCCTTGATGGGGGAGGGTTAGGGTGGGGGTAATAAAATAATCCATTATTACAATAGCTTATTTCCCCCTCCCCCTAGCCCCCTTTCACCAGGGGAGGGGGAATTTGGAGCTCTGATTTATTAAAGTTATTCCTGAAACATGTTACTAGGCGCGGCTATTTCACCGCACCCGGCCCCTTTCTCAGTCAAGGTTCAACCCAAGCCCGACTCATCCATTATTCTTTGGGTCTGCCTGGGTTGATACTCTCCGCACCAATCCTTCCCGTTAGTCAGGGGCCAGCCTAAAGCGCTTTTGCTACCTTCGGGGCTGGGGGTTGGGGCATAGCGTCGGCATTGGCCTGGCCCAGCACCTGAGCCATACCAGAATTCACGGTCTGAACACTGCATCTCCATAGTGTTACCCTCCTAAATCCAAACAAAGCCGGAATCGCCGGTTATAAAGACTTTCAGGCAGGTTGCCCTTCCGCTGGCGAACCGTTTCCCTGAAAGTTAAGCATTAAAAGTGGCAGGGCAAGCGGGCGGCACAAGTGCGGCGCTTTCCCGTTTAGTGTCATGCCCAGATGTTCTTTTCAAAATCAATTATGGGGTATTTTGGTAAGGGGGAGGACCTCTGAGGGGCTTTTTCTAAAGTACAAACCCAAGTGCACCCCTACCAAAACTTATTTTGGCATAAAATCATGAATACTATATAATTTTAAAATATATATAGCTTGCGACGGTGCTCAGTATGACAGAAAATGGGGGTCAGTCCTTTTTTGCGTTTAAAAATTTGGACGCAGCCAATAATCAAGTAATACCAGGGGTCAACCGGACTATTGAGGCTCTAAAAAATCATAAGAACCGCCTGAGCAAGCTGGGTGTCTTTTGGCATTGAGGAAGTCAAGAGAAAAGTGAAGGCATTTTAATCAATGAAATTAATGCTATTTATGATAAGCAGGTAAAGGAAGGGAAGCAGCTCCCATAGATCCTCGGAACCAAAGATCGGGCGTTCGAGTCGCCCATCGCCCGCCAAAGATTGTCCATGAAGGTTAGGCTACACGGCTACCTTTTTTATCCTAAATACTGCCTTCCAACCACATCCCCATCACCACGTTGTTACCTGAAAAAATCGGCCAGCGCCCCGGCCATCTCCTCGATCTGGTCGGGAGACAACCAGATGATTTCCGGGTCCGAGGCAAACCAAGTGAGCTGGCGTTTGGCGTAGCGGCGGGTATCCCGGGCCAGAAGCCTGAGGGCCTCCTCCCAACTCCAGCGCCCGGTAAGGTAATTGATGAGATGGCGGTACCCCAGAGCCTGTAGGGGTTTTAAATCCGGCGGATAGCGGCTTAAGAGTACTTTGACTTCCTCCAGCCATCCCTGCTCCAGCATGACCTCCATCCGCAACTCGATCCTTTGATAGAGTTCTTCCCGGGGTACAGCCAGACCCAGCTTCAGCACCTGATAAGGGACGTCGGCAAAGCGGTGGGCCGCGATGAACTCCGACAGGGGTTTGCCGGTGGCCTCCATGACCTCCAGGGCCCGGATAATCCGGTAAGTGTCGTGAGGATGAAGCCGGTCCGCGGTGGCCGGGTCCAGGTAAAGCAGGCGCTGATAAAGGGCCGGCAGCCCTAAAACCTGCAGTTCCCCCCGCAGGCGCTCCCTGACCTGTCCCGCCACTTCGCCTTCGGCAAACAGGCCCGAGAGCAAGGTCTTGAGATACAGGCCGGTGCCACCCACCACCAGGGGCGGCACCCCCCGCGCCTGCAGCTCCGCCAGGACCTCCCGCCCTTCGCGACAATAGCGGGCCGCGTCATAGGCCTCCGGCGGGTCCGCCACATCGACGAGGTGGTGGGGGATTTGGGCCCGCTCCGCTATGGTGGGCTTGGCGGTGCCGATGTTCAACTCCCGGTAAACCTGGAGGGAGTCGGCATTGACGATCTCGGCGCCGAAGCTTTGGGCCAGGCTGAGGGCCACCGCAGTCTTCCCCGAAGCGGTGGGGCCCACCAGAGCCGCCACCCGGGGTTTTGGTGCATTATGGGGTGTGATTACTGCCATCAATCCATAAAGTGGTTGGAACTTTATCCTGGCAAGAAACTCAGGGGGGAAAGGGGAGCAGGCGAGGAGGGGAAAAGGACAGGCCTGACCTTGTTAAGTATTTCCCCTTTTCGCCTCCAATCCTTATCGTCTAAAGCTCCGGCGGATATCGTGGTAGCTCAGCAGCCGCCACAGGGGCCGCCCATGGGGGCAGTGGGAGGCAACCGCCAGCTCATCCAGTTGGGCAAGCAACGCCGCCACGGCCTCCGGGGCCAGAGTTTCGCCGGCCTTGACCGCGCCCCGGCAGGCCATGATCTGCCAGGCCTGCTCCTGGACCGTCTGGGGGTCAGCGCCGCTTTTCAAAGGCGCCAAGGTCTCCACCGCCTCGGCCACCACCGCCTCCAGATCGGCATGGGCCAGGCAGGCCGGCACCGCAGTGATCACAAAGCTGGCCCCCCCGAAGGGCGCCAGGGTAAGCCCAGCCTGGGCCAAAACTTCCAGGTGATCCCGGACCCAATCGGCCTGGGCCGGGGGCACTTCCACCACCCGGGGAAAAAGCAGGCTCTGTTGGGCCGCGTCCGCCTGCCGGGCCTTAAGGGCCTCATAGAGCACGCGTTCGTGGGCCGCGTGCTGATCAATCAGGATAAGCCCCTCGGGCCCCTGAGCTAAAATATAGGTCTGGGCCAGGGAGCCCAACACGGTCAAATCTTGAAAACGCCACTGCCGGGGGCCAGGCGCAGACCCAGGAACCGCGCTGGATACGGCCTCCGGGAAAGTAAACGGCGGCGGCCCGTTTTTCCCCGGCGCCGGGGCCGTGCGGGGAAACAACCCGGGCCGGGCGCTCTCCATGGCCCGGGGGGGCGGCTCCGGCTGCCAGCTCACCACGGGCCGGGGGCGCTCCCCATACAGGGGCCCCAGACCCTGGCGCAGGGCCATTAAGAGCAGCGGGTAAACCTTGCCGGGCTCTTGAAAGCGGATTTCGGTCTTGGCGGGATGGACATTGACGTCCACGGCTTCCGCCGGCACCTTGAGCTGCACCACCGCCCCACAGTGCCGGCCCCGGGGGAGCAGCCCGGCATAAACCTCTTTTAAGACCGCGCCCAAAACCATATCTTTGACCACCCGGCCGTTCACCAGGAGGACCTGAAAACGGCGAGTGGCCAGAGTATGATCCGGCTCCGTCACCAGGCCCGAAACCTGCCAGTCTCCCTGGCCTAAAGCCAGGGGTAGCAGATGGGCCGCCACCTCCGGCCCCCAGACCGCGGCCACCCGCTCGGTGAGGCTGGTGGTAGCCGGAGCCGCCAGCAGGGTCCGGGCCGGGGTATTCAGGGTAAAATGCACCTGGGGGTAGCCCAGGGCCAGATGACGGAGGATTTCCAGAATCTGGGCCTGTTCCGAGTCCTTGCTCTTCAGGAATTTCCGCCGCGCCGGGGTGTTAAAGAAGATTTCCGCCACCTCCACCTGGGTGCCGCAGGAAGCGGCCCAGGGCGAGGACTCCAAAATCTCGCCGGCCCGGGCCACCACTTTATAGCCTCCCGGCGCCCCCGGAGGACAGCTGATGAGGGTGAGGCGGCTCACCGTGGCGATGGAGGGCAAGGCCTCGCCCCGAAACCCCAGGGTGGCGATGCCCAACAGGTCGTTTTCCGCCGCCAGCTTGCTGGTAGCGTGGCGTTTCAGGCTGACCACCACGTCCTCGGCAGTCATGCCGCAGCCGTCGTCCACCACCCGGATGAGTTTCCGCCCCCCTTCCTCTACCGTCACCGCGATGGTGCGGGCCCCGGCGTCCAGGGCGTTTTCCACCAGTTCCTTGACCGCCGCGGCGGGACGGGTGATGACCTCCCCCGCGGCGATGCGGGCCGCCACCTGGGGGTTCAGGATACGGATGCAGCTCACGGATTCCCCCTTGCCTTGCCGGTGTCCCTGGTTTATCATGTGCGCCAAGGAGGGCTGTCTCGGTTCTTCTTACCCGGCCCGTCGGCCATTCGAATTGGCCTTCTTCTGGCCGGCGGGCAACTTTCAGCCAGCAGTTAGCGCTAAGCAGTTAGGCAGCGGTAATCCAAATCGTGGTCGAAGTGCCCAGGGTTGAATGCCCCTGCTCACGGCTGTCTGCTTAGGGCTCACGGTTCCACTATACCAAAAAATCACTCCACGCGGGAGGCGCCTACATGCCCCGGGAGCAAAAAGCCCGTGCACCCTTGACCCCCCGGGAGGAACTGCTCCTGAAGGTGGCCAAGGAGATTGTGGTTAAATTTATCGAAGTGGGGCGGGTCTCCCCGGCCTCCTTTGCCGACACCTATAACCTGGTCATCGGCACCTTGCGCCAATCTCTTAAAGAAGGGGAAAAAGGGTAAAAGGAAAAAGGGCGACAAGGTGGGGCAGCAAAGAAATTTTTTTGCCCGTTGCCATCTTGTTCCTTTTTCCTTTTTGCCCGGCGCGGCAGCGGGAACCGGATCTCGGACACACATCGGCTTACCCATTGATTTATTGCCCAAGGAACCATCATGCGGCGAAGCGGCACCCGCGCAGACCATGACCTCCGGGAGATCAGCATCACCCCGGGCTATCTGGATTTTGCCGAAGGCTCCTGCCTGATCACCTGGGGCCGGACCAAGGTGATCTGCGCCGCCACGGTGAGCGAGCAGGTTCCCCCTTTCCGTCTCCGTTCCGGGGGCGGCTGGGTTACCGGAGAGTACGCCATGCTGCCCCGGGCCACCCATCCCCGGCAAGAGCGGGAATCTCTTGCGGGCCGGGTGGGGGGCCGCACCCTGGAAATCCAGCGCCTTATCGGCCGGTCCCTCAGGGCGGTGGTGGACTTGCAGGCCCTGGGAGCCCGCAGCGTCATCGTGGACTGCGACGTCATCCAGGCGGACGGGGGCACCCGCACCGCCAGCATCACCGGAGGATTTGTGGCCCTGTGCCTGGCCCTGGAAAAGCTTCGGCGTCAAGGGCTGGCGGAGCCTTCCCCCCTCCGGGGCCAGGTGGCCGCGGTGAGCGTGGGACTGGTGGGAGAGCGGCTGCTTCTGGACTTGGATTATGACGAGGACTCCCAGGCCCTGGTGGACGCCAATTTCGTGGGCACCGGCGCCGGCGAGCTCATCGAGGTGCAGTTGACCGGCGAAGGCGGACCCTTTGCCGCGGCCCGGCTCCATGACATGCTGGAGCTGGCTCAGGAAGGGATTAAGCAGATCACCAGCATCCAGGAGGAGGTTTTGGCCCCGTGGCTGCCCCTACCCTGGTGATGGCCACCCGCAATCCCGGCAAGGTCCGGGAACTGCAAGAACTCCTGGGCGATACCGGGGTGGCCCTGTTGAGCCTGGCCGATTTTCCCGAACTTCCCGAAATCCCGGAGGAAGGCGCCACTTTTGCCGAAAATGCCGCCACCAAGGCCCGGGCGGTGGCCCGGCTTACCGGGTATCCCGCCCTGGCGGATGACTCCGGTCTGGCCGTAGAGGCCCTGAACGGCGCCCCAGGGATCTTTTCGGCCCGCTACGCCCAGGACCGCACCTCCCCCCACCCCCCCACCGACACCGACAACTGGCGTAAACTCCTGGATGAAATGCAGGACGTCCCTTGGGAGGCGCGGGGCGCCCGCTTCATCTGCGAAATTGCCCTGGCCCTGCCCGACGGCCGCCTCTGGCGCGCCCACGGCGAGTGCCAGGGGCTTATCGCCCTGGCGCCTTCAGGCGATGCGGGCTTCGGTTACGACCCGGTCTTTTGGGTGCCGGATTATGGCGCCACCATGGCCCAACTGGGAGCTGGCGTCAAAAATCGGATCAGCCACCGGGCCCGGGCCTTGGCGGCCTTCAAAGAACTTCTGGCCTCCTTGCGCCCCGAACTGACTTGAGGTTTACCCGAGCAGTGGCCGCGCTCAGGCCTGCCGCATCGCCAAAAACTTCTCCAAGCTCTCCCGGTTTTCCACGTTATGAAAATTTTCCTTGGGCTCTTGGGGCAGGATCTTGCGCACCAGCCCGGTGAGCACGTTTTTGGGCCCCACCTCCACCCAGGTATCGATACCCACAGCCTTGAGATTGACAATGAGTTCGGCCCAGCGCACCGACGAGATAAGTTGCGCTCCCATGGAGGCCCGCAAAACTTCGGGATTGCTCTCTGGAGCCGCGGTGGCGTTGAGGTAGAGAGGAACTTGGGGAGCCTGAAAATTTAAGCGGTCCATGAACGCGGCAAAATCGGCGTTGGCGCCCATCATCAAAGGCGAGTGCCAGGCCCCGGAGACCTTCAAGGGGATAACTTTGGCCCCTTCGGCCTTGGCCGCGTTGCCGACCCGGGCCACGATTTCCGGAGCCCCGGAAATCACCGTTTGCTCCGGGGTATTGAAGTTCGCCAAGCCGATGGGACCCTCTTTGGTAAAGGGCTGCATCAGCCCCTTCAGCCTATCCGGGGTCAAGCCGATGACCGCGGCCATGGCCCCGGGATATTTCTCCGCCTCCCGGTGCATGAGGTGGCCCCGTTCCCGCACCGCGGCCAGGGTGTCGGCGGCGCCCAACACCCCCGCAGCGAACAGGGCGCTGTATTCGCCCAGGCTGTGGCCGCACACCGCCGCGGGCGCTACCCCGGCCACGGCCAGGGCCCGGCAGAGGCAGAGGTTGACTACGGTAACCGCGGGCTGCAGGTTCACCGTCAGGGTGAGTTCTGCCATGGGACCCTCAAAACACAGCCGTTTTAAGGGCAGGCCGGTGGTGTCCTCAGCCAACTCGAACAACTGCCGGGCTTGTTGGTCGGCGTCAAACAGGTCCTGGCCCATGCCCACGTACTGCGACCCCTGTCCGGGAAACAAAAAAGCCATCTGCGACATATGCACCTCTAAAGAGAAATCAGAATTATTCTCAGAAACAATTCTGCAGAGCTAAATTATATCTTAATTGAAAAGTGCAATTTTGACCCTAAAGATCCGGGCTACCCGGCCGAAACAGCCGTTGGAATTTAGCAATTTCGCCCCGGACATCTGCCTGGGTCACCACCGCGGAGATGGCACAGATGGCGTCGGCCCCGGCCGCAATGACTGCGGGGGCGTTGTCCAGGGTGATGCCGCCGATGGCCACCAGCGGCAGCCGCACCCGGCGGCGAATCGCACCTAAAAGTTGCACCCCGCGGGGGGCCCCGGCGTCAGCCTTGGTGCCGGTGGCAAAGATGGGCGACACTCCCAGGTAATCCGCACCCGCCGCGGTGGCCGCCAGGGCCTGGGCCACGTCGCACACCGTGATGCCGATAATTTTATCAGGGCCGAGGAGCCTCCGGGCCTTGCGGCAGGACAGGTCTTCCTGGCCCAGGTGAACCCCGTCCGCCCCCACCTCCAAGGCCACCTCCACCCGGTCGTTGACCACAAACCGGATGCTGCGGCAGAGGGCCCCCAACTGCCGGGCTTCGGCCACCAGATCTGTGGTTCGACCCTCTTTCCGGCGGTACTGCACCACCCACACCCCGGCGGCCACCGCCTGCGCCACATCGCCCTCGTTGCCAGCCCGGCTAAGTCCCGCATCCGTAATAAAATAATATCCTCTCATCCACTGACCCGCCGCCGCTCCGCCAGGGTCGGTTCGTCCAAGCCGGCCAGGCAGTCAATGAGTTTCACCTTAAAGGATCCGGGGCCCGGAGCCAGTTCCGCCGCTACTTCCGCGGCGACGTTAAAGGCAACTAGGCCGGCGGTCGCGGCAACAGCCAAATCCGCCTCCACCGCGGCGAAAGTCCCGATCACCGAAGCCGCCATGCACCCGGTGCCCACCACCCGGGACATGAGGGGATGCCCGTTTTTGACCACAAACCGCCGGTCGCTGTCCACCACCAAGTCTTCCGGGCCAGTGATGACCACGGTGGCCTGCCGCCTCAGAGCCAGGCTCTGGGCCACTTCCTTAAGATTTACCGCCACGGCGCTGGCATCCACCCCCTTGGTGCGCACCGCGGCCCCGCTGAGCCTGGCCACTTCCGAGGCGTTGCCTTTGATAAGATCAATTTGCACCTCATCCAAAAGCTCGAAGCACTTCTGATCCCGCAGGGCCGTGGCCCCGGCGCCGCAGGCGTCCAGGATCACCGGAATCCTCCTGGCGTTGGCGCTTGACGCCGCCAGCTTCATGGCCTCCACCATCTCCACGGTCAAGGTGCCGATATTGAGGACCAACGCGGAGGCGAGTCCGGCCATCTCCTCCACCTCTTGTCGGGCATGGGCCATGACCGGCGAGCCTCCCAGGGTCTTGACCACCTGGGCGCAGTCGGAGATGGTAACCCAGTTGGTGAGGTGATGCACCACCGGGCTTTGAGCCCGGATTTTTTCCATTAGCGGAAAAACTTTCAGCTTGATGGGGGGCATGATCAAATCCCGGCAAAAGTTTCCCTCACTATACCGTTTCTGTTGCGGCGAGGGAAGACAAAGGCCCGGACGAAATTGCCTTGGCCGCGATCCCTGGAATCTCGGGTTATCGGCGGACGCCGTCTACTTGACAGAACTACAGGGGTTAGATATTTTTAACACAATTTTAAGCTGAGAAAGGACTCGCCATGGCGCTGGATGAGGTTCTTATCACCCGGGCAATCATTGAGCGATATACCGCGAAATTGTTGGACAACCTGGACCTGGAGGTGGCCGTGGTGGGGGGTGGCGTCTCCGGTCTCACCGCGGCCTGGCGGCTGGCCCGGCAAGGCCATAAGGTGGCCATTTTTGAACGGAAGCTGAGCGTCGGCGGCGGCATGTGGGCCGGCGGCATGCTGTTTAACGAAATCGTGGTGCAGGAGGCGGGCAAACCCGTCATGGACGAGCTGGGGATTCGTCTTAAACCCATTTTCGACCAATATTACACCGCCGACGGCGTGGAGGCCGTCACCACCCTGGCCTCTCAGGCCATTAAGGCCGGGGCCACCGTGTTTAACGGCATTAGCGTGGAAGACGTCATGGTCCGGAAAGATCAGGTCACCGGCCTGGTAATCGGCTGGACCGCGGTGGAGATGGCCCGCCTGCACGTGGACCCCCTGGTGATCCGGGCCAAATACACCATCGACGCCACCGGCCACGACTTCGAGGTGGTGCAAGTGCTCTTACGCAAAAACCAGCCCCTGAAGCTGTTTACTCCCACCGGCGGCATCGGCGGCGAACGCTCCATGTGGTCCGAAGAGGGGGAAAAGGGCACCGTCGAAAATACCAAAGAGATCTATCCGGGCATCTTCGTGTCGGGCATGGCGGCTACCGCCACCTTCGGCGTCAACCGCATGGGCGCTATCTTTGGCGGCATGCTCCTCTCAGGCCTCAGGGCCGCGGACCTGATTCACGAACGGTTAACTAAGGAAGGATAATTAACGTGCCGGCAAACTATAAGATCAAATGCGAAGCAATTGAGGTGAAGAGCGATAGTGGCTACTGTCCCGGTTCGGCTAAATGCCGGGTCGGAGAGACCTATACCATAGGACCGCGGACCCCGGATCCGCCCATGTGCGGCCGGGCCTTCCATGCCATCCATCCCATGGCCCTGGCCATGCGGTTTTCGGATACCATGGTTTGTGAAAAACCGCCTGGTCAGATGGAAGTTGCCTGTCCGGACGGGTTTGTGGTTTTCCGGCTCTCCAGAATAACGAAAAGCTGAATTCCCGCAGGTCACCAGGCACACCATTTTTGCCGTTCCAGGAGCTCCCTTGGAATACGAAGCTGTCATCGGGCTGGAGGTCCACGCCCATCTGCTTACCGCCAGCAAGATCTTTTGCGGCTGCGCCACTTCTTTCGGGGCCCCGCCCAACACCCAGGTGTGTGAAGTCTGTCTGGGGATGCCCGGCAGCTTGCCGGTCTTGAACCGCAAGGCCGTGGAATTCGCCCTGAAAATGGCCCTGGCCACCAACTGCCGGATCAATCGGGAGTCGGTCTTCGCCCGAAAAAATTATTTTTATCCCGATCTGCCCAAAGGCTATCAAATCTCTCAGTATGAATTGCCCCTGGCCGAGCACGGCCACCTGGAGGTCACGGTCGAAGGCCGCGCCCGCCGCCTGGGCATTACCCGCATCCACATGGAAGAAGACGCGGGCAAGCTCATCCACAGCGAATCCCGGCCCGTGAGTTTTGTGGACTTTAACCGCACCGGGGTGCCCCTCATCGAGATCGTCAGCGAGCCGGATATGCGCACTCCCGAAGAGGCGGTGGAGTACCTCAAAGGCCTGCGCAATATCCTACTTTACCTGGAAATTTGCGACGGCAACATGGAGGAGGGGTCGCTCAGGTGTGATGCCAACATCTCCCTGCGCCCGGTGGGGCAAACTGCGTTCGGCACCAAGACCGAGCTCAAAAATATGAACTCCTTTAGGTTCGTCAAGGCGGCCCTAGAATTCGAAATCAAGCGGCAGCGGGCGCTGTTAGCCGCGGGACGGGAAATCGTTCAGGAGACCCGTCTGTGGGATACGGCCAGCAATCAGACCGTGTCCATGCGAGGCAAAGAAGAGGCCCATGATTACCGCTATTTTCCCGACCCGGACCTGGTGCCGGTGAGAATTTCGGAGGAGTGGATAGACAGCCTTACGAAAAATCTGCCGGAACTGCCCGCAGCGCGCCTGGCCCGGTTTCAGGCGGAGTATGAGCTGCCGGAGTATGACGCGGAAGTCTTAACTTCGGATAAGGCGCTAGCCGACTACTTCGAGGCCACAGTGCAAGAGTTTCCCCGGCCCAAGCAGGTGAGCAACTGGATCATGGGGGAAGTCCTCCGAGAAGTGAAAAAGGGGAAGTTAGTCCTTGTTCCTACGGTGCCTCCTTCATCAAAAATAACAGAGCCCGGAAGTGTATATATACCTCCTTCAGCCAACGCAAGCTTACTAAAAATGGTTGAACAGGGTACTATCAGCGGCAAATTGGCCAAAACCGTGTTCGAGGACATGGTGGCCACCGGCCGTGACCCTGAGGCTATCGTCAAAGAAAAAGGCCTGACCCAGATCAGCGACGCCGGGGCTCTGGAAAACCTGGCCCAGGAGATTATCGACGCCAACCCTAAAGAAGCGAATGATTATCGGGCCGGCAAAACCAAAGTCATGGGCTTTTTCGTGGGCCAACTCATGAAAAAAACCAAAGGCCAGGCCAACCCCAAGCTGGCCAATGAGGTTTTTCAGAAGCTATTGTCGAAATAAGCAATCAAGGATATCTGCGATGTAGGGGTGGACCTGCCTGTCCGCTCTCAAAGTAGGCCTCTTTACCATAAATCCAAAACGACAAGCGAAAACGGAGTACAGATGATACCTTACTGCAGCATTTGCTGGGATGTAGATAAGGTCAAGCTCTTGGATCAGCGGCGGCTGCCCGCGGAAGAGTTGTATCTGGAGATCAAGGATTATCACGACATCATTGAGGCCATCCGCACCCTGGCGATTCGGGGGGCTCCGGCCATCGGCGTGGCCGCGGCCATGGGCGCGGCGTTAGGGGCCCTGGATTTGGCTACTCAGGACCAAGGCGAGTTCCAGGTGCGCTTTCAGCAAATTTGCCAGGAAATCGCCCAGGCCCGGCCCACCGCGGTGAACCTGTTTTGGGCCCTGGATCGGATGCAGCGGCTGGCCCAGGCCCACGCCGATGAAACCGTGGCGGCTGTAAAAGACCGCCTGGTGAATGAGGCCCAGGCCATGCTGGCCGAAGATGAAACGGTTAACCGTCACCTGGCCCAGGCGGGACAGGTTTTGATCCACAACGGCACCCGGGTCCTGACCCATTGCAACACCGGGGGCCTTGCCACCGGGGCTTACGGCACCGCCTTGGGCGTGGTGCGGGCGGCCTGGGAAGCGGGCAAGCAGTTTTCCGTGTGGGTGGACGAAACCCGTCCTCTCCTCCAGGGAGCCCGGCTCACCACCTGGGAGTTGGGCAAGCTGGGGATCCCCTATACCCTCATTCCCGACGGGGCCGCGGCCACCTTAATGCATCAGGGCAAGGTGGATCTGGTCATCCTGGGGGCGGACCGCATCGCCGCCAACGGCGACACTGCCAACAAAATTGGCACCTACAGCGTGGCAGTCCTGGCTCACCACCACGGCGTCCCTTTTTATGTGGCTGCGCCGCTGTCTACTTTCGATTTCTCCATTCCCGACGGCAACCATATCCCGGTGGAAGAGCGGGCCGCAGAGGAAATAACCCATCTCTGGGGCCAGGCAGTGGCGCCGACGGGAGCCCCGGCCCTGAACCTGGCCTTTGATGTCACCCCCAACGACTTGATTGCCGGTATTATCACGGAAAAGGGCATTATGGAACCTCCCTTTTCCTCCAGCCTGAAACCTTACCGAACCACCCAGGAGTAACGATGCGCCCTCTGATCAAAATCATGTTGGCCGCGTTTTTCATGTTTCTGGCCCAACCCGTGCTGGCGGCCGGGCCCTTCAATATCCGCTTTCCCGCCTCCCCCGAAGGCTGCGACCCCAATGCCGTCACCGTGGTAGGGCATAATCAACACTACCGGATCAAGAAAGGCGATGACCTCCTGGAACTGGCCCGGCATTATGGTCTGGGCTATTCCGAGCTCGGAGCCATGTATCGCCAATGGGACCCCTTCATTCTCCCCGTAGGCACGGTAATGACTATCCCCACCATGTGGATCGTGCCCAATAGCCGGGGCAACCAGATCATCGTCAACACTGGCGCCATGCGGCTCTACTATTATATAAAGAACAACACCCAGGTTTATACCTTCCCCATCGGCATGGGGGTGTTGGATTACCGGACTCCCCAGGGCAAGTTTCGGGTAATAAATAAGAAAGTGCACCCTACCTGGCATGTCCCCAAAGCCCTACAGAAAAAATATGGCATGGCGGCAATGCCACCGGGGCCGGATAATCCCATGGGGGACTACAAGCTTACCTTATCCTGGGGCGATTACGGCATCCATGGCACGTCCATGCCCCTGGGTTAAACTGAGGGGAGAGCCGTATCCGTGAAACCGGTATCGGAACAATTAGCCATCATCAAACAAGGTTGCCACGAC
>JARRQO010000003.1:0-27224 GCA_037381685.1 Deltaproteobacteria bacterium | reverse complement strand
CCCTTATTTCGCCTGGCTTCATCTTGCCGCAGCCATAATCTCCTGGCGAGTCTGGATTGAAAGACAGAATGGTTTCTGGCAGGTGGTTTCCTCGATCAACGGCACCGTTACCATCGATCCGGCTGATCACCTCATGCCCCGCCTCAATAATCTGGGAAGCATCGTTTGGTCCCAAAAGGTGGGAAAGTTTTATCAGGTCTTTAAGGCTGTTCCTTTGTTCTGAGCTGGGCCAGGCGGATCAGTCGCGCGACCTTACCCGCCCCTTACCTTAAAAATCCACATATTCTCCGCGCTTCAGCCCCCTGAGATGGCAGATATCATTGAGGCCCATAATGTGCCAGGTGTCCTCTACCCGCTTAAAGCGGTTAATGGCGGTGGTGTCCTGGCCGAGCCGCCAGAAATGGGAATTGTCCAGGCCGATAAAGGCCGCGATGAGCACCTTGTTCACCGCCCGGTGGGCCGCCAAGAGAATGGTTTGCCCGGGATGGCGCCGCACCACTTCTTCAACGGCGTCCACGGCCCTGACCTTGACCTCGTCCAGGGTTTCGCCGCCCGGAAACCGGACGTTTGCAGGCGCAGTCTCCCACTGGCGATAGAGGTCGGCGTACTTGACCTTGACTTCTGACAGGGGCAGACCCTCCCAATCGCCGTAGCACAGGTCGGCCAGCCCCGGCAGGTCCAGGACTTGGAGGTCATGGTGACGGGCGATGGCCTCGCCGGTGTCCCGGGCCCGGGACAAGGGGGAGCAGTAAGCGGCGTGGATGGTTTCGGTCTTGAGCCACTCGCCCGCCAGCCGGGCCTCTTCCCGGCCGGTGTCATTGCGGGGAATGTCTCTGGACCCCCGGAAAATCTTATCCTTATTCCAAGGAGTTTGCCCATGGCGAACTAAAATGATTTGAGTCATGGCTTCCTCATCATGAATTGAAATAGTGCAGCATTATTTTATGCCACAACTGCCTTTCCATCTTCAAAAACACAAGGGGCCACCCTGCGGCCCCTAATCAATTAAAAACAGCTGCTTAAAAACTTTTAAGATACGATTGTCCAATTTTCCTGAAAGGTGTTGTCATCGAGACCGTATAAAAATCCCATGGTTCTACCCAGCCCGGGCTCTATTCCCTTCTGAACTTTCCAATAAGAGAGATAAATCGCATAATCCCATCGAGGTTCTTTGGTCTTCGGGTCTTCTCCCAGGTTCCGCCAGGTCTCCCGTTTTTCCATGATCCGCCAGATGGTATTGTACTTTTTGCTCCGCACCAATTGCCCTACGTTTGGCAGTCCCTTGCGCCGCATAATCTCTTCATATTCTTTCATGGCCGCGCTCCTCCTGCCCCGACCTCAGGCTCCCTCGCCATTTTGGTGGCATGGGTTCAACTAAGAAACTATTAAACGATGTCCCAGTTGAGATTAAAAGTATCGTCATACAGGGTGTATTCAAAACCCATCATCTTGCCCACACCGGGCCGCGTTCCCTCCTGAACTTTCCAAAAGGAAAGGTAAATGGCCGGGACTATGCGGGTTTCACCGCTGTTGGGGTCAGGTTCAATGGTGCGCCAGATTTCCCGCTTTTCCAGAACTCGCCATAAAGTGCCATATTTCTTATTGCGTACCGTCTGGCCCACTTCCGGCAGACCTTTTTTGTGGATGATTTCTTTAAAATCTTTCATGACCGCCTCCTGATGAATGATGACCGGATATAATTAAAACATAAGGTTTCTCTCCTAACTGTCAAGTTTAAGTTATTTTTTTCACACATATTTTCAAAGAATGCCAGAAGATTAAAAAAGCTGCGCCGCAGCTCTCTTCTCTAAACCTGTTTTTAGAGCCAAAAATATTGAAGTTGGGGAGGTCTTCCGAGAACGACAGCGCCCCCGGCAAGGGCAAGACTCGCTCGTACCGCTCCACTTTCGAAGACCACTGTTTCGACCGGTTTGGGGAAGTCTTGGGAGAATAAAGCCCCTTTACCGCCCTCCGCAAATTGAGGAACATAATTTTTCTCCACTAACCTACCTTGATCTTTAGGATTCACGGTCTGGCAATCCCGGTGAAATTGACATCCCCTTGTTTATTGACTATTTTTAAATAGCTAATTAACTTAGCTTGACTTAGGGTCAGGTCGCTGCGGGCGCCAGCCATGGGAAGGGATACCGTGGGATGCGCCCGGAAGAGGCTTGTGCCATCATTTTTGGGGACAAATCCCGGAGGTTCTATGAATGTCATTGCTCCATGTTTTTATTCTTGCTGTAGTTCAGGGATTTAGCGAACTTTTACCCATCTCCAGTTCGGCCCACGTCATTGTCGCCGAAAAATTAATGGGCCTGGATCCCACCCGTCCCGCCAGAACCCTTCTTCTGGTCATGCTGCATGCCGGCACCACCCTGTCGGTCCTGGTTTATTACTGGGAGTCCTGGAAAGCCAACTTCTTTTCTTCCCGGGAGGAATCCTGGAATTTCGCCAAGCTGGTGATGATAGCCACCGCTTGTACGGGCATCTTGGGCTTACTGCTGATAGACTTTATCGAGAAGTATGTACTTGGTCCGCAGGGACAGATTGAGGATATTTTCGGGAACCTGGCCCTGATGGCCATCGCCCTGGGGGCTACAGGCATCCTTATCCTGGTTTCGGGTCTGCGTCGAAATAACTCTTCCCAGCCCGCCGATCTGGGGACAAAACAGTCCTTCTGGATCGGAATTTTGCAAGGCCTTTGCGTGCCTTTTCGAGGTTTTTCCCGGTCCGGGGCCACCATCTCCACGGGGCTGTTGCTAGGGGTCTCCAAGAAGCACACGGAGGAATTCAGTTTTGCCCTGGCCGCAGTGCTCACTCCCCTGGCCATTATCTGGGAAGCCTGGCGCTTGTTTACCGCTCCTGCTGCGTCCGCCGCCCCCCTAACCAGTCTTGGTTTAGCCATTTTTCAAGGAATTTTGGGTTTGGGATTAAGCTTCGTCACCGGTCTGTTGGCTTTAAAGTGGCTTTCCAACTGGCTGGAACGGGGCTGGTGGCCTCTATTCGGACTTTATTGCCTGGCCGCGGCCGCTGTTGTCCAATCCCTCTACCAGGCCGGCTTTTAATACCAGGCAGCTGTTCAATAAGTAATCCATTTGTAAGGGCACGGCATCCCGTGCCCCCGCGCCTGCTTCTATCTTTGCCATTAACTTTCTAGCTCCCCCACTCAGGTCAGAAGTGCATACCGGCTAGCGGACCCGTGCGCACCTCCCGAAATTTTCCCTGCTCATTGTCCTTGACCGCAGCCGCGCCTTAGGCTAAAAGATAAACGCAAAATAATCGCCGATGGAGCTAACTTGGTTACCGCCTCAAGCCCAAACCGTGTTCCTGATTCCGTTATCTGCAAGCAGGGACTTGCTTAAGCTTACCCTGAGGCGATAAGGGGAGAACTTACTTAATGGCCGTCAGTCTGGCAATCATTATCATCCTGGGGCTGGGAGCCGATTACCTGTTCCGCCGCCTGAAACTGCCGGGTCTGGTGGGCATGTTGTTGGTGGGGATGCTGGTGGGACCCCACGTGTTAGGCCTGCTGCGTCCGGAAATGATGGTGGTATCCGCTGATTTCCGCAAAATCGCCCTGATTGTCATCCTGCTGCGGGCCGGCTTCGAACTCCGCCGGGACACCCTCAACCGCACCGCTCGTCCCGCCGTTTTGATGTCCTGCATACCTGCCCTCTTTGAGATCGCCGCCATAGTGGCGGTGGCCCCCTTCTTTCTCCATCTCACCTACCTGGAAGCCGCCATCCTGGGGGCCATCCTGGGCGCGGTCTCCCCGGCGGTGGTGGTGCCGCTGATGATCGAATTCATGGAGCGGGGCATGGGCGCCAAAAAGGGCATTCCCACCCTGACCCTGGCCGCATCCGCCATCGACGACGTCTTTGTCATCGTCATCTTCACCATTCTCCTGGCCCTGGAAAAAGGCCAGCAGGTCAATATTCTCTGGCAAATCGGCGGCATTCCCCTGGCTATCGTCCTGGGTATCCTGGTGGGAGTCATCCCTGGCTATTTTCTCTATAAAATGTTTGTCAGGTATGATGTGGCCACCCCCCGGCGCAGCCTCATCGTTTTAGGAGTGGCTATCCTACTCACCTGGGTGGAAGAATTGGCCCACAGATTCCTCCCCGTCGCCAGCCTGTTGGGAGTCATGGCCATGGGCTTCGTCATCCTGGAAAAACAGGAGAGTCTGGCCCACCTCATTTCTCAAAAATTAAAACGCATCTGGGTGGTGGCCGAGCTTCTGCTGTTTGTTCTGGTGGGCGCCCAGGTTAATTTGCAGGTCGCCTGGCATGCGGGCGCCGCCGGCCTGGCCGTAATCTGCATCGGGTTGGTTTTCCGTTCCCTAGGCACCTATCTTTCCATCCTGGGAGCGGGCCTGAACTTCCGGGAAAAGCTTTTTTGTGTGGTCTCTTATATTCCCAAAGCCACGGTTCAGGCGGCCATCGGGGCCATTCCCCTGGAGGCCGGAGTGCCCGGCGGCGAGGTCATCCTGGCCGTGGCTGTGCTCTCCATCCTGGCTACCGCCCCCCTGGGAGCCATCGGCATCACCCTCATGGGGGAACGCATCCTGGAAAAGGAAGAAGTCAATGTCTACCGCTTTAAGGTCCTGCGGGAGGCCTTGAAACTGCCCCGGGTGGGTGAACGGGTGCGGCACAAGGGCAGCGGCAACGTCTGGAAGGTGATTGAAGAAAGGGAACTTTGGGTCTCACAACCCGGGGAGGCCGGTGCTTCCGTGGAACTGGTTCCGGCCCTGGCCCTCAGGTTCTGGAGGGACCAAGGCGAAGTTTCCCAGGGGCAGGGCAAAACCTTACGCCACAGCTACACTCCGGGCGACCGCTCCTTCGACCACCACTGGGAAATTCTGGAAGTCTAATGCCCCCGTCTCGAGACCTGGCCACGGCCAGGGCCTGGAAATTCATCATCCTGCTGGGGATCATCAGCCTTCTCAGCGACATAACCTATGAAGGTGCCCGGAGCATAACCGGCCCTTTTTTGGGAGAACTCCAGGCCAGCGCCCTGGTGGTGGGGGTAGTGGCGGGCCTGGGGGAGTTTTTGGGTTACGCCCTGCGCCTGGGCTCCGGTTACCTGGCTGACCGCACCGGCAAATACTGGCCCTTGACCATCTGGGGCTATGCCCTCAACCTGCTGTCGGTTCCTCTTTTGGCCCTGGTGGGCAGTTGGCCGCCGGCTGCCGGACTGATCGTCAGCGAGCGCCTGGGTAAGGGTTTGCGCACCCCGGCCCGGGACGCCATGCTGTCCCACGCCACCACCGCGGTGGGCCGGGGCTGGGGCTTCGGCTTCCATAATGCCATGGACCAGACCGGCGCAGTGGCAGGTCCCCTGCTGGTGGCGGGGGTATTGGCCTTGCACGAGGGTTACTGGCTGGGGTTTGCGATACTGTTGGGGCCGGCCATCCTGGCCCTCCTGGTCCTGGCTTGGGCGGCTCGCCTCTACCCCCATCCGCGCCACCTGGAGATGGGGCCATCCCTGCCGACTCCCCAGGGCCTGAGCCGTCCCTTCTGGCTCTATGCCGCCGGCGCCGCCGTGTTGGCCGCAGGATATGCCGATTTTCCCCTGATCGCCTACCATTTCCACCAGGAGGCCCTCTTCCCCCCTGACCAGATCCCTCTGTTGTACGCCTTGGCCATGGGAGTAGACGCCCTGGGGGCGCTGGCTTTGGGACGTCTGTTTGACCGCCTGGGCCTGGTGCTCCTGATCGCCGCGCCGTTAATTTCGGCGGGCTTTGCTCCCTTGGTCTTTCTGGGGGGGCGGGACGCCGCCTGGGGCGGCATGGTACTCTGGGGCCTGGGCATGGGCGTCCAGGGCTCCATCATGCGGGCCGCGCTGGCAGGGATGGTGTCGCCCCAGCGCCGGGCCTCGGCCTACGGTCTGTTTCACACCATTTTCGGCCTTTCCTGGTTTCTGGGCAGTGCTTTAATGGGACTGCTCTATGGCATCTCTTTAACAGCCCTGGTCATCTTTTCAATGGCAGCCCAACTCCTGGCCCTGCCCTTCTTCCTGACCCTGGCAAAAACCGCGGTTCGGGCACCTTAATAACCTTTCCGGCCCCGGGCTCAACCCTTGACAAAATCTCTGCGCCTGCGTATATATTCTAGGTGCTCTGGGGGATCGTCTAACGGCAGGACTGCAGACTCTGGATCTGCCTATCCAGGTTCGAATCCTGGTCCCCCAGCCAGAATGACCAAAGTCTAGAAGCACAGGCTGGCAAGTTGTGCCGCGATTATAGCGATTGCCAAAGTTCTCTCCGTTGCCCCCTTGAAGGGAAGGGGTAGAAGAACCAGCTTTTGGCAATCAGTATAAAAATTCCCCGGTAGCTCAGCTGGTAGAGCGGGTGGCTGTTAACCACTTGGTCGGCGGTTCGAGTCCGTCCCGGGGAGCCAGGAAATACAAGGGCTTGGCGCTAATGCCAGGCCCTATTTTTGTGCCTGATGATGGTGCAGATGAGTATTAGTTTGTAAGTTGCTGATATTCAAATTATATATAGATATTTTCTTCGTCTGGTGATAATTGTCTGATCTGGCAAGATATATGGCGGTCCCACCCGAGAGGTAAACCACGATGAGGATACTGGCTTGGATTCTAATTGGAAATTGAACCGCCTTATAGCGATTGCCAAAAGTCCTTTCCAATTATTTCCCTCTCCCCTTGTGGGAGAGGGTTAGAGGGTTAGGGTGAGGGGTAAAAAAAGGAAAACTTTTGGCAATTGGTATAGCTATCTCGACTTTGCACTTAGGAAATATGTAAGCAAGTATGCATTTGTGATCACAGCCTTAACGTAGCTTTCAAACGATCAGGATGAAGCAATAGATCAAGGGCGTCAACAATCCCAGGGGTGACCACCTTGGCCGCCAACAGCGCCTCCAGGGCGGCATCTTCGGTTTGCACCACGGCTACTCCCAAAGCTGCCTGTTTCAGTATGAGGGCATCGTTGCGGCCGTTGCCGATGGCCACCGAGTTATTAGATCCCAGGTTCTCAATATAGGCAGCCTTGGCTTGGTCCTGGTTCTCGGGGGGAATCACCTGGAGTTGGATCGGCAGGCGGGCAACCTGGGAGCGGACGCTGGCAAAGGTATCCGCGGTGACGATATGGATATCCAGATGCTAGGCCAAGAAGGTCAGGCGCTCGGCTACTCCCGGGATGAGGGCGCCGTCACAGGCCAGGGTGCCGTTATAATCCAGGATCTGATGGCGCCGACGCAACCGGGTTCCCCCCGGGACGTTGATTGCTATCACGCTTTTTCCTCCGCTCGCCTCCTATTATAATCCTGTCCCTAAAAGATTTCCTCCAGCAAGGTCTGCAGGGTACCGGGAACTTGTAAGTCCTCCCGGCTTAACTTTTGCACCACGGAGCCGTCCCGTAAGATGAGCGCCTCGTCGGTCAGGCGGCGGGCCTGGCTCAGGCTGTGGGACACGGCAATGACGGTATAGCGCTCTTTTAAGGATAAAAGGAGTTCCTCCACTTTGAGGGCGGCGCGAAAGTCCAGGGAGGCGGTGGGTTCGTCCAGCAGCAGAATCTCGGGTTCCAGGGCCAGGAGGCGGGCCAGGCAGAGGCGCTGCTGCTGGCCGCCGGAAAGGGTATGGGCCGGGGCTTTCAGGCGGTCCTTGACTTCCTCTAAGAGATGGGCTTCCTTTAGGGCCCGGGCCGTCCGGGCCGGGATTTCCCGGCGTGGCATTCCCAAGATGAGCTTGAGGGGCAGGGCCAGGTTTTCGGCAATGGATACGGGCAAAAGATGAGGGGTCTGAAAAACCATGCCCACCCGGTGCCGCAAGACTGACAAAGCCAGACCGTCGGCATAAATATCCCGCCACTCACCGCGCAATTTCAGCTTTATGGTGCCCCAGGTTTCACTTTGGGGGAAGCACTCGTTGAGCCGGTTCAGGGCCCGGAGAAAGGTGGTCTTGCCCGAACCGGAGCGGCCCAGAATCATGGCCAGCCGCCCGCGGTGAAATTCCGCGCTCAGGCCATGCAAGACCTCCCGGTCCGCAAAGCCCACGTGCAAATCTTCCACCACCACGGTGGGTTCTAAATCAGCAGGTCCTTTTGATCCCATGATTTGGTAACTGTGCTCTTAAGATAATAAGCTCCCAGGAAAAGCGCTGCGGTGATGAGCAGCAGAATCAACGCAGCGCCGAAGCCCTTGGCCAACTCGGCTTCGGTCCGGGCCTGGGACGCCAAATAGAAGATATGAAACGGCAAGGCCTCGTACTTGCCCAAAATGCCGGAGGGCAGACCGGCGTTGGCCACCACCCCGGTGAGCAAAATCACCGCGGTATCTTCGGCAGCCCGGCCCACCGCCAGGATGACCCCGCTCAGGACGCCCCGGCTGGCGGCCGGCAGCAGCACATGGAGCATATTCTGCCAGGGAGTGAACCCCAGGCTCAGGCCCGCCAGCCTGAGTTCCTCCGGCAGGCTCTCCAGCGTGGTCTGCGTCATGAAAATCAGGTAAGGCAGCACCAGCAGGGCCAGACAGCAGGCGGACAGAAGCAGACAGGTATTGGCCTGGGGCACGAAGGTCTTTTTGAGAAACAGGATCAGGGCGAAACCGAACAGCCCCATGAGGATGGAGGGAATGCCCGCCAGCACCTCCACCGCCAGGCCGAACCATCGTTTCCAGGCGTCTTGGGCGTAGTGGGCCAGATAGATGCCGCTGGCTACCCCCAGGGGAAGGGCCAGTCCGGAGGCCAGCAGGACCAGAAGGATGGTGCCCACACAGGCCGGCCAGATGCCGTGCCACACCGGCAGGCGTCCGGTAATGGCCGCCCAGACCGGAGTCTTGCCGAAAAACAGTCCCAGATTGAAGGTGCTGAGGCCCCGGACCACCAGAAAGCCCAAAAACAGCAATACCACCCCCAGGACGGCCGCCACCGCCAGCCAGGCGAACCCCCGCGCCAGGAAGTAAGCCACTTATGCATGGCGCTTTCCCGCCGGAGTCCGGGATTGCAGCCGCCGCAAGCTCAGGTTGACCGCGCCGGTAACCGCGAACAAAATCAGGCCGCTGACGAAAATCGATTGATAGGCGCGGCTGGTGCTGTCCGTGGCCACCACCAGGGCGATGTGCGCGGTCAGGGTGCGGATGGAATCCAGCATTGAGTGGGGCACCTGGGGGGCATTGCCCGCCACCATCAGGGCAATGAGGGTGTCGCCCAAAGCCCGGCTGAAACCTAGCACCGCCGCAGCCCACAGTCCCCGGGCCGCCAGGGGCCGCATGACCCAGAGCAGGGTTTGGGACGGGGAAAAGCCCAAAGCGGCGCTGGCCAGGCGCACCTTGGCATCCACCTGCTGCAACTGGGCCTGGATCAACAGCACGATGGTGGGCAGGATCATCAGGCTTAAGGTGAGCGTGGCGGTGAGCCAGGAGTAGCCCGTGCTCGCCGGGAAAGTCGTCCGCACCAGGGGAACCAGGAAGATCACCGACACAAACCCGTAGACCACGGTGGGGATGCTGGTCATGAAATTGATCAGGCCCATGAGGGGGCCCCTGAGCCAGCGGGGCCCCAAGCCGTGGGCAAAGCCGCAAATCCCCAGCCCCAGTGGATAAGCCACGGCCATGGCGGAGGCCGCCAGGCAGAGGGAGCCCGCCACCATGGGCAGAATGCCGAATTTCCCGTGAAAGGGACGCCAGGACCAGGAAAAGATGGCCGTCAGATGCCCCTCGGTGAGAATGGGCACGGTAAAATAGGTCAGAAACCCCAGGATGGCCACCACCGAGCCGCAGGAGATCAGGGTGGCCAACAGCAGGAGAGCCTGGACCCGGCCCTGCCGCCGGTTAAGGCGCCGCCAGTGCGTCTTAAGAGCTGCCTCGGCTGTAGGCGCCAGCGGAATTTCTCTTTGAATCGACATATATCCCGGTTTTCAGTGCGGGGCGCCGGCCCCAAAACCGGCGCCCGGGTTCTGAAACTACTTGGTGAGGGGCAGAAACCCGTGTTTCTTGATGATTTTGGCCCCTTCGGGACCCCGGATATAAGCAATAAAAGTCTTGACCAGGGGGGAAGGTTCACCCTTGGTGTTCATATAGAGTAGGCGGGTCACCGGATATTTGCCGCTCTTGGCGTTTTCCTGGGTCGGTTCCACCCTATTGAGTTTGATGCCCTTGACTGTTTTGTCCAAAAAGCCGATGCCCACATAGCCGATGGCCTGGGGGTCCTGGGCGATGGCCATCTTCATGGCCCCGTTGGACGGCACCACATTGGCCTTGGCGTTGATGGGCCCTTTCTTCAGGAGTTCTTTCCAAAAGGTGGCCCGGGTGCCGCTGGCTTCATCCCGGGTGAACAGATGGATGGGTTCGTTGGGGCCACCCACGGCCTTCCAGTTTTTGATTTTCCCGGCAAAGATGTCCTGTATCTGCCGGGAAGTTAAGGCACTCACCGGGTTTTTGGGATTGACCGCCAAGGCCACGCCGTCGATGGCAAAGGGGAAAGTCTTCAGTCCGTACTTGGCAATTTCCGCCTTGGTCAAAGCCCGGCCGGTGTCGCCGATATCCACCAACCCGGCGCCCACCTTCTGGACGCCCACCCCGGAGCCGCCTCCGGCCACGGTAATGCGGATGTTGGGGTTGAATTTCATGATCTGTTCGGCGGCGTCTTTCATGACCGGGATATGGGCGGTGCCGCCGGCGATGTCGATTTTCCCTTTCAGGGTTTTAAAGCTCGCCAAATTTTGAGCCCCGACAAAGGAGGCGGCGCAGAGGCAGAAAACCAAGGCCAGGATGACAGCTAAGAGTCTTTTGGTGGATTGGAACATGAAAGAACCTCTTGGATAGTTTGGTTATTTTTAAGGTCAATTACCCGTCAAGGCCTGTTCTGGCCTCGACAGGACTGCTCAGGCCTCCGGTATTCTTAGTCGTTCCAGCAGACCCATTTCTTTAACCAGGCGGGCCACCGCAGCCGGGACCAGATGCTCCCAGGGCTGGCCCAGACCTATCAGCCGGCGGATGGCGGTGGCAGTGAGACCTTTTTCCGAGGCGGGCTTGCGCCAAAGGATTTCCACCTTCAGGCCCAGGGACTGGAACAGTTGGAGTTTGCGCTCCCCCCACTCATCGTAAATGGTCAGGAAGAACGTGGCATCCAGGGGGACGTAATATCGATAGAGTTCGGGAAAATTGATGGGCAGGGGCACCAGGGAAAATTCCTGATAGGACAGGCCCGCGTCCAGAAGGGTTTCCCTGAGCATGAGGTAACGTTCATAAAAGGTCAGGGGGTTGTCCTGGGCGGCGCTCCGGTGCGGGTCCGCGGGGTCGAATTTGGTCAGGGTCGGGTCGGGGTTGGTAATACCCACCACTAAATGACGACAGCGCGCCTTGGCAGCCAGGAGGTATTTCAGATGGTCCAGATGAAAAAGTTGAAAGCGTCCATGCACCACTCCGGTTGCGTTCGGCATGACATTTCCTTTCTCCGGCCAAATTCCCATTCTTACTTAACCTTCAAGGCCCTATAGTTCCCGGGGAAAAAGGGTTGATCCCGGGGGCTGTCCATGAGGCCCACCAGTTTGCCCCGGTCCAGAAAATTCAAGATCAGCCACATCAATTCTCCGCCCCGCACCAGGCCCAGGGCCCCCTGGGCGCAGCTCACTTCGTCAAACTGGATGACCCGGTCCCGCCGGGGATATTGGCCCACCATCAGCAGAGGCACCGATTCCCCGGAATGGATCATGTGGCCGGCGCTGTTGGTGGAATGGTCGGCGGTGATCACCAACAGGGTTTCAGGGTCGGCCGCGATCTCCCGGACAGCAAAACCCAGGACCTCATCCAGGGCCGTAATGACGTCCC
Organism: Deltaproteobacteria bacterium; assembly: GCA_037381685.1. Taxonomy (GTDB): domain Bacteria; phylum Desulfobacterota; class Desulfobaccia; order Desulfobaccales; family 0-14-0-80-60-11; genus 0-14-0-80-60-11. The sequence goes on along the minus strand of JARRQO010000003.1, from coordinate 15,438 downwards.
GCTTGATGAGGGGGTCCTTGGTGTGGGAGGCTTCGTCCGGGGCCTTGGTATGGACGTAAATGAAGTCATAATTCTTGGTTGTGTAGGCCAACTCCAGCCGTTCCCGCAAATCCGTCTCGGGCCGGTTGGTGTCCTTGACGGGCAAGATCTCCAGGCCCAGGTACTGGCTCAGCCCCCGGTAGATAGGGCCGGCGGCGATGGCCAGGGCCTTGAAGCCCCATTTTTCCCCAAAGGGCAGCACCGGCTTATATTGCCCGGCGCGCTGCAGGCCCACGGCATTCAGGGGTGGCTGCCCCTGCCGTTTTCTGGCCTTATTGAGCGGGTGCCGGGAAAGCCGTTCATGGCTCCAGAGGGTATAGCGGTTCAGGGCCTGGGCGGTACGCGTCGCTCTTATAATGTCTCGCGCGGATTCCCAAGGCAGGACCTCCATCAGTGGGCGGCCCTCGTAGATGGGGTTGGAGTCGGTGATCTTGGGGGAGAGGTCTCCTTTGGCGACCACGATACCCCTGATACCGCCGGTGGGCACAAAGGTAATCTCTACCCCCTCCCGCTCAAAGCTCTGGATGGCTGCCTGCAATTCCAGGCAGATGGCCGGCTCGACCTTGGGGTCCTCCACCTCCACAATGAGCTCACCTTTTTTCTGCTGCACCGCAAAGATTCTGCCCAAAAGGGCCACATCCCGCTCGTCCAGCGGAATATTTTCCCCCAAGGCCTCGATATAGCCCCGGCCGGGAAACTCGGCGGCCTCATAACCGAACATGAGGAAGTGCGCGATTTCACTGGGCAAAGCCATGCCTTGCAGCCAGGGGTGGTACAGGCCGGTCATCCCCAGGGCCGCCAGGCGGTCCAGGTTGGGAGTGGGGGCGCACATCAGGGGCGTCTGACCGTCCAACCCGGGGTGGCCCCGGTCGCCCAGGCCGTCCAGAATAAGGAGTATGCAGCGCATAGAGCGGCTCACTTTCGGAAGGCGGAGGCAGCCGAGGATGCGGGCCGGCCATTTCTCCGGCTCCCCAGGTGTTCCCGCACCACCTGGAGGGTGGGCAAGAGAGAAGCTTCCTCCCTCAGTTCCAGCACCCACCAGTTGCAGAGCGGCAGGCCGACGAGGAGGTCCAGGCGGTCCTGCAGGTCGGCCAGGGACTGCGGCGGCTGATGCCCGGCTTCGGTCTCTTCGTGATACACGTGGGCGTTGAGAAAACGCTCCGGGTGCGGCGTGACAAAATCCCTCACCCGAAAGAGTCCGCTGGCAACCGCAGGACTCACCCGGGCGTGACCCAGGTCCAGGGTGGCCCACGCGCCGGACAGGCGCACCAGCTTTTCAAACAAATCCGGGCGGCTGGTCCAACCCCAGGCCAGGTTCTCGATGCAGAGTTTGAGGCCCAGCTTGCCGGTGAGGCGGACCAACTCGGTCAGGCCAGCCAGGGTTTTCTGCCAGCACAGGTCGAAGGCCGATTCCCGGCCCAGGCCGCCGATATGAATGGTGATGACGCGACCTCCCAGCTTGGCGACCAGGCGGCAGACCCGCTGCAACAACTGCAGGGTGCGGCGATTCTCCTGGGGGTCCTCGGCGCCCAGGTCGGTGCGGGGGAAGGCGCAATGATAGCGGAGTTCCAGAGGATGCAGGCTGGCAATAGTCCGGCTGAGGGCAGTTTCCGTGGCGGGGGTTTGGGGAAAGTTTTCCAGGTTGAAGGTCCAATCCACTCCGCTAAACCCATGCGTCAGCGCGAAGTCGCGCAAGTGCCGGTCGGGTAGAAAATTGCAGCAGGCTAAGATCAGCTGTTCCATAGGAAATTGGCTATTCTGGTGCGGCGCGGCTGCCCCGGAGTGAGGGCGGCGCCGGCTCGGGATGGTCCTGGCTGAAGACACCAGGGCCCCGAGAGGGCAAAATCCGTCCGCTTGATCAGGTCGGGGCAAATTTCTAGCGGTCACCGTTTCCAGATCCAGGGTAATGAGCCACATGCTGATTTAAAGGCGGGCTGAAGAACTTGCCCGAGGTATGACAGGATGCCAGTTCTAGGAAAAAATCAAGGTATGCAGTCCCGATCCCAGGCAGTCTTCTCCGGCCTCAAACCAGCCGGTTGGCTGTGTGGGCCTTGCCAAGGCCCTCCGCACATCTGGGTTCAGGATTTTCTGTGAGCGCTGAGCAGGAGCCGAAGCACCTGGGTTCACCTCCCTTTTGGACTGATAGCATTATAAACTATGCAGTCTTAGAATCAAAATTTTTCCAGGGGGCGGCTGGTTGCAGGGTGGGGAATTGAGAAAATTGACCCAGGAATAAGGTTGAGTCGAATTTAAAAAGGCTGAAACCAACGCCTTCAGCGTATGCGGCATACCGAGTCTGCACCTTAGGTTGAATGTCTTCAGGCGGAATTTGCTTACGAGGCCACTTGCTCCCAATTGTTTCAGGCTAGAAAATGATGTCATTCTAAACAAAAATGAGCTAGGATCGGATGTGTCGCTCACTGCTATATATTCACGGCTACACGTCCATCAGATTCTTGTTAATATTAGGGTCATATCATCTAATAAGGGTGGCTACCCCGGCACCAGGGCATTAGCCTCTTCTTGTATGTGTAGCACCCCCTCATTATGTTTCTGCCCCAATCAATCCCGGCAACCTCGACCAGAGCGTGACCTGTAATTCTTACGACTTCCACGCTCGTATACCCGATATACCCTACCCTGACGCTCCCCCTGCATCCGCCTGTCACTCTCTTACCCATAATACTGTTGGTACCTTTTGCTGTCAGGGTTCCTCGGCATGGGAGTATAAGGCAACTGGCCGGAGCCGGGGTTTTGGTAGTTTTTATGTTCCCAAAAGGCAAGGCGAGATTCATAGCTTGACCTGGGGGCAGGTGCACTTGAAGGAAAGGTTTATCAGGTTGGAGCCAGAGGATACCAAGACCAATGAGGGGCGTCTAGTGCCTTTTAATGGCGAAATCAGGAAGATGTTCAAGGGCTTACCCAGGAATCTACCGGCAGCCAGAGTATTTAACCGCCATGGTAAGCCCATAAATTCAATCCGTGAGGCTTTTGAGGCGGCCTGCCGCCGGGCGGAAATAGAGAAATTTACCTTTCACAACTTGAGGCATACGGCAATCAATAACTGGCGGTTGCAGGGGCACGACTATTTCCGTATAATGGCGGCTACCGGGCACAAAACCCTGAATATGTTCAAGCGGTACAATACCGTGAGCAAGGATGAACTGAAGGCCCTGGTGGGGGAAAATCGGTAAGAATATTCACCTAGGTATTCACCATGGCTTTTTCAGCTAACCAAAGAAAAGTATAAGTCTCTGATATGCTTAACAAGCCTGGGTGGCGGAACGGGTAGACGCAAGGGACTTAAAATCCCTCGGAGTTTAGCTCCGTGCCGGTTCGAGTCCGGCCCCAGGCATTAGTAAATACAAGGAGTTAACCTTGCCTGGCTAACTCCTTTTCTTGTTTTATGAATATTTTAATGCATATCATTGAGCCATCTTGGCAATCGTCTTTTTCAAGTCCTGGGGTTGGATGGTGTTATAGCGCCTAAAAATCACCAAGCTCTTATATCCAGCGGAGCTAAGAACATACTCGTTTATTGATAAGTATAATTAAGTTAGCGCCGTCAGGGCCGGCCTGCCCTTGCCAACCGCAAGTTTAAACCCCATTATTTGTTAATGAGGCAATAAGCCCATCCCTTCCTTTACCATCCAATTTAAATGGGTAAGGTGGAGATGGGGGTGCATGCAAGAAATTAAGTGGCTGCCTCCGGCCGGCGCCATTTATTTGCCGGGGGAATCGCCAAAAGGATGGTCATGGCTTCTAAACGCGAAATCAAACAGCTTTCGGGCCCCCGGGACCAGACGGCCTATTTCGGCTATCGCCAGGTGAGCGAGGTGGAAAAAGGCCGGCTGGTGCATCAGCACTTCGACACCGTGGCCCGAAGATACGACTTGGTGAACAGTCTCTTGAGTTTCGGCATGCATCACCTCTGGAAGCGGGCCGCGGTGCGGCTGATGCAGTTAAAACCGGGGGATCGGGTCCTTGATGTCTGCGGCGGCACCGCCGACCTGGCCCTCCGGGCCGCCCGCTACCTCGGCAGCACCGGCCGGGTGTTCGTCTATGACATCAACTGGGCCATGATGGCGGCCGGTTGGGCCAAGGTGCGTAAATCAGCCCTGGCCTCCCGCATCGGCTACATCCAGGGGGACGCCGAGCGCCTCTCCTGCGCGGATGCCAGCTTTGACGCCGCGATGGTAGGGTTCGGCATCCGCAACCTGACCCGTCCCGAGGCGGGGTTTGAAGAGATGTTCCGAATCTTGAAGCCCGGCGGAACCCTGATGTGCCTGGAGTTCTCCAAGCCCAAGACCCCTTGGTTCCGCTGGCTTTATGACTTTTACTCCTTTTATATCATGCCCGCGGTGGGCAAGCTCATAGTGGGCTCCTGGGAGGCCTATGCCTATCTGCCGGAATCCATCCGCATGTTCTCCCAGCCCGAAGAATTGACCGCAACCCTAAGAAACCTGGGCTTTACCCGGCTCCGGTACCGCCTTCTCACCAACGGCATCGCCGTGATCTACCTGGGGGTGAAACCTTGAAGGTCAATTTGCCCGAACGCTTGCTCGTCAACAGCCCCATCCGGCTGGCGGTCCAACACCTCATCATTAGGTGGATCAAAAGCGTTACCCAAATTCCAGCCGAGGCGCGGGTCCTGGAGATCGGCTGCGGTAGGGGCGCCGGCGCCGGCATGATTCAGGAGGAATTCTGCCCGGCCGTGCTACACGCCTTCGACCTGGACCATCAGATGATTCTCATGGCCGGTAGATATATCAAACCGCATCACAAGGAAAAAATTTCCCTCTACGTGGGGGATGCTCTCAAGCTGCCTTACCGGAACAAGGTTCTGGACGTGGTATTCGGCTTCGGGGTGCTGCACCATCTGCCGGATTGGCGTGAGGGCTTGCAGGAAATCGCCCGGGTCCTGAAACCCGGGGGTATCTACTTTCTGGAGGAGTTCTATCCTCAGCTCTACCTGAATTTTTTGGCCCGGCGCATCTTTCTGCACCCGGAACATGATCGCTTCCACAGTCATGATCTGCACCGGGCCTTGGCCGACGCGGGCTTCAAGTTCCAGGCCCGGTTGGAACAGACCATGCTGGGCATCCTGGCGGTGGCCATCAAGCAGTGAGCAATGAGTGGGTAGTTAGAGTAATTGCCCAAAATTCCCCCTTTTCAGGGGCACAGGGCAGATGAGAAGCGAAACCGCAAGGGCTTTTACCCCTTTAAGCCCAGGAGGTGCACATGCAGGCGATTCGCGTCCATGAATATGGCGACCCGGAAGTCATGCGTCTGGAAGAGGTGGCCGAACCCGAAACTTATCCCGGCCAGGTGTTGGTGCGGGTCTATGCCATCGGGGTGAACCCCGTGGAAACCTACATCCGGTCCGGCATCTATCCCCAGGCTCCGTCCTTGCCCTACACCCCGGGCACCGACGCCGCCGGCGTGGTGGAAGCCATCGGTTCCGGGGTGACCCGGGTGGAGCCGGGCGACCGGGTCTATACTTCCCACAGCCTCAGCGGCACTTACGCCGAAAAGACCTTGTGCCAGGAGTCCCAGGTGCATCCCCTGCCGGAGGGCGTCTCCTTCGAGCAGGGGGCCGGGGTCAGCGTGCCTTATGCCGCGGCCTATCGCGCCCTGTTCCAGCGGGCGTGGGCCGTCCCGGGCGAGGTGGTGCTGGTCCACGGCGCCAGCGGCGGGGTGGGGGTGGCCGCGGTGCAATTGGGCAACGCCTTCGGCCTCACCATCATCGGCAGCGCCGGCACCGAGGAAGGCCGGACCCTCACCACGGTGCAGGGCGCGCACCACGTCCTGGATCACTACGATTCCGGCCACTTCCAGCAGGCCCTGGACCTCACCGACCAGCGGGGCGTGGATATTATTCTGGAGATGTTGGCCAAAGAAAACCTGGGAGATGATCTGAAGATTCTGGCCAACCACGGGCGGGTGGTGGTTATCGGCACCCGGGGTCAGGTGACCATCGACCCCCGGGACACCATAGCCAACGAGACCAGCATCCTGGGCATGTATGTCTGGAACGCCGACGAGAAGGAGACTGCCAGCCTCCACGCGGCCCTGGGAGCCGGCTTGGCCAACGGCACCTTAAGACCCATCATCGGCAAAACAATGTCTTTGAGCGAGGCCTCCCGGGCCCACCATGAAATCCTGGAAACCAAGGCCTACGGCAAAATCGTGCTGATTCCTTGAGGATTACCGGAGAGACGGGAATACCCTGTCATTAAACGGCAGTCATTTCCAGTTAAGAGTCTTAAGATCGTTCAAGCTCTGGTAATTGGTGAGGTCGTGATGGATGGGAGTGACGGTGACATAACCCTGGGACAGGGCCCCGTAATCCGTGTCCACATCCAGCTCCTGGCGCTCGTTGATTTCCGCCAGCCAGTAATAGACATGCTTCCGGGGGTCCACCCGGCGCTCAAAATGCTCCACCAGGGGGCCGGTGTCCTGCCGGGTAACCCTGATGCCCTTGACCCGGTCCGGGGGCAGGTCCGGCAGGTTGACGTTGAGGCAGACCCCGTTAGTCCAGCGGGGCCAGGCCCTGAGCTGTTCCAGCAGCTTTCGGGCCAGGCTGGCGGCGCTGGCGAAATCGGCGGTCTTGTCGTAGGAGTTCAAGGAAAACGCCACCCCCCGCACCCCCAGGATGGAGGCCTCGGTGGCGGCGGACACCGTGCCGGAATAGAGCACGTTGATGCCCACATTGGGGCCGGAATTGATGCCTGAAACCACCAGGTCCGGGAGCGCCGGCAGCAACTCCGCCACCGCGATCTTGACACAGTCCGCGGGGGTGCCGTTCACGGCCCAACCTTCCACGCCGCCGTTGATGGACACCTCTTTTACCCGCAAAGGCGTAATCAGACTGATGGAGTGCCCCACCGCGCTCTGTTCGCTTTCCGGGGCCACCACTATCACTTCCCCCAGGCTCTGCAGTTCCCGGTAAAGGGCCGCCAGCCCCGGGGCATAAATACCGTCATCATTGGTCAGCAGTATGGTCAATGGCTCTCCTAATACCAAGTTGCGCGCTTAGAAGTAAAACAATTACGGGGTGGTTGGAACGCCTGCAAGAGCGACCGCCCTGAGCGGCCAAAGGCGGGATGCGCTTCGCTTTCCCGCCCTACGGGGTAGGGCCTGAGCCGAGGCGCACAGGCTGGAAAGCCTGTGCTACCCGGAAAAGAAATTACTTTTATGAAGGCCACTTGGTATAACCTCGGGTTGCCTCTTTATGGTTTACTTTTGGCGCTCTTGCCCTTCTCGGGCGTTTGCTGCTTTTTGGCGCTGGCCGTCAAGCGCTTCATTTCGTCCTGCCATTCTTTAAAAGGCTTCTGCCGGACCAGAGCCGCCACGATTTTTGCTCCCGTCCGGGTAACCACCTTAACAGTCTTTTTCCCTTGGGACCCGATTTCCTCCAGGTGAAAGAGGGGCTTACCATCACGGCCCCGGAGTTCCACGAGGTAAGCCGGGGAACCGGCGGCGCCGGCCTTGGTCAGGGTTTTCAAAGCTTCCAGCTTCTGAAAATCCCACAGGGCCATCTCCAGGCGCACGGCGGGCTGTTTGGTGGCCGCCTGATCCGGTCCGGTGATTTGCCAGGATTCTTTATTCTTTTTGGCTATCCAGGTTTTGCCCGGTGGCCCCCAAATCACCTGATGCACCCGGGGAATGGCCCCGGACCACAGCCGGCGGTCTTCCAATGACGCCAGGGTCTTGGTGATCTCGTCGGGCAGGGACGCCTCCACCAGCATAATGGGTCCCTTGTCCCCTTTGCGGGCGTACACCGTATCGTCTTTTTTGGCCCCCAAAAGGAGGGTCTGGTTGCCCTTGGAGGTGATCACCGTGACCACGGTCCGGCGGCGGGGGACCAGCCCCAGGGGCCGCAGATTTTTTGGCGGGGGCTCCACAAAATTTTTGGCCTGGGCCAGCTGCAAATCCCGCAGGAGTTTGTCCACCTTATCGCCTCGCACCTTAAAGTGGGGCCGCCCCACCCAGCGCCATTGCCCCGGGCCGGCCTGCTTCAGGTCAGCCGTGGTCTTTTTACCGGTGACAATTTTGAGCCCCTCGACTTCGCTGGAAATAAAGCTCAGCAGGGTCTTGTCCCTTAAGGCCAGAAGACTGCGGTCCAGGGTATCCTTGCTCCCCCGGCTGATCATGAGCAGGCGGGGGTCGTGGTCCTTGAGCACGTAGTAGCTCTCGCCTCCGGGCACCTTGGCACCCACAGCCAGTTGGTGCGGTTTGCCTTGGGCGGTAAATTTCACCACCAGACCGGGGTTTTTCAGCCCATAAGGTTTCAGGTCCTTTTCCACTCCGAGATCCCGCTCCGTCCGGAGCCGGACCAGGGTGCCGACCACGGAGTCTGTGATGGTCTGGTCAGCCTTGGTGTCCAAAGGCGCGGTGAGGTACCAAATCTTCTGCTTTTTCGCCAGGCTCACCACTTTTGGGCCCCGGATCAGGCTCAGAGCGCTGATTTCGGTTTCCTTGAGATGGAAGATTTTCTTGGCCCGTTCTTTCCGGGCGGCCCGTTGGGCTTCGCGCCACTTCAGTCCCACATAGGCTCCCACCATGACCAGAAAAATCAGCAGGTACGGGATCAGCCGCCGCGGATTCATCGCCGGGCCCTCCGCCGGCGGTAGGCCCAGATGCCGGCCCCCAGCATGATCACCGGGGCCCAAACCAGGCTGGCGATCAGCAACCACCAGGCCTGGGCGCCCTTGAGAGTCAAAAGCTGCGCCTTGCTATGGGGGCGCACCGTGATCTGTCCCATGGCCTTGGCCAGAAAGTTGGTGGTATTCAGAAACAGGTCGCCGTTGCCGAACAGGTTGAAAAAGGAATTAGCGGCAAAGTCCACGTCCCCAAAAACCACCATGTAGGTCTTGTGCGCCGCGGGCCTGGCTTTGGCCGCCGGCGCGGCCTTCGTGTCTTTATCCCACCCGGCCTTCTGGCCTTTGCCTGGCTTGGAGGCCGGCTCGGCTTGAACGGGCGCCAGCTTGATTTCCGCCTGGGCCGCCAAAACAAAGGGGCCTTTCTTGTCGGTCTTGGGATCAAAACCGGCTTTTTTGGCCTTGATCCACTCTTTGCCCAGTTTTTCATAGCTGGTGGACATGGTGGTGGCCAGGGGCAGCAGCGTGATATCCGGCTGGTTCTTGTTCAAAAGCAACGGCCGGGCCATGGGATAAATGGTGACGATGTTCTTGAAATCCTGAGTGATTTTGGAAAGCCCGTACTGGGACACTATGGGCATCACTGCGCTGAGTCCCAGGGATTGGCTTACCTGATTGACGTCCAGGATGAGCCCGTTATTCAGACCCACCCCGTAACCGGCCAGAAAGCCCTTCAGACCGCCGTCGTCAAAGGCCTCCAGCATCACCAGCAGACGGCCGCCATGATCCAAATAGGCCTTCAGGCTCTGCACTTCGGTGGACAACAGCGGCTTTTTGGGAGCCGCGATAATCACCACCGCCGCGTCCTGAGGGACCGCCCCCCGGGTCAGCAGGTTAAGGGCCTCAACCTTGTAGCCTTCGTTTTCCAGAGCTTTTTTCGCCACCTGGAACCCGCCGGGTTTGGCGTCGTTTAAGGACCGCTCCCCATGGCCCGCAAGGAAATAAACCTTCTTGCGCTCCACCTTCAGGACCTTGCGCAGGGCATTAGTGATCGCGTTTTCATCGGGCGTCTCGGCCATCTGGTGCCGTCCCTGGTACTCCAGCAGCACATTCCCGGCATAGCGAAAACCGGCCTGTTTGGCCTGGAGGGGTTGCCGCTCCGGGTCCACGAAATGGTAGCTGACGTGGGAATTGTTAAAGGCGTAGAGCTGCAGGACTTCTTTGGCGGCCTGGCGCTCGCCGGAACCCTCGGGCAGAAAAACCGTCATGGTCAACGGCTTGGTAACGTCCTTCAGCAGGGACTTGCTTACCGGCGACAGGGACTGGGTCTGGCCCCGGGTGAGGTCCCAGCGCACCGAATGCCATGTGGCAAAAAGCGCGGCCACAATCAGGATGCCCACCACCAGCAGGACGCTCAACGCCGAACCGGCCCCGTAAAGCACTTTACGTTGTTGGGAGCGATCTTCACCATCCACGGCTAAGCTCTCCAGCGGCGGGATTCCAACTGTCTCTTGGTGAGAAAGAGGAAGAAATAGATAAAACTCACGCAGTATACCAGGTCACGGGTATCGATGACCCCCTTGGTGAAGTTTTCGTAATGGTCCAAAAGGGACAGGTACTTGAAGACTGAACCCAGGACGCCCGGGCCCAGTTCCTGGACCCAGCCGATGATCCAGAACAACAGCAGCAAAGCAAAGGCCACTACCCCGGCGACGATCTGATTTTCGGTGAGGCTCGAGGCAAACAGCCCCAGGGACAGGCAGGCGCCCCCCAAAAGGACCAGGCCCAGGTAACCGGCGCCCACCGCCGCCCAATCCAACCGGGTGATCAGGCCGAAGACCACGGCATAACTTGTGGTAAAAGCCAGCAAAATTAGATAGATCACCAACGCCGCGCTGAATTTCCCGGAAATCACCGCCCAGTCCGTCAAGGGGTAAGTGAACAGGAGCTCCGCGGTCCCGGAGCGCTTTTCTTCGGCCAGGAGGCGCATGGTAATAAAGGGCACCAGAAACAGCAGAATGATGCCGATGACGGCAAACAGGGGCCGGAAGACCATCTGCTGGGGATTGAGCTGGGCTGCGATCTGGGGATTCGCGGCCTGCTGGGCCGCCTGAAAGCTGATGATGTTGTAATATAAAACGTTGGTATAGAAAAAATACCCCGCCAGAAGCAGAAAGAAAAACCCCGTAATATAAAAAATGGGGGTGGCGAAATAAACCGTCAATTCCTTCCGCACCACCGCCAACCAACCTCTGAATTGGCTCATGACTCCTCTTCCGTTACCAGATTCAGGAACACCTCTTCCAGGGTGAACTCCTGGGATTTCAGTTCCAAAAGTTCCCAGTCCCGGGCCACTACCAGCCGGGCCAACTCGGGCCTCAGCTCGCGGCCCCTGTCGGCCTCCACCAGGAAATTATTTTCACCCAGGCTTTGCACCCGGTTCACCCCGGAGACTGCTTGTAGGGCCGCCTCCACTTCGCCGCCGGGTCCGTCTACCGTCAGGTGCACCCGGGACCCCTGGCCCAACTGCCGGGAGAGGTTTTCCGGGCGATCGCTGGCCACGATCTGGCCCCGGTTGATGATGATCACCCGGTCGCACAGCTGGCTCACTTCGGGTAGGATGTGGCTGCTGAGTATCACGGTGTGGTCGCCCTCCAGGTCCTTGATCAACTGGCGGATTTCCACAATCTGGGATGGGTCCAGCCCGATGGTGGGCTCATCCAAGATGAGCAGCGACGGCTGGTTCAACAAGGCCTGGGACAGGCCCAGCCGCTGGCGGAACCCCTTGGATAAAGCCGCCACCAGGGTATGGCGGACCTCTTCCAGGCCGCAGGCCGCCACCACCCGGTCAATTTCCCGATTTTCTTCTATGGACTCCACCCCTTTGGCCCGGGCGGCAAATTGCAGAAATTGCGCCACGGTAAGGTCCCGATAAATGGCCACGTTCTCCGGCATGTATCCCAGGGAACGCCGCGCCGCCAAAGATTCGGTAAAGCAGTCGTAGCCATTGATCCGGGCCGTGCCCGCCGAGGGCGCCAGGACCCCCGCCAGGATCTTCAGGGTGGTGGTCTTACCGGCGCCGTTGGGACCGAGAAAGCCCACGATCTCCCCGGCCGCCACCTCAAAATCAAGACGGCTGACGGCCAGATGCGGACCGTAATACTTGGTCAGGTCCTGAACTTCAACCATGGTTTCCATGTTTTTTTGCCGTTTTTGTGGTTTCCGTTAATCATCACAAATAGGGCGTGCCGGGCACGCCGATTTCTGGCGGCCGCGGCCCGCCTCATATGAAGTTGCGCTCATAAAAGCCAGAAAATCTTCCGTAGGGGCGCACCACCGTTGCCTCCCTTTAGGAGGCGCACATCTGATTCGCCGCCTTAAAAAGGAAATTTACCTGTAGGCGCGCAACTGCTCTGAGCCGCTAACTCCTTGGTATTCTCACAAAATTAGACCACAATTTGCCCTGGATGTTAACTCCCCCGCCGCGGTCTGCATGGCCAGGCCGCCAAAAAATTGCCTACCCAGCCGCGGCGGCCCGAAAAGCGGCTACGGTTTGGGCCAGGCCTTCGGCCAGGCTGATGCGGGGCTGCCAGCCCAATTCCTTTTGAGCCAGGGCGCTGTCCAGGGCGCTGCGGCGCTGTTCTCCGGGCTTGGCCGGGCCATGCATTGGCCCCAAAGGAGAGCGCATGAGTTCCTGAAGCTTAAGATAAATGGTGAGGATATTTGTTTCCTGGCCGGTGCCGATGTTAAAGGTCCCCGCGGTAGGGTGGTCCAGGGCCAAAAGATTGGCGGCCACGATATCCCCCACATAGACGAAGTCCCGGGTCTGCAAGCCGTCGCCGTTGATCCGGGGCTGCCGCCCGGCCAGAAATTTTTCGATAAAGATGGCCACCACCCCGGCCTCCCCCAGGCCATTCTGCCGGGGGCCGTAGACATTGGCATAGCGCAGACACACGGGAATGATGCCGTGTTCCCGCTGGTAAAAGTGCAGATAATGCTCCACCGCCAGCTTGGCGATGCCGTAAGGCGCCTCGGGCCGGGCCCGATCTTCCTCCTGGGCCGGCAAAGGTGCGTCATCGCCGTAAATGGCGCCGCCGGTGGAGGCAAAAATGATTTTCTTGACCCGGGCTGCGGCCGCGGCCTGAAAGAGGTTCAAGGACCCCAGAATATTTTCCTGAGTGACCAACACCGGATCGCTCACCGACACCTGGACGCTCATCTGCGCAGCATGGTGCACGATTACCTGGGGCCGCCAATCGCGGATGAGATCTGTGGTTTCCGAAGACTTGATGTCATAGGGGAAAAACTGCGCTGCGGCAGGCACATATTCCCGCCGGCCCATGCTCAGGTTGTCCACCACCGCCACTTCGTGCCCCGCGGCCACCAGACTGTCCGCCACGTGAGAGGCGATGAACCCGGCCCCCCCGGTGACCAGGATGCGTTTTGTGCCGTTCATGAATCCCTTTCCTCAGTGAATTTTTAAATATTAACTAATTTGAATTGCTTGATGCAAGAATTTCCCCCCTGCACTTATCACTGCGTCACTTAAAAAATTTTTATGAATTTTGTTTTTTACATTGATATTATCGGCACTAGAGTTTAAATATCATAAGTATTGACTGTTGCGACTTTGGTGCAGTTAAGGAGGGGGGATATGGCTCTAAGGGTCCGAATCGGGGGTGTGTTTCTTGGGTTAGTTCTGTTATTCGCACCATGGGCGGCCAATGGCGCCGAGGTCAAGGCCGAGAAGGTGCTCACCTTGAAAGAACTTATCGTCAAGGCCTTGAATTTCAGTCCGCAAGTCAAGTCCAGTAAAAGTGCGGTGACGTTCGCTAAAGCGCAAAAGGCCGAAGTCCATGGCTACCGCTGGGCCCAGTTCGATGTCGTGGGCCTGGGCGGGATCGTATCTGATGCCAAGCGGGGCGAAGTGCGGCAGGTCGGGAAGAATAAAACGCTCTATTACCCTGATCCCGCCGGCAGCATCCATGGCGTGAACGTCTTTGGCAATCTGACTTTCACTCTCATCCAGCCCCTTTACACCTTTGGCAAAATCGCCTACCGGGAAAGAGCCGCAGGCAAAAATATCAAAATCAAAAAATCCGGCGTAGACCTCAAAAGGGGCGAAGTCATCTACAATGTATCCCATGCCTACTACGGCTTGATTCTGGCCAACCAGGGCAAGGACGCCGTTGCCGATGCCCGCGCCTACCTCAAGGATGCCCGGGTGCGGATCACCCGCTTGTTACAGATCAACTCTCCCAATGTCAAGGAAAGTGATCAGTATCGCCTGGCTATGTATGAGGGCGGGGTGGAAAAGTTCGCGGCCCAGGCCAATGAAGGCGCCAAGGTGGCCTACCGGGCCTTAAAAGGTCTGATCGGCTATGGCGAAAATCAAAATTTCCAGGTTCCCGAGTCCCTGCCGGAACCCCAGGCGCCGCCCGCCGGCCTGAATTATTATATTAAAGAGGCCCTGGACCTGAGGCCCGAATTCAATCAACTCAAGGAAGGCCTGGTGGCCCGGCAATTGTTGGTGGATGCGGCCAAGGCTGACCGCCTGCCGTCTTTCTTCTTTGCGGTCTTGGGCCAGGTCGCAGGCGCCCCGGACCGGGAACATAATCCTGACCCTTACAACTATGACTTTTTTAACGGGGTCGGCGCTTTACCTGCTTTGGGAGTCCAGTGGCATTTCGACTTCGGCATCCTGAACGCCAAGATCACCCAGGCCAAAGCGGAACTCCAGAAACTGCGCTATGATCAAAAAACCGCGCTCATGGGCATCCCGATTCAAGTAGCCAGGGACTACGGCAAGCTCCAGGAAAATTACAAAGGCTCCATCGGCATGGAAAAGGGCTATACCAATGCCCGGCGCTGGTTGATCACCGCGTTCAGCAACTTTGACATGGGCGTGGGAAACATGGACGAGATTTTTAGAGCCTTTGAGCGCTATGGCAGCTTTCGGGGCGATTACCTCAAGACTCTCTTCGACTACAACATGGCAGTGGTCGAACTGGATAAAACCACCGGGGCTTATCTGAAGCACTTACCGCATGAAGGCAAACCCGTAAAAGGCATCTCACCGAGGAGGGCCATCCAACCCGCCAGCGCCACGATGCCCGCCAAGCCCTCGGAGACCAAAAAAAGCTCCCACTAAACTTTTGGCTTGGCGCCTTGCAAAATTTAGGGCAGGCCCTCGGGCCTGCCTTTTTTTACCAGGCAACTTTTTTATCTGATGCTCTAGCGTTTGCCAAAAGTTTTTTCCTCTAATTCCCTCTCCCTCCTCCGGGGGAGAGGGTCAGGTGAGGGGGTGAAGAATAAACTTGTGGCATTGAATATAATACCCCTGACACCTGCTTTATCAGCCGATGAGAAACACCCGGAGGTAGACCACCAGCGGGGCCACAAAGAGCAAGCTGTCCAGGCGGTCCAGCACGCCGCCGTGGCCCGGCAGGAGCTCCGAAGCATCTTTGACTGCGGCCTGGCGCTTGAGCATGGACTCGAACAGGTCGCCCACCAGTCCCACAATAGCCAACAGCAGCGCCAGCCCCGCCAGGGCCACCGGGCTCAACCGGGGCAGGGCCCAAGAGCCCAGGGCCGCGCCGATAATCACCGCGGCGGCCAGGCCCCCCACCACCCCGGCCCAGGTCTTGCCGGGGCTCACTTCCGGATAGAGTTTGGCTCGGCCCCAGGCCCGCCCGCAGTAACAGGCCCCCGTATCTGCGGCGATGATCACCATGAGCAGCCAGAAGATCCACCACTCGCCGTTATTCAGATAGCGCAGCCAGATAAAGTGCCCCAG
>JARRQO010000002.1:0-28258 GCA_037381685.1 Deltaproteobacteria bacterium | reverse complement strand
TCACTGAGCGTTGGCTCTCTTTGGAGCATTCGTCGCCGCCTTCAACCGGCTTTCCTCAGAACCACCCAAGGCAAGACAAGCTGGACATAAAGTTCTGGCTCTGGCCATCCAGTGAGTACGCCGAGGGGCTACCGAAAAATTATCATAGCCTAGCTGTTTTTGGAAACGGCAGGTTTGAGTTTCACATCTCCGAGGTCGTAGCCCCCGTGGAAGTTGCCGAAGTTTCTCAGTCTGGTGTACAGGAAGGTTTGGACAAATCAATGATCGGGCCACCAAAATATGATCGAGAGTGCATAATATGCATTAGCAAACCATTGTTAAGTTGTTAAATGATTTTAAGAATGCAATAATATAATATTTAGGTTTGGTTGAAGTGAAGGGGGATAAAGTGCAGAAAATCAGAGTCGCGATCGCAGGGGTCGGTAACTGCGCCAGTGCATTCGTGCAGGGAATAGAGCACTACCAACGGTTTTTGCATCAAGAGAAAAGGCACCTGCCGGGACTTATGCATCCCGAGATCGGTGGCTACAGCCCCGGTGACATGGAGGTCGTCGCAGCCTTCGATATCGACGCCAGGAAGGTGGGACGCCCCATCGAAGAGGCCATTTTTGCCCAGCCGAACTGCTGCCACCGTTTAGTGGAAGAGATAAGTCCCATCGGGGTTACGGTGCAGATGGCGCCGGTGCTGGATGGGGTGTCTCCCCACATGCTCCTTTATCCGCCGGAGCAAACCTTTGTGGTGGCGAGTAAAGAGCCGACGGAGGCCTCAAAGGTGTTGCGGGAGACCGGCGCGGAGGTTCTCCTTAATTACATGCCTGTGGGCTCGGAGAAGGCAGCCCGGTATTATGCGGAGGCCTGCCTTAAGGCGAGGGTCTCGTTCATCAACTGTATGCCCACCTTTATCGTCTCCGACCCGGAATGGGGAGGAAGATTCAAGGTTGCGGGTATCCCGGTAATAGGCGATGATGTCAAGAGTCAGTTAGGAGCCACCATCCTCCACCGAGCCTTGGTGCACCAGTTCCGCCAGCGGGGCCTTATCGTGGACCGCACCTATCAGCTCAACTTCGGTGGCAACACCGATTTCCTCAATATGCTAAACCGGGACCGCTTGGTCACCAAAAAGGTCTCCAAGACCCAGGCGGTGCTCTCGCTTCTGCCGGCCGATTTTGAGCCCAACAATATTCATGTGGGGCCGTCGGATTACGTCCCCTGGCAAAAAGACAACAAGGTGGCGTTTCTCCGCCTGGAAGCCCGGGGCTTTGGCGGGGCTCCCATGAATGTGGAAATCAGGCTGTCGGTGGAAGACTCCCCCAATAGCGGCGGTTGCATGATCGACGCGGTGCGCTGCGCCAAGCTGGCCCGGGAGCGGGGCATCGGTGGGCCCCTTACTTCAATTTCCGCCTACACCATGAAACATCCACCCGAGCCCCTGGAGGACGAGGAAGCCTACCAGCGGGTGGAGGACTTTATCGCCGGGCGCCTGGAAAGATAGTCACCGACGATTGATGGGCATCGAGAAGGCGACCTGGCCAAGAGAGAACAGGTCTTAAGAGAGAATCATCGGCCCGTCTGATGCAGAAATCAAGGTAAAAGGAACGCGGTGATATTCGACAAATCCTTCAACCGGTTCGCCCGCTTCTGGGCCCTGACCCTTAGCCGGTTTTCCTGGCTCATCGTAGCCCTCGCACTAGTGGCCACTGGACTGTCAATCTATATTACAGTGAACCGCCTGAACTTTCAAACCAAGCAGATCGACTTGATTTCCAGCAGTCAGCGGCTCACGGCTCTTCAGGCGCATCTGGATAAGGAATTCAGCAGTAAGGATGGCCTGGTGGTAGTGGTTGCCAGCCGCGAGAAGCGCCGGGCCATCGCCTTCGCCAAGGCCTTGGCCCAGGAACTGCGCCGATATCCCCGGGATTTTCCGGAGATTTTCTATCGGGTGGACCCGCAAGCATTTAAAGACCGGGCCATCTATTTCCTCGATCTCAAGGAAGAGCGTGACCTTAGGGACAAGATCCTCAGCAACCAGGGGATCATGAAAAAACTAGCCGCCAACCCCAGCCTGACCCAGTTCTTTGCCTCGGTGAATCATGAAGTCACCCGATCCATGCTTGGGCAGTTGTTTCTTGATTTTCTCCAGGAAAAGGGTCAGGGGAATCTTCCCGATCTCGGCCTGCTCAATGGCAGCCTACGGCAGTTCTCCCACTTCCTGGAGGGCCAGGATAAATATAAATCCCCCTTAAATGACTTATTTCCCAAAGGCCTGGGGAATCTGGAGGAGGAAGGCTATTTCTTTACCAAAAACAACCAATACCTCCTCTTTCTGGTTACCAGCAAGCCGGGAGATTACCATGATTCCCAGGAGACATTGCACCACCTGCGTCAGGTGCTGAGCCAGCTCAAGCCCAAATTTCCGGGAATCCAGGTAGGGGTGACCGGCCCCGAGGCCTTACAGGACGATGAAATGGCCAGTGGCCAAAGAGACATTGCCTTGGCCACCTGGCTGTCCCTCCTGGGGCAATTCTTCCTGTTGATTATCTTTTTCCGCAGCCTGAAACGCTCCCTGGTGGAGGTGGCGGCCCTGCTCATGGGGCTGTGCTGGACCTTAGGGCTTACTACCCTGGTCATAGGCCACCTCAATATCCTCTCCATGATCTTTGCCCCCTTGATGCTGGGGATCGCCATAGACTTCGGCATCCATTGGTTCTGCAGACTCGAGGAGGAGCAGGGCCATAATCGCTGTTCCCTCACTAGTCTCTATTATACGCAAAAATTCGGCGTCCCGGGGATCGTCTATGCGATCCTGGCCTCCGCCTTGTGCTTCCTGCCTTTGGCGTTCACCGGCTTCAAAGGCTTGGCGGAATTGGGCCTTATTCTTTTTATGGGCCTGATGACGATGATCGTGATCACCCTGGTGGTGCAGCCAGCCATGGTAAAACTGGCGGAGAGGTGCCCGTCGGTGGCGCAACTGGAAAATGGCCGCCATGAGCCTCCCCGCCCTTTTTTCTTCCTGCGGTGGCAGCGCCCCGGAGTGGTCGCGGCCCTGGGGCTGGCCCTCATGAGCATTGCGATCGTGGCCCTGTTCCAGGTGCCCTTTAATTTGAATCCCCTTGATCTGCAAAATCCAAAGACCGAATCGGTGGTCTGGGAGCTCAAGCTCCTGGAGGGCTCGCGTTATTCCAGCACCTATGCCATTATGACTGCGAAATCCCTACAGGAAGTCGAGGCCAAGACCAGGGCCCTGAAACGCCTGACCTCGATTTCTCACGTTGAGTCCATCCTCTCTTTCCTGCCCGAGGTCTCTGCGGCCAAGCGCCAGGTGGTTAAAGAAATTCGGACCGTGGTGGCCCCGGTGAATTTCGCCCCGCGGCCGGCTCAGGTTTCCACCCCCCGGGAAGTGGCCGCCATCCTCCAACGTCTCCAATTTAAATTGGATGCCGCCCAAAAAAGCGATTGGGGGCCGGGCCACAAGGCTGAGAAGGAGCAGGTGAGTGAAGCGACTGCCTTGCTTTCCCGCCTCCAGACGCTGCTTAACCCTGCCAAAAATCCCCTGGCCGCGGTCCGGTTGGCCGGGTTTGAAAAGAAGTTCTTCGCCGACCTGCAAGATAAATGGCAATTGTTGAAGGAAAACGTCAATGCCCCGCCCTTGCAGCTCGCGGACCTGCCCGCCCAGGTGCGCAGCCGGTTTGTCAGCCCCCAGGGCACGTATATCATCAAAATCTTTCCGGCCCATGATATCTGGCAATTTCCGGCCCTGCAAAGGTTTGTCCAGGACTTGCGCCGCGTCGACCCCAATGTCGTGGGCGACCCGGTTTTGCTTTATGTCTTTAACTCCGCCTTCGTCAAAGATTGTTTGTGGGCCTTCGGCATCGGCCTAGTGGCCACCCTCTGCTTGACGTTGTACCTTTACCGCAGCCTGACCGTGAGTCTGATGGCTCTGGTACCCTTGTTTTTCGGTCTGAGTCTGACCTTAAACCTGATGTGGCTATTGAGCATTTCCTTCAACCAGGCCAATATCATCTTTCTGCCCCTGCTGTTGGGGCAAAGCATCGAGTTTGGAATCATCATCCTGACACGCTGGCAGATGGAGACGTCCGCCCGGGTCCTGACCCTTCCCGCCAGTACCGCCAAGGGCGTAGCCCTGGCCGCGCTCACCACTACCGTGGGCTTCGGCAGCCTCATGGTCTCCGGACATAGGGGAGTCTTCAGCTTGGGGTTGCTATCCACAATAGGTAGCCTGAGCGTTCTGGTAGGGGCCTTGGCCTTTCTGCCCGCCCTCCTCAAACTCTGGGAACAGCGCAAGATCATTTGGGACGCGGTTTTAAAACCCCTGGAGGTCAGAAATCCCGGGAACCTCAAGAAACGAGAGAAATATGGTACCGGCCCGATGCAGGAGAATTCAAGCAGACCCGGTCCTCGCGAGTCATCCGGATAGCCGGTATGCGCATGCCCTCTAAATCCCTGACCAGCCTGCAAGGAATCCTTTTTGACCTGGGAGGCACTCTGGACGGAGACGGAGAGCACTGGCTCAACCGGTTTTATCTCCTTTATCGGGAAGCTCTGCCGGGGGTTTCCTGGGATGCCTTAAAAGCTGCCTTCTACAGGGCTGAAGCCACTTGTCAGCAGGAATCCCGGGTGGCGGGGCTCGGACTGGACGGCTTGGTGGCCTTTCACGTCAGCCAACAGTTGGCGGTCCTGGGAATTATCGATCCCCAAGGGGAGACTCGCCTGGCCCAGAAATTTCTGGATTCCTGCCGGCAGAAACTCAGCCGCAATGCGGGGATTCTCTCACGACTGGCCGGGCGATTTCGTCTAGGGGTGATTACCAATGGTTATGGCAACGCCGAAATCATCCTAAAAGAAGCGGGAATGAGGCCCCATCTGGCGGCGGTGGTGGATTCCCAGACAGTGGGGCTCAGAAAGCCCGACCCTGCCATATTTGCCCTGGCCCTGGATTGCCTGGGGGTGGCGCCCGAGGCCGCGGCCCTGGTGGGGGATTCGTACCAGCAGGACATTCGCCCAGCCAAGGAGGCGGGCCTCACCACCGTGTGGCTACGCAATGATGCCATGTCAGCCCCCCTACCCCCCGATTTTTCGCCTACGGCGGCTGACTACCAAATTAAAGCCCTGCCGGATCTCGAGGCCCTGGTATCATGAAAGCCGGTATCATTGCCGCGGGGCTCGGCAGCCGCCTGGCCCGAGGGGGTATCAACGTCCCCAAGCCCCTGGTTGTGGTGGGAGGCGAGACCCTGGCGGCCCGGGCCTTGGAGCGCGCCGCCGCTGCCGGAGCCCAGCGGGCTGCGGTCATCACCACACCGATCTTCCCCGAAGTCACGGAGTATCTGCGGAGGGGCGCCTGGCCCCTGCCCCTGGACCTCGTCGTCTGGGAGAGCCCCAATTCCCTCGAAAGTCTCCTGGCCCTGGAGCCCTACCTGAGAGATGCGGAGTTCGTGCTTCAAACCGTGGACGCGGTTTTTGCTCCGGGCGCGCTGGCGGACTTCGTTTCTCAGGCCCGCAAGGCCCGGGGTCCCGGAGCCTTGGGACTAACCACCTTCCAGGATGATGAATCGCCCCTCTATGTGGAGGTAGGCGTTGATATGAAGATCACGTCGGTGGGCCAGCCCAGGGTGAGCCCCTACATCACTGCGGGATGTTACTTCTTCCGGCCCGAAGTCTTTGACTGGCGCAACAAAGCCCGAGCCTTGGGGCTTAAAGCTTTGCGGGAATTCTTGACATTGCTGGCCACGAACGGTTATCCATTATTGGGCATTGATGTGGGGCCCGCAGTGGACGTGGACCACCCTGGGGACATCCGCCGCGCCGAGCTGCTTCTTGAAACCGGGAACCTCTCGTGAGTCGGATGATTTACGGGATTTTCCGGGAACAGGCTTTGTCACCGGGCAAGGTTGCCGAGGATGCGGCCATCCTGGAATCGGTCCTGCAGCGTCTGGAGGCCCGGAGCTGGGAAACCAGGCGTCTTCCTGCCGAAGTTCTGCCCGAAGAGCCGCCTGAGGCCCGAGGCGTCCTCCACATGGCCCAGGGCCCCGCGGCCGTGGCGCGCCTGGCCGCCTGGGAGAAGAAGGGTCTCAGGCTCATCAACTCTCCCCAAGCTTTGCAACGCTGCTCCCGGAAAAACCTGTACGCCTGGCTCGGGGGCCGGGATTTTCCGTTCCCGCGTACTCGCTATTTTTCCTTAGCTGAGGCTGAGGTGGATTGGAGCGGCGAATTTCCCGGACCGGGGTGGCTCAAACGGGCCGACATACACGCCGAAGGGCCGGGCGACGTCGTCCGGGTGAGCGATCCGGCTCAGGCCCAAAAGGTACTGGCGGACTTTGCCCGGCGCCATATCCAGGGTTTCATCTGGCAGGAGCACATCACCGGTGAGGAACTTAAATTTTACGCCGTGGGCCTCGGCGCCTTTTTCAAGGCTTTTTTGGCCGGAAGCGGCACCGAAGTCACCGGGGCTTTGGCTGCGGCCCTGAAGGATCTGGTCGTACCCCTGGCCTCGGTAAGTCGCCTGGAAGTCTTCGGCGGCGACGCCATCGTCACGCCGGAAGGCAAGCCGGTTCTCATTGACCTTAACGACTGGCCCAGCTTCTCCAGTTGCCGGGAGGCTGCGGCCCAGGAGATTGCCCATTATGTCAAAGAAAAATTTCGCTTCTGAAGCCGGGCAGCCCTGGTCCCTGGAGCTCTTCCAGACCGAACAGGAGGTGCTGGCCCCAGGCACCCAGAATGTGGCCCTGCTCTCGGAACTGGTGCTCGAACAGGGCCGGGGCTGCTACATCATAGATGTGGACGGGAGGCGCTACCTGGATTTTATGGCCGGGATCGGAGTCTGCTCCTTGGGGCACAGCCACCCGCGCTACATCGCGGCGCTCACCGATCAGCTCAACCGGATCATCGTGGGGAATTTCACCACCGCCAACCGCCTGAAATTCCTCACCCGCCTAACGTCGCTGGCCCCTGGGGAGCTTTCCCTAACCCAACTCTATTCCGGGGGCGCGGAAGCCGTAGAGGCGGCCATCCGCCTGGCCAAATCCTACACCGGGAAATTCGAGACCCTTGCCTTTTGGGGAGGCTTCCACGGCAAGACCGGCGGGGTCCTGGGCCTCATGGGCAGCCCCTTTAAGCACCACTGGGGGCCGCTTCACCCCGGCCTTTATCTCACCCCCTATGCGGACTGCTACCGCTGTCCCTTCAAACTGGAATACCCCAGCTGCGGACTGCATTGCCTGGATTTTGCCCGCCAGGTCATCAAGCTCCACACCACCGGGGAGCTGGCTGCCATTTTGGTGGAACCCATCCAGGGGACCGCAGGCAACGTCATGCCGCCGCCGGAGTTTCTTCCCGGCTTGCACCAGATCGCCCGGGACCACGGGGCGCTCCTCATCGCCGACGAGATGCTCACCGGCTTCGGGCGCACGGGCAAGCTCTTCGGCATGGAGCACTTCGGAGTGGTGCCCGACATCATGACAATGGGGAAGGGCATGGGAAGCGGGTTTCCCGTGAGCGCCCTCATTTCCACCCCGGAGATCATGCAGGCCAAGCCTTATTCCAAACCCTCGGCGGCCTCCTCCAGCTATGGGGGCAACCCTCTGGCGGCCACCGCGGCCTGGATCACCCTGGAGACTATCCTGGAGGAAAACCTGGTGGAAAATGCCGCCCGGGTGGGGGACTTCCTCCAACACCAGTTGCTGGTTCTCAAAGAGAAATATCCCTTTGTCGGCCACATCCAGGGCCGGGGCCTGATGATCGGTCTGGAGTTTGTCAAGGACCGGGTCACCAAAGAACCTCTGCCAGGCTCGATCACCCAGCTCATTTTCAAGGAAAGCCTGAAGCGGGGTCTGCTTTCTATGAACTATGCCCCCCATTTTCGGATCAACCCGCCTCTTGTCCTGACCCGGGAGGAGGCCGAAGAGGGGGTGGCTATCCTGGATGAGGTCTGCGCTTATGTCCAGCGGGAAGTCCTCTCCCACTAACGGGCCTCTGCAAGGCGCCATCATCGGCTTCGGCAAGGTGGCGGAGGCGGCCCACTTGCCGGCGCTTAAGGGCTTGCCAGATTTAAAGATCGTGGCGGTGGCCGATCCTCTGCTGGCTCGCCGGGCCCAGGCCCAGAAACTCCTGGGGGAGGTGCCCGTCTTCCCCGGTCTGGAAAGTCTTCTGACCAGCGGACCCCGACTTGATTTTGCCGTGGTGTGCACGCCTCCGGGAGGGCATCTCCCGCTGGTGGCGGCGATGCTGCGCCATGGCTGCCACGTGCTGAGCGAAAAACCCCTGGCCTTGGATGAGGTCGATTTCCAGGAACTAGAAATGGCCCAGGCGGCCGGCGGCGCGGCCTTGGTCACGGTGAACAACTGGAAGTATGCACCTTTGCTGTTCCTCGCTAGTCGGCTGACCCAGGAGGGCGCCATCGGCCGGGTCCAACGCCTGGACTGGGAGGTCTATCGCACCACGGCCTCGGGTGGCGGGCTCTCGGCTTGGCGCCAGGACCCGGCCAACGCCCTGGGAGGAATCCTCGTCGACCACGGCTGGCACGGGTTTTATCTCTTAATGGCCTGGGCGGGCGCTGAGCCCCTGACCCTGATGGCAAACCTTACGCAAGGAACGGAGAAAGGCGGGGTAGAGGTGGAGGCCGAGGTGGAGCTTGAGTTTCCTGGGGCCACGGCCCGGCTCTTCCTGACCTGGCTCTCCAATACCCGGAGTAACCGCGGTAGGCTGGCGGGCTTGGCCGGGGAAATCATCCTGGCGGATGACCGGCTCACCCGCCTCGCGGGCCGCCAGGTCGAGGCGGAGCAAAACTTTCCGGAGAAATTATCTGCCGGCTCACACCATCCTCAATGGATGGCCGGAGTTTTTGCCGAGTTTCTGGAAGAAATAAGATCCCTGGGAAAACGGGGCCGGAATTTCCGCGAGGCGAGGATGTGCGGTCGTCTTATCGGCTTGGCTTACCTTTCCCATCAGGCAGGAGGAGCATGGATAGACGTGGTCTCAGGACGGGTCGCCTCAAAAGCCTCAATCTGAATCGGATTCTAACTGTCCTGGGGGTGGCCATCCTGCTGGGGCTGCTGTTCGGCCTCGGGCTTTCCGAGGTGTGGGGGTATTTGCGGCGCATCGGGATTGGCTGGCTGTTCATCATCGGCCAGGAGACCTTGGCCATCCTGGCCAACACCGCGGCCTGGAACTGCGCCTTCCCCGCGGAGCACCGCCGGGTGAAATTCTGGCGCCTGCTCAGGATGCGCCTGGCCGGCGACGGCTTGAACTATCTCATTCCTACGGCTACGGTGGGTGGCGAAATTTGGCGCATCAATACCCTGCGCCCAGAAACGGGCACCCCGGTTGCGGCGGCCTCCATCACCCTGGCCAAGTTCGACCAGTTTCTGGGTCAGGCCCTGTTTATCGCCGTGGGCTTGACGGTTGCGGCCCCCTTTGCCCCCCTGAAGCCGGAACTCATGCCCTGGTTGTGGGGGGTGCTGGCGGCCTGCCTCCTGTTTCTGGGCCTGATATTCCTGGCGCTGCGCCGGGGGATGTTCGCGGTGCTCCTCCGTCTGATAGAAGCCTATCTGCCCAGGCGTCTGCAAACCTACCTGCCCGCCGAAAAGCTTGCTGAGCTGGACAGCCTGATTTCGACCTACCTCGGCCAGGACCGGCGCTCTTTCTTAACCTCCATCGGGCTCTTCACGGTGGCCTGGGCCCTGGGAGCCGTAGAGGTCTTCCTGATCTTTCACTTTCTGGGGCTGCCCATCGACGCCCCTACGGCCGTAACGGTCGAGACCCTGTCCATTTTCATTGACCTGGTGCTATTCTTTATCCCGGCCAAATTGGGGACCCAGGAAGGGGGCAAGGTTCTCATCTTCTTGAGCCTGGGGCTGCCAGCCGCCGCGGGCCTCAGCTTTGGCCTGGTGCGGCGGGTGCGGGAACTTACCTGGGCGGGGGTGGGCCTGGCCTGCTTGAGTTCCTTCCCCAAGGTTCAGGCGGCTCCGGATAACACCGGCTCCGTGGCTGACCACAGGCCTCCGGCATAAAAAAAGCAGACTTGCGGCTGCTTCAGAGACGGCCGATTGCCCCGACGACCAACCTCAATTACTGCGAGCGTCTCCCCAGCACCCAGAGGCTGATTGCGAACACGTAGCAGCCGATCATCGCTCCCCAGAGAAAAAGCGCCAGCCTGTTTATCACAGCCAGGACCACCAGGAGATAGGCGAAATCCCGGTTGGCGAGGACTTCCAGCCAGCGGGTGATCTTGGAGCCGGTCTCGGAGCCTTCCGTCTTGAGGAGAACCTGGTAAACGGATAGTGCGCAAAGCCCGAACCCCCCCAGCAAGACTAGCAGGGCGTAAAGGTAGCGGTCATCGCCCGTAGCCCGGCTCAGCCCTAAGGCCAGCCCCACGAACACCGCGACGTGTACCAAGTTATCCGTGCAGATGTCCAGGTAGTGGCCAAAAACCGATTCCTGCAGGGTCAGGCGGGCCACCTCCCCGTCTACGCCGTCGACGATCACCGCGGCCAGAAACATGAGGGTTCCAGCCAGGTGCGCCTCGTACGTCGCCCGGGAGAGCAGCCAGGCGCCCGTCAACCCGATAAGGGTTCCCATGAGGGTTACCCAGTTAGGCCTGATGCCCCAGCGGGCCAGCCAGGGGCTGATTCTCCGGGAGATCCGGCGGTCCACCGTCCGGGTCAGAAAGCCGTCGCTTTCCCGGGTGGCTTCGGCCAGGGCGTTGATGAGGCGGGATTCGGCTTCCTGCGGGCCTGACTCTCCTGAAGGGAGCAGGTACGGAAGGGAGGCCCCGGCAGAGGCCGAGGGACTATCAGGGCCTTGGGCCCAGTCAGGAAGGATTGCCGCCCACCTGGCCGCCGGCAAAACCCCGCCCCAGTCCGCCACTGTCTCAATGCCGGCCTGGGCCTGGTCCAGGAAGGCCGAAAAACTGTGGCGGTCCCAAATCGCCTGGGCTTTGAGGATTATCAGGGGCCGCTCCCTCTCGAAGGTGGGGGCTGGCAAGTTCAGGTTGCCCCCTGGAGGGATCATGATGATCTGGATTGCAGCCGGAAACTGATGCCCGAGTTTCTTTAGCCTTTGATAGACTTCCTCGCTGGCCAGGACCCAGACCTGCTTTGAGAACTCGGCCGCCAGCCGGGCCGCTCTCACCACCGCGGGCTGGCGGAAGACGGGAAGCAGTGCGCTTTTATGGTTAGCCAAAATGACAACGCCCAGGGACATGGAAACCTTTCTTCAGGAACACCGGAGAGGGCCTTGCTTTCCCCGACTACATATTCCCGTTCCTTGATAAAAATCTCCGGGAGTCCGGTCCCGGACTACCTCCCGGCAAAGAATTTTTTTGAAATTCCCTAAAAATAATTACAATATATAATCACCATGGTATATGCAACTTTAGATACCCAGGTATTCCGAGGGGAAGCCTTCCACGACGGGGCTAAAACAAAAATATTGATTTGAACTCAGGACACAATCTGTCCAGGTGCTATCTACACCCTGTCCTATTACGCTGAGAAAAATCAGTTGGGCCTGGAGGCCTTGGCTGAAGCAGAAGCTGCTTTAATGCTTGCAGAAGCTGATGCAAAACGGCAAGATTTTTTTGGCCTGCATTTACTGATTTTTAGATTGACTCTTTATGATTTGTAAAATAAGCAAACAAATAACCCATAGCGGGAAGGCAAAACACACTACCCCTTTAGTATCTCCATAATACAAGGAAAAAATTTTATGCCCAGTCGTGCCAATGATTGGTTCAATCAGGCGATCAGGGACCTGGAACAGGCCCGGGACTCCCGCGCTGCCGGGCGACATGAATGGGCCTGTTTTGCCGCCCAGCAGGCCGCGGAAAAGGCGGTAAAGGCCTTGCATTTGCGCCTCGGACAGGAGGCCTGGGGCCACGTCATTGCCCGGCTGCTGCAAGAATTGCCCGCCACGGTGACTCCGCCGAATGATCTTATTGAAAAAGCCCGAGTCCTGGACAATTTCTATATTCCGGCCCGTTATCCCAACAGCCATCCCCAGGGCGCGCCCTTTGAACACTACGGCCCCCTGCAAAGCGAGACCGCTCTCAATTATGCCCGTGAGATCATTGACTTCGCCCGTACTCAAATGGCCTGACGCCCAGGCGGTGAGGCGGGCCTTAACACAATGGGTTGAAAAAATTATTCAACACCGGCCGGAAGTGGTGCGCCTCGGCTTTTTCGGCTCCTACGCCCGGGGCGATTGGGGGGTGGGCAGCGATTTGGACTTGGTCATCATTGTGGCGGACTCCGAGCAGCCGTTTGAAATGCGGCCAAACGCCTTTGACACTGCGGAACTTCCTGTCCCCACGGATGTTTTAGTGTATACTCAAGTAGAATGGCATTCTTTAAAACCGGACCGGAGCTTCTTGAAAAAATTGGAGCGGGAAACGGTTTGGATTTATCCCCGCCATCTTCGCGGTGAAGAGGCAAGCGTGTGAACTTCGACGACGCCATCGTTTTGGAGACTTTTTACAACCGCATCGAGGCCGAGATCGCCCAGGGGATTTTGGAGTCCGAGGGCGTCGAGGCCGTGATCATGGCCGATGACGCGGGCGGCACTTATCCCATGCTTCAGTTTATCCGGGGGGTGAAACTCATGGTGGCCGCAGAAGACGAGGGTCGAGCCAAAGAAATCCTGGCGGCCATGGAAGACGGCGGTGCCCTCATCGTTGAACCATAGTCCCGTTCTAATCTAACTTTATTTATGAACTCTTGAAACTGTGAGATAACCTATTAAAATATAAGCAAAAAAGATTGTTGCAAAAAGTAGGGCGTTTTTTTGCACAGGCTGGAAAGCCTGTGCCACCAAGTTCTTTGCAGCCCGGCGAATTATCCGGGCTAATTTTCCTCCCGCGGCGGCCCAGGCAAGACGTCTGGGCCACCAGTCTGAGGGTGATTTAAGCTAAGCTCTTCCTCTGTTTATGATTCCATCTTTATAGCCCGCGCCGGAACAGTGCCGGCTAAAGCCTGCGGCTACCAAAACCTAAATCTTTTCTAAATAGGGGTGCGAAAATTACTGCGGCGCAGGCGCCCAGCGGCCGGCTACCGGAGGGAGAGGCACGGGGTGAGCGGGGACAGTATGGTGGGGTGAAGGTCTCTTGGGCCGAGGCCGAGTTTTGGCCTTGTGGTGGGGGACATAGTATTTCTCAGCTTGGGGCAGGAAGGCCTCCAGTTCCCGCAGCCGGTTGGCGTCGGTGGGGTGAGTGGAGAGGAACTGGGGCATCTTGACTTTTTTGTCATTGGTCATCATGCGCTTCCAGAAAGCCAGGGCCTGGGCCGGGTCGTATCCCGCTTTAGCCATGAGGATGAGGCCGATGTGGTCCGCTTCGTACTCCTGGGTGCGGCTGTAGGGCAGCAGGATGCCGAGCTGAGCCCCCAGGCTGTAGCCGGTCATGATGGCCTGTTGGGCCCCGGCGCCCATCCCGCCCAGGGCCGCGCCCAGACCCAGGCCTCCGATATTGGCCAACATGCCCTGGCTCATGCGCTCCCCGGCATGGCGGGCCAGGGCGTGGGCCACTTCGTGGGAGATCACCGTGGCCAGCCCGGCTTCGTTTTTGGTGTACTTCAGGATGCCGGTAAAAATGCCCACCTTGCCGCCGGGCAGACAGAAGGCGTTGGCCTCTTTGTTGTCGAAGACCACAAACTCCCAGTGGTAATCAGGGCGCCTGGCCGCGGCGGCAATACGTTTCCCCACCTTCTGCACTTCGGCGTTGATGGCCCGATCATGGGATACTTTATACTTTTGCTTGATCTGCCGAAAGGCCTGATAGCCCATCTGGGTCTCGCTGCCTTCGGAGGTTAGCAAAAGCTGGCGGCGATGAGTATAAGGCGCGTTGGCGCACGACGCCACCAGCAGGGCGAGCGCGAGGATGAAAAAACGGCGTAGATGTCGGGATGCGGGGAGCATGACCGCTCCTTGAGCAAAAAAAGCCAAAAGCCCCGGAGACCAGAGCGTGTCGGTTAACCTCCGGGTTTCCTTAGTTAATTTTTTTAATTGTAGTATATTGGACCGCAAAAGTAAAAAGTTTATGGGCTCTGGCAGTCGGCCGTTAAGAGAGCGTGGAAGGCAAGTGAATTTAGGGCGTAGGCGGCGGTGACCGCCTCCTGGTAAGTCTCGGTCAAATCGAGCTGGCTCCCTAGTCATCATTGGGACCCAACCGGTTCGATTCTTTAAGCAAAGGTTAACCACTAATCTACATACTTTGCCTTCATGGGTATGGCGCATTTGGGCACTTCGGCGGTCCGTCTTTTTTTGTCCGGGAAAGGCATGCTCGTAGTCACATTCGGGGCAGGTGAAGATGTTAGCGCCCTCTTCGCCGCTAAACCCGCCTTTACTCCGGTTTCAGGAGCATGTGGTTTATCTTGAGCCATAATATCCTCCTTCTTTGATGGTTAATTCTGATATTAATGTATCAGGTATAGTTCAGCCTTAGGTTATGCGGGCCGGAAGCCAAAATCCGCCCTACCCAGCCTGAGTTCCAAAAACCCTCAAGCCTGTACTCTGGGTGGGCAGGAAAAGCAGACTGGCGCAAATATTTGTTCGGCTCCGGCTCGGTGCAAATGAGCCGGCGCCAAAGGGGGTAGAGGTGGGACAGCCGATATATCTTGCCGTGATCGGCGGCAGCGAGATCAGCGTCGAGCTGGCCGGGCTGGCCCGGCGGGTAGGCCGGGAAGTGGCCTGCAAGGGCGCGGTGCTGTTGTGTGGCGGCCTGGCGGGGGTCATGGTCGCGGCGGCCCAGGGCGCCCAGGAAGCCGGGGGCGTCAGCCTGGGTATTCTTCCGGACGGGGACCGCCGGAGGGCCAACCCTTTCCTTACTTATACCATTGCCACCAACCTGGGGCACGCCCGCAACATGCTCATCGCCCACAGCGCCGACGCGCTCATCGCGGTGGACGGCAGCTATGGCACCGTGTCCGAGGCAGCCATTGCCCTGAAACTGGGCAAGCCAGTGGTCGCTTTAGAGGTGAGCTGGGATTTGCCCGGACTACAGCGGGCCACCACGGCCGAGACAGCCGTGGCCCTTGCCTTAAGGGGGTTGCTAACCTAGACGCCACGGATCTCCAGTCGGCGGGAACCGAGAATTCAGGGCAATGGCAACCATCTTGCAATACCTTGAACATCAATGATGCGCTAGAAGGCCTGGAAATAAGGTTTCTTCACTGTTAATTGTCAATGCTGTTAACAGCTTAGGCTTTAGAATCATGCCAAGTCGGCCTCCGAGACTGATGGTGCTACTGTTACTTGGAAAGTTCAACAATATGAACTTTTTCTGGATTAAATTGATGTCAACGTTTAGATTATGGTACAATCAACCAATTTAAAAATCCCAGGAATAACCTGAGGATTACATTTTTACAGGGTAAATTGTTCGAATTTATGAACATTAGTGGCCAATAAAGCAAAGGATTAAAGGTGGAAGTTAGGATAGCCGGAGTTATTTGTTCCCCCCTGAAGCTGTACACTGATCATCGGGGCTGGCTGGCGGAAATCTTTCGTCAGGATGAGTTGGCGTCGGAATATTTTCCGGCCATGGCGTACGTGTCGGTCACCAACCCGGGCGTGGGGCGGGGTCCCCATGCCCACCAGGACCAGACCGACCTTTTCTGTTTTTATGGGCCGGGGGATTTTAGGGTGGTCCTCTGGGATAACCGACCCGCCAGCCCCACCTTTGAGGTCTGCCAGGAGTTCCTGCTGGGAGCCTCTCAGCCGGCGGTGCTCATCGTGCCTCCGGGGGTGGTGCATGGTTATAAGAATGTGAGTGAGCATCCCGGGTTTGTCTGCAATTTTGCCAACCGGCTGTATGGCGGCCAGGGGCGCAGCGAGCCAGTGGACGAGATTCGTTTTGAGGAGGATGCCTATTCTCCTTTTCGACTGGATTGAGGCAGCAAACCGGGGGGGACAGCATGGTGTCCGGAAAGCTGGTGATCACAGGCGCGGCGGGGCAGTTGGGTCAGGCCCTGGTTAAAACCGCCGGTGAGCAGGGCTGGGAGCTTGCGCCCACCGACGTCCAGGATCTGGATATTACCGATCCCCAGGGGGTATGGCGAGAACTGAATCGGTTGCGGCCTGAGGTGGTGATTAACGCCGCCGCGGCCACCCAGGTGGATGAGCTGGAGTCGGACCCGGATAAGGCGCTGCGAGTCAACGCCTTGGGTCCCCGGAACCTGGCAGTGGCCTCCCGCCGTCTGGGTTTAAAGTTAATTCACCTATCCACCGATTATGTCTTTGACGGGGCCAAAGCCGAGCCTTATGTGGAATGGGACGCCCCGGGCCCGTTGTCCGTCTATGGCCGGAGTAAACTTTTGGGAGAAGAGTGGGTGCGGCAGCAGTGCCCTGATCATTTCATCGTACGCACCGCCTGGCTCTATGGGGTTCCGGGCCCCAATTTCATCACGGCCATGCTGGCCCGGGGCCGTAATTTGGGCCCTGCGGGAGAACTGAAAGTAGTGGAAGATCAGCGCGGCACCCCAACCAGCGCCCTAGCCCTGGCGTCCCAACTCCTGGCCCTGGCCCGGACCGAGGCGTTCGGCACTTATCATGCCACCTGCCAGGGGGAGACCACCTGGCATGGCTTTGCCCGCCTGATTTTAGAGACGGCCGGCATAGAGTTAAAAATAATCCCTTGTACTACTGCAGAATTCCTCCGTCCCGCCCCCCGTCCGGCCAACTCGGTGCTGGATAATCGGCTGCTCAGGATAACGGGGCTGGACCATATGCCTGACTGGCAGGTGGCTTTCCAGGATTTCTGGAAAGTTTACGGAGACCACTTATGAATTGGGTCTTGGTGACTGGAGGGGCCGGGTTCATCGGTTCCAATTTTCTTTATTATCTGAGGCGGCAGCAGCCCGAGCGGCCCATCCTCAACCTGGACCTCTTGACCTATGCGGGCAACCCCGAAAACCTTAGTGGTTTTCAAGGCGACTCCGGCTATACTTTTGTGAAGGGGGACGTGGCCGACCAGGAATTGGTCCAGGATTTGTTTGCCCATTATCCCATCTCCCGGGTGGTTAATTTTGCGGCCGAATCCCATGTGGACCGCTCGATTATGGACCCGGGCATCTTTGTGCGCACCAATGTCTTGGGGACGTTCACCCTGCTGGAAGCGGCCCGCCGGGCCTGGCAAAACCCCTACAGTGATGAGGCCCCTCGCTTTTTGCACGTCAGCACCGATGAAGTCTACGGTTCTTTAGGGCCTGCGGATCGTCCCACCACGGAAGAATCGCCCTACGCCCCCCGGAGCCCCTATGCCGCCTCCAAGGCCAGCGCCGATTTTCTGGCACGGTCCTATTTCCACACCTATAACTTGCCGGTGCTCATCACCAACTGTTCCAACAATTACGGCCCCTACCAGTTCCCGGAAAAGCTCATCCCTTTCAGCCTCAGCCAAGCCCTGGCGGACAATTCCATTCCCATTTATGGCCAAGGCACCAATGTGCGGGACTGGCTTTTTGTCGAGGACCATTGCCAGGCGCTGCTTCAGGTCTTGGAACAGGGTCGGCTGGGGGAGACCTATAATATCGGCAGCGGCCAAGGGACCCCCAACTTGGAGTTGGTGCGCCTGTTGTTGCGCCTGCTGGGGGAAGTACGGCCGGACCTGGGGGACTTGAGCCGGCTGATTACGTTCGTGACTGATCGTCCGGGCCACGACTGGCGGTATGCCTTGAACATCGGCAAAATTGAGAACGAGTTGGGTTGGCGTCCCCGGGTGGGTCTGCAGGAGGGATTGAGGCGCACGGTAGCCTGGTACCTAGAGCATCATGACTGGCTGGAGCGGGTGCGGTCCCAGGCCTATCGGGCCTTCCTAAAGCAACAGTACGGCGCCGCGGTGGTGGGCGCGACGGAATAACGGCCCAGGCCGTCAGTTGGCAGGGAACTCGGCATGGCACTGAAGGCAGGCTGCGTTTACCCTTGCACGGCAAAGATTCAGGAATTGCCATACTCAGGGGGGGTGGCCAACCCGGAGAATAAGGGAAGCAGAGTACGGAAGTCTCATTATATTGGACAGGGGAGTAGATTTTTTATTTAAATAAAATATAATTTTTATACTTTGCTAAGAACTCCATCAAGAGACGTCGCCAGAATGCCTTAAAATTTGGGATTCGGCAAATGCCAGTCATGCAAAGACAACCGCTTATTCTGGTAGTGGATGATGAACCCGCCATCCTGGGGCTGGTCCAGGATATCCTGCGTCCGGCCGGGTATCTGGTAAACACCGCCTTAAACGGCAAGGAGGCGGTGACCGCGCTCCAGGTCCACCCCTATGATTTGGTCATCACCGACATGGTCATGCCCCAGATGGGAGGCATGGAATTGTTAGAATACCTCCGCTTGCATCATCCCGAGACCCTGGTAATCGTGTTCACCGGGTTTGCCAGTTATCAGGATTCGGTGGAGGCCGTCAAACATGGGGCGTTCGATTACCTGCCCAAGCCCGTGCAGCCCGAAATCCTGCGCCATGCCATCGAACGGGCCCTGGAATATCAGCGTCTGTGCCGATCCCAACGGGAATTGGAGACTGTGTTCCAGGGAGCCGAAGCCTTGGGATGGCAGGCCCTGGACTTGGTCTCGGACACATCAGAAGCCATAATTCTAGAAGATTTACGGCAGCGCGCTTGGCAGCAGGAAGATACCAAGTTAGTGGGGCAGGTCTTTCTTCAAGCAGCCCGGGACTTGTTGAAGGTCACCAATAGCTCCATCTTTCTGTATGATGCAATCAAGAGCCAGTTTGCCGGGCTGGCGGCCCTGGGTCCGAATTCTGATGCCAAGACCGGCATTCTGATGGCGGCCGAAGGGATCATGGGTTACGTGACTACCCACCAGCGTCCTTTGCTGGTTCCCGATCTGAGCCGGGAATCCCAATTTTCTCTCATGCCCCGGCGCGCCACCTATCAGACGAACAGCTTCATGGTTATCCCCCTCACGGGCTATAAATTTTGGGGGGTGATTAACCTCGCCGACCGGGATGACAGTAAACCTTTCGGGCCTCGAGATCTCTTTCTGGGCTGGCTGATGGGTCGGCTCCTGGTGGAGATTTTGGAAACCAGGGAAGCCCCGGAAGAGGCGTTCATCCCCGCCCTAAGCTCCTGGATCACCAAAGAAATCCCCATGGGCATGGCAATCCTGGACCGGGACCTTACTGTGGTTCATGCCAATCCGGCCTTGGAGCGTATGTTGCAGCTGGTTCAGGCCGATTTAGAGTGCAGCAATATCTTCTCTTGCCTGGGGCTAGGAGCCACGGATCGCAATAATCTGGAGCGGACCTTTACCCAAATCCTGCTTGGCCACGAACCCCAGGAATATCCTCCCCTCAAGTCCACGGGTAAAGATAACTCGGTCCATTACCTGGCCATTAAAATATTCCCGGTCCCGGACGAGCGCCATTCCTCCCGGGGTTTGCTTCTGGTGGAGGATGTCACCGAGGCCGAACAACTCAAACAGCGGCTGCAGCTCTATGAACATCTGGCCATCATGGGCAAGCTCACTCTCTGTGTGGCGCATGAACTGAACAATCCCCTGGACGGCATCCGGCGCTACCTGTCACTGGCCATCA
This sequence comes from Deltaproteobacteria bacterium, assembly GCA_037381685.1. Classification (GTDB taxonomy): domain Bacteria; phylum Desulfobacterota; class Desulfobaccia; order Desulfobaccales; family 0-14-0-80-60-11; genus 0-14-0-80-60-11. Next base: position 8,694 of record JARRQO010000002.1, on the reverse strand, counting down.
TGAAAAAAGACGATGCCCAGAGTGTGGAACGCTACCTCACCGAGGCCCAAAAAGGCCTCCAGAAGATGTCCTCAAGTATCAAATCCTTGATGTTTTCTGCCAACCCTTTCAAGTCGCCGCCCCGGGCCAGCGACACCTTGTTCAATCTGCTCCAGGACGCCATAAAAATTATGATGTTCCAGGCCAGTGATAAACGGGTGCAGATCGAATTCAATACGCCGCCGGAGTTCGAACAGATCGTCTCTGAGTCTGATCTTTATTATGTATTCATAAATGTTATTAAGAATGCTCTTCAGGCCATGCCCCAGGGGGGCCGCCTGGAAGTGAACGGCATCTTGCATGAGAAGGAGATGGAGATTTCTTTTCAGGATACCGGACCCGGTTTATCCTCCCAGGAGATGGACCGGATCTTCCAACCGTTTTATTCCACCAAAGAGGGCACCCAAGGATTGGGTTTGGGTTTACCCATTTGCAAAAAGATCCTGGAGCGCTATGACGGCCGACTAGCGGTGGAAAGTCAGCCGGGGCGGGGCACTAAAGTCCGCTTAATCCTGCCCTACACCGACTCGGGAGCGTTGCATGGCAAATAAAGACATCATGATCGTGGATGATGACAGCCTGGTTTGTGAATCTCTCAAAGAGATGCTGCTGATGGAAGGCTTCAGCGTGGATGCTGTGATGAGCGGCCAAGACGCCCTGGCCAAAATCAAGGAACATCATTATCAGGTGATTCTCTCCGATATCCAGATGCCCGGGCTCGATGGCATTGAGCTTTTGAAGGAATTAAAGGGCCGGAATCCCGAGACCACGGTCATTTTCATTACCGGTCACGGACACATCCCCGGGGCCGTGGAGGCCATCAAACTGGGGGCTTACGACTACATTACCAAGCCCATTGATGACCTGCGTCTTCAGCTTACTATCCGCCACGCCCTGGAACAAAAGGATCTACAGGCTTCTTATGATTCTTTAAAAAAGCGTCTCAAGCCCTGGACCATGGATGATACCCTGGTGTTCGGCGACCGCAAGATGGCCCAACTCCTGGAAATGGTCCATACCATCGCCGACACCATGGCTACGGTGCTCATCACCGGGGAATCGGGTACCGGAAAATCCATGTTGGCCCAGTATATTCATACGCATTCCCACCGCCGGGACAGCTCCTTCGGCAAGATCAGCTGCGGTTCCTTGTCCGAGACCTTGCTGGAAAGCGAACTTTTTGGGCATGTGCGGGGGGCTTTTACCGGGGCGATCCGGGATAAAAAGGGGAAATTCGAAGAGGCCCATGGCGGCACCATCTTTCTGGATGACATCAACTGCGCCTCCTCTGCTCTCCAGATCAAGCTGCTGCGCGTCCTTCAGGAAAAGGTCATCGAACGGGTGGGAGGAAACGTTCCCATTCAGACGGACGTCCGGATTATCACGGCTACCAATGCTTCACTGGAAGAAGAGGTGGCCAAGCAGAACTTTCGGGAAGACCTGTATTACCGCATCAACGTGGTCAATTTCACCATTCCGCCTTTGCGGGAACGCTTGAGCGATATCGAACCGTTGGCAGCGCATTTTATCAATCATTTCAATCAGATTCATCATAAAGAGATCAAGGGCATCACCAAGAGCGCCCTGCAATATTGTCTCCAATATCCCTGGCCGGGGAATGTCCGGGAATTGGAGAACGTGGTGGAACGCGCCGTGATCTTGAGTCCCGGAGAGTTCATCGTTCCCGAGTCCCTGCCTGCCAAAATTACGGAACGCAAGCCTACCGTGACCAAGGAGTCCATTAAAAACCTGACCTTGGAAGAAGCCCTGGACCGGGCCGAAAAGCAGATTCTCCTGGAGACCCTGGAATCTGCCAGTTGGAACCGCCAACTTAGCGCCCGCACCCTGGGGATCAGCCGCACCACCCTGTTCAACAAGATGCGGCGCTTTCAATTGGTGGACCCCCGGCGTTCATCCCCGAATAGGCAGAGCGAATCGGCTCCTTCTTAAGCCGTTCAGCTTGCCTCGGTCAATCCCGGCTTGAAAACGGGGTTGGCCGTAACCTCTTCCTTTCGGCTCCCTTTTCACATATATTAGGAGTGAGGCCGTGAGGCTGGCGTATTTTGCGGCGGCCCCCTGGCCGTTTTCTGAGCGAGGCAGACTATGGGTTACGAGCCTGAGACTTTGCGGCAGTGGGACCGGGACTATCTCTGGCATCCCTTCACCCAGATGCAAGGCTTCCGGGAAGAAGACCCCCTGATCATCAGCCGGGGGGAAGGGATTTTCCTCTATGATCTGAAAGGCAACCGTTATCTGGACGGGGTCTCGTCGTTGTGGGCCAATCTGCACGGTCATCGGCGTCCGGAACTGGACCGGGCCCTGACCGCGCAGTTGGCCCAGGTGGCGCACAGCACCCTGCTGGGGATTGCCCATATCCCGGCCATTCTTTTGGCCCGTCGCTTGGTGGAACTGGCTCCTCCGGGTCTGGGCAAGGTGTTTTACTCGGACAATGGCTCTACCTCAGTGGAGGTGGCGCTGAAGCTGGCTTTTCAGTTTTGGCAGAATCGGGGCCAGGGTGCCAAACAACGCTTCTTAAAACTTGGCGGAGCTTACCATGGCGACACCATAGGCGCGGTGTCAGTGGGTGGTATCCCCTTGTTCCATGAGATTTACCGGCCGCTGCTGTTCGATACCTTGGAGGCCCTGGCTCCCTACTGCTACCGTTGCCCGGACCGGGAAGCCTGCGAGGGGCAGTGTCTTGCCCGGCTGGAGGAGTTGGTGGCCGCGCATCATCGGGAACTGGCCGCAGTGATCCTGGAACCGGTGATGCAGGGCGCCGCCGGGATGATCCCCCAGCCGCCCGGGTATCTAGCCCGGGTCAGAGAGGTCACCCGGCGCCATGACGTGCTTCTGATCGCCGATGAAGTGGCCGTGGGTTTCGGACGCACCGGCAAGATGTTCGCCTGCGAGCACGAAGGGGTCAGCCCCGACCTAATGTGCCTGGCCAAAGGGATTACTGGGGGTTATCTGCCCCTGGCCGCCACCTTGGCCACGGATGAGATCTACCAGGCCTTCTTGGGAGTCTACGAGGATTTTAAGGCGTTTTTCCATGGCCACACCTATACCGGCAATCCCCTGGGGGCCGCAGTGGGGCTGGCCAGTCTGGATATTTTCGTTAAGGACCGGGTGCTTGAAAATCTGCCGGCCAAGATTGCGCAATTGGCCGGGCGGCTTGAGCAGATGGCGGAGCATCCCCATGCCGGCGATATCCGGCAGCGGGGCCTGATGGTAGGTATCGAACTGGTGGCGGACAAAGGCACCCGGGAATCCTTTCCTTTGGCCCAGCGCACCGGGCATCGGGTAGTCCTGGAGGCCCGGAAGTTGGGGGCCATCCTCCGGCCTCTGGGGGATGTCGTTATCCTTATGCCGCCGCTGTGCATCACCCCGGCAGAACTGGACAGCTTGTGTGATATTACTTATGAGGCCATCGTGCGGGCCACGGAAAGGGGGTAGCGCTGGAGTTGATTTTATTTTCAACCAGTGTTCTGGTTCGAATGTTCTTTTCAAATTTTTAAGGGCACAAAGTTGCGCCCTTAAATAAATTGGCCGTGGTTATAGAGGCCCCAGGGTCTCCAGGACCAGGGCTTCGCTGGCCGAGTACGGGTCGGTCTGCTTGGCCAGCATGTCTGTCACGATCCGGTTCAGGCGGCCATCGGCTTCCAGTTGCTTGACCAGGTGGCGGAAAACCCCATCTTTCAGGAGTTCCAGAAACTCCTGGCGGGCCCGGGAGGCCTGGGCCTTTTGCAACCCGGCGCCGCCATCCTGGGAGAGGAACCCCCGATGCTCGCCAAGCGCGGCCATCAACTCCTCCAGGCCCTGCTGATCCTTGGCCTGGGTCAGCAGCACTGGCGGCCGCCAGGTCGATTCCTGCCGGAAGGTTTGCAAGTCCAGCATCTGCAGCAATTCTTGGTAGGTTCGGGTAGCCCCTTCCCGGTCCGCCTTGTTGATCACCAAGATATCGGCTACTTCCAGGATGCCGGCCTTTATGGCCTGGATGTCGTCCCCCATGCCCGGAACCGTCACCACCACGGTAGTATAAGCGGTGGCGGCGATTTCCACTTCATCTTGGCCCACCCCCACGGTTTCTACCAGGATATAATCCTTGCCCATGGCGTCCAGCACGGTGATTACCGCCCGGGCTGAAGCCGTGAGGCCGCCAAAATGCCCCCGGGTCGCCAGGGAACGAATGAAGACTCCCTCATCCAGGGCGTGTCGTTGCATACGGATGCGGTCCCCCAGAATGGCGCCGCCGGAAAAGGGGCTGGTTGGGTCCACCGCGACCACGCCCACGGTTTTGCCCTGCTGCCGAAAATTCTGAATGAGACGGTCGGTGAGGGTGCTTTTGCCCACGCCCGGAGAGCCGGTGATTCCGATGATATGCGCACGGCCGCTATGGCGGTAGAGCTGTTTTAGGATCTCCCGGGCTTCGGGCCGGCCGTCATCCAGGTCCCGCATCAGACGCGCCGTAGTGCGCATCTCTCCGGCCAAAATACCCATCACCACCTCGCTGGCGTGGTTCATTATACCTCCAATCCGGTAAAAGTGGCGGTCGCCGATGACCGTCCTAGAAATTTTTAATTTATAATTTAATGGCCGGGCATGGCAAAGAAAAAGCGTTGCCAGCCTTGAAATTAGTGATCCGGCCGTTTTGCGGCAGCTCCTCGAGATGGGCGGTTTTCTGGTTTTTGCCTAAAAATCCCTTCCGGTTTGCCCGTAATCCGGTAAAATGCATTAAGAGGCGTTTTATATGCGTCATAATATCCAACGGCTCCATAATCTGTTCAACCATGAGGATCGGCTGGTGATCCTGATCGATCCCGACCCGGACTCCATTGCCAGCGCTCTGGCCTTAAAACGCATACTCTGGCGGCGCCTGACGAGTTCCACCATAGCCCCCATCCGCGCCATCACCCGCCCCCAGAATCAGCGCATGGTGCAGCTCCTGGGCATATCACTCACCCTGCTCCAGGAGCTCGACATGGACGATTACAACCGCAAGGCCCTGGTGGACAGCCAGCCGTCGCATCACGACCTCTTGGGTGTTTATGACTATGATCTGATTATCGACCATCACCCTCGGACCCCGGATACCAAAGGGAAATTAGTGGATATCCGTCCGGATTACGGCGCCACCTCCACCATCATGACCGAGTATTTGCGAGAGGCCCGGATCAAACCATCCCTGAAGCTGGCCACGGCCCTGTACTACGGCATCAAGACCGACACCGCCAATTTTGAGCGGCCTGCCACTGAAGCAGACGTGCGGGCCTTTCACTACCTGTACGGCTTCACCCGGCGGCCCCTGGTGCGGCGCCTGGAATTTGCCGAATTCAATATTCCCATGCTGGGATACTTCCAGCAGGCCCTGAACCGGTTCCGCATCCGCCACAACCGCCTCTATGCCTTTTTGGGGCCGGTAAACACTCCGGATATCCTGGTAATTCTGGCCGATTTTTTTCTGCGGGCCGGGGAGATCTCCTGGACCATCGTAGGGGGGATTTACCAGGACTCCTTGGTGGTTATTTTCCGGAATGACGGCTTGAGGAAAAATGCCGGCCGTCTGGCGACCCGGGCTTTTGGCAAGCTGGGTTCCGCGGGGGGCCATGTCGCCAGCGCCCGGGCCGAAGTGCCGCTGGAAAACACCGAGGTAAACCCCATCGCCCGGTGGCAGGAGTGGCAGGATTTCATTATCCACCGGGTGGAGCACCATGGCCGTCTGCAGCCGCTCGCCAAAGGGGAAGTCCTGGCGAAACCGGCCGTCTGAAGGCGGGGCTCAAAATCAATTCTGTCTTGAAGATTATACCAGTTGATCCCTGGCAAGTTTTCCCTATCTTCAATTTACGCCAAGAAGCTGAAAAATATTATAATATTATGAGTTATAAAAATCTGTTTATTTCCAATTAAGATTAGGTATCTTCTAACGCAAGAGGTTAGGAGGGGTCAAAATGCCGAAGAAAATCAGCTTGGCGCTTTCGGTGCTAATTGTCCTGAGCATGCTGCTTTCCCTCGGGGCGCCACCGGCCCAGGGGGCAACCGTAACAGTAACCGGTACCGTAGTGGGAAGGGCTGGAGATCTGAAAAGCCTGGCCGGCATTACCCTGCAGGGCCCCAGGCGGTACATATCTTTGACGAACTCTTCAGGGAGTTTCACGATAAAGCGCATCATCCCGGGGCGCTATACCTTGACTGTCAGCCAAGGGAACTATGTGCAAAGATTTAATGTGAATATTAGGCATAACCAAAGATTGAACCTCAGAGTCAGATGGTAAGGTCCCGGGAACCAACGGGGAATTCCAAGGAGTGCGACCATGACATCATCGGAAAATCGGTCAAAAGGCCCGGGTTTCATTATTAAAATCAGAGACCGTATCGCTCGCGCGGGTAAATATATTATTGGGATTTTCCAGATCCCCTCGAGCCCCAACATGGACCCCGCGGAAAGAAAGTTAAAGATCTATGATGTGGTGGTAAAAGGAATCATCGGCGGAGTTATAGTACTATCGGTCACCCTTGTGGGTACCATGATGCAGACCAACCAGAAAAGGATAGCAGAAGATAACAAGACCATGGCAACCCTGAGGGAATTGTCCGCCAAGCAGAAGGAAATGGATGTGGACCTGGGGATGCAAATGTTCAAGACTCTTATGGCTCATTATCTCCAGATCAGCGCCTCTCAAGAGGGAAAAGATACAGAGCATCAGCAGATGATACTACGGCATCAGCAGATGATACTATTGCGCATGATTTCTCTGAATTTCCAAGACTCCCCCATCAATATCAAGCCCCTGTTCGAGGAACTGGATATTCAGATGACCGATGCCGGGGAGAAACAGCGCCTCCGGATAATAGCCATGGAGGAGGCCCGCCACCAGGCCTTTCGCCTGACCTTCCAGAATGGCACTTCCTATGAGGAAACCGTATGGAAAGGAAAAGAAATTCACCTGGATACAGTAGGGGCTACCATTAAAATCATAGAAGTGGGCAAAGATAAGATCAAGGCGTCGCTGACCTCTGACGTTATGCCAGGGAACCCAACTCTGGGCCCCTTTTCCGTCAACTACTTCGATACGCCCCTCAACGATAATATCAAGTTGGGCACCTGGCGGATTTCTTTGCTGCTACTCAAACACCTGGGGGATAAAGCCCGGGTCCGGGTGGTTATCTTTGCCAGTTACCTGGCCCCTGATCGTTTTGATATCAAGGAACTGACCCAGCAAATTCGGGTCCCTTGGGAAGACAAAGAATAAGAGAGGTGCTGCCTAAAATTCCGGCAATTTTCTCCAACTAGCCGATGTATTAATCAGATCAAAAAAGTCCCCTCATGAGAATTTCATGCCGCCGCAGGCTTTAGTCTAAAAATATAGCCGCAAGCTTTATTAAGTCGTATTTAATGCTCCAATTCATAATTGCCTTGGAAAGGGGCAGCGGGGCCGGTTCGGCAAGATATCTTAGATGGAGAGGTTGTCAGGCCATTCCTCGACCATTACCTTATACGAAAACTACAAGGAGCCATGCAGATGGCACATCCGGAAACTATGCGGGCCATGGTGCTGGAAAAGCCCGGTGAGCCCCTCAAATTAAAGGACATGCCGGTGCCGAAGCCGGGCCCCGAACAGGTGCTGATCCGGGTCCATACCTGCGGGGTTTGCCGCACCGACCTGCACGTGGTGGATGGAGACCTGAAAAATCCCAAGCTGCCTCTGATCCTGGGCCACGAAATCGTGGGCACCGTGGTGCAGATCGGAGAGGCTGTGCAGAAGTTTAAAGTGGGGGACCGGATCGGGGTTCCCTGGCTGGGACACACCGACGGCACCTGCCGCTATTGCCGGGAAGGCCGGGAGAACCTGTGCGACAATCCCGAATTCACCGGCTACACTCTGGATGGGGGCTATGCCGAATACACCGTGGCCGACCAGGACTTTAGCTTTGCCATCCCGGAGTCCTATAGCGACGCGGAGGCCGCGCCGCTGCTTTGCGCCGGGCTCATCGGGATACCGAGACCCAGGAGTTCGCCCGGACACTGGGCGCGGTCTGGGCCGGGGGTTCGGCTGCGCTGCCTCCGGAGGACCTGGACGCCAGCATTATCTTTGCGCCGGTGGGCTCTTTGATCCCCGCCGCATTAAGGGCTTCGGCCAAAGGCGGGGTGGTGGTCAGCGGCGGCATCCACATGAGCGATATCCCGTCGTTTCCCTACGACATCCTTTGGGAGGAACGGGTGGTGCGCTCCGTAGCCAACCTAACCAGGACCGACGGGGAGGAGTTTTTTCAGATCGCCCCGGAAGTGCCGGTCAAAACCCAGGTACAGACCTTTCCCCTGGAAGAAGCCAACGAGGCCCTGAACAATCTGCGCCAGGGGAAGATCGAAGGCGCCGCGGTGTTGGAAGTGCGCAGTAAGTAGGGAGCAGTCGCTCATGAACCTTTGGCTCTCTCAAAACCAGGAAAAGTATTCCTTCGGCACCGCGGCCAGCATTCATCCCTACGTCATTCCGCCATCTCTCACCTAAAAGCGATGAAACAAAAATTTTGTGACAAAATGGGGCGATTGGTTAGTTATACTTTTTGAAAAAATTATATTAGTAATTAAATCAAGATATTAAGTATAATTTTATAGGACATTTGGCACATTTCGGAAATTTTTTACCACTTTGTGCATTT
>JARRQO010000001.1:0-30820 GCA_037381685.1 Deltaproteobacteria bacterium | reverse complement strand
TTACTTGCATGAGTTCTTGAAAAACTCTTTGCTTACCAAGCAAAATTTTCTAGGTTGACTTAGAAGGCAGAATGGTTAACATACCCCCAGAGACTAAAGGAGGGCATATATGGATGCCTTGGACCTAAGCAACCTGGCGGAAAGGAAAAAGAAAAGCAAATTTGCCGAGGCTATCCCCTCGGCTCACGCAAACTATTGCTATACCTGCGGCACTTGCTCCGGCGGCTGCCCCCTTACCGGCATGGAGAGCACCAAAGATGAGAACCTGGACTGCCGGAAGGCCATCCGCATGGCGTTGTTGGGTCTGGACCCGGAGCTCATCGATAGCCGTTTCGTGTGGATCTGTACCTCCTGTTATCGCTGTGTGCACGGCTGTCCCATGGGTATCCACCTGACCAACGTCTGGTACGCCGCCAAGGCGGCCCGCCCCCGGGACAAGGTCCCCGGCGTGCTCCACAAGGGCGTGGAGATGTGCCTCAAAACCGGCAACAACTTGGGCATCCCCACCGATGATTATGTGGAACTTCTCCAGGAGTTGGGCGAGGAGCTGGCCGAGGAGGATTGCCCCGGCTTCGTCACTCCCGTGGACAAAGTAGGGGTGGACTACATCCACTATCAGAACTCCAAGGAAGCCTACGCCGAACCCGATGACATGAAGTGGTGGTGGAAGGTTTTTTATGCCGCCAAGGTGGACTGGACCACTTCCTCCACCAACTGGGAATCGGTGGATTGGGGCATCTTTACCTGTGACTGGGACGCCAGCAAAGAGTTTGCCCGGCGCAAGCTGGACAACATGAAGCGCCTGGAAGCCAAGATCATGATTCTGCCCGACTGCGGTGGCTCCTCCTGGGGCACCCGCATGAACCTGGAAAAATATTTCCTGGATGACTTCGGCCCGGACACCGGCCGCAGCTACGTTTACCTCTTCGACGTGCTCCTGCAATGGCTCAAAGAAGGCCGCATCAAGGTGGACAAATCAGTCTACAACGGCCGCATCGTCACCTGGCACGACTCCTGTAAGCACGGCCGCGCCGCGTACTACGCCTTCGGCGATGATTCCAACTTCGACAAGATGCGGGAAATCCTTTCTTATTGCATTGACATGAACAACTTCCGGGAACTGCCCCATACCCGCATGGATTCCTTCTGCTGCGGCGCCGGGGGCGGCAACTGGCCCGGTCCGTATGAAAATGAAAAGACCGAGCACGGCAAATTCAAGCCCGACGACATCGTAGCCACCGGCGCTGACCTGGTGGTGTGCGCCTGCTCCAATTGCCGGGACCAGATCATGAAAAATCTGAAACCCAAATTCAAGCTGGACATCGAGGTAAAATACATCTGGGAACTGATTGCCGACGCCTTGATCATGGACCAGGCCGAATAAGGCTTCTCGATTCAATTTAGCAGCCCAGGGGTCTGGCGCCCGGCGCCCGGCCCTTTTTTTATTTTAGAAGCTTAAACGCCTGGGGGAACATATGGAGAGGGCCGGCATTCAAGTCTTTGAGACCCTGGCCGCAGAATACGACGCCTGGTTTGACCAACACCGTGTCGTTTATGAGTCCGAGCTCCAGGCCTTAAAAACCTTGGCCGGCAGCCACCGCCGCGGCCTGGAACTGGGGGTGGGCACCGGCCGCTTCGCGGTTCCCCTCAAGATCACGCTGGGCCTCGAACCCGCCCGGGCCATGGCCGCGCTGGCCGCCCGGCGCGGGGTTCAGGTGGTCGGCGCCGTGGCCGAAGCCTTGCCCTTTTCGGCAGACTCCTTTGATCTGGTTGCCATAATCACGGCGCTGTGTTTTTTTCGGGACCCCCTGGCCGCGCTCACGGAAGCCACCCGGGTGCTGACTTCTTCAGGGCGGCTGCTTCTCGGTATGATCGATAAAGACAGTCCTTTAGGGCGCGAATACGAGGCCCATCGCAGCGAGAGCAAGTTTTACCGCGACGCCCGGTTTTACGGGGTCAGGGACGTCTTAATCTGGCTGAAGAAATTGGGGTACGAGGACGAAAAACTCTGTCAGACCATTTTCAGGAATTTGGCCGAAATCACTGCGCCGGAACCGGTCCGGGAGGGCTTTGGCGCCGGCGGTTTTGTGGTAATTTCGGCCCGGAAAGTGGACAGCGGGACTGTGACTGCTTAAATTTTGTTCAGAGTGTACAAGCGCAGGCTAAATCCTGTGGCTACCTGCAATGAAAGGATACCAGCATGAAAAAATCCATCGGCCCCCGGACCATGGCCTTTCCCACCCCGGCATGGGTGGTGGGGACCTACGATGCCAATGACAAACCCAACGCCATGACCGCGGCCTGGGTCTCCATTTGCTGTTCCAAGCCCCCGGCCCTCGGCGTCTCCCTGCGTAAAGCCACCTATACCTACGGCAACCTGGTGGCTCGCCAGGCCTTTACCATCAGCGTGCCGTCCGAGGCCCACGTCCGGGAGGTGGATTACTTGGGCATGGCTTCGGGCAAAGAGGTGAACAAGTTCGCCGCCACCCGCCTGACCCCGGTGGCCAGCACCGTGGTGGACGCCCCCTATGTGGAGGAGTTTCCTCTGGTGCTGGAGTGCAAACTCATCCATACTCTGGAGATCGGTCTGCACACCCTGTTTATCGGGGAGATCCTCGACGTCAAGGCCGATGAGAGCGTCATCGGAGAAAAGGGCTTCCCGGATATCGAAAAAGCCCGGCCCATTATTTTTGGCCCCGAAATTCGCACCTACCACGGCATCGGCAAATTTCTGGGCCAGGCCTTTGCCGTGGGCCGGGACATCGGCTAACCCGGATAATTCGTAGGGCTGCAAAGAACTTGGGGGCCCAGGCTTTCCAGCCTGGGCAAAACCCCCCGGCTTTTCAGGGCTAGTTATTTTATCTTTATATTTCGAGATGTTGTCGGATAGTTCCAAAGATTCCTGAATAAAGCGGGCTGAGAGAGGCGCGTCTGGAGGCTCGCCCTGCCGTAGGCTTTAACCTGCGTTGGCGCCGCCAATAAAGAGCAGCTAATGCCCTGACTCCGGAATTAACCGCCGCGGAGACCCGCCAGATTCGCACCGGCATCCGGGGAAAGTACGCCAGAGCGGCCACCGCCGGGGCCGGCGCCCTGGCGTAGAAATTCGCCCCCTTATTCTTCCCCCGGATTAAGCAGATAAGCTTCCACAAAGGCATCTAAATCGCCGTCCAAAACTGCATCTACGTTGCCTTCTTCATGCTTGGTGCGGTGGTCTTTCACCAGGCGGTAGGGCTGCAGGGTGTAGGAGCGTATCTGGCTGCCCCAGGCGATCTCCTTCTGGGCCTCCTGCATTTCCTGTTTCTTCTCTTCCTGTTTGCGCTTCTCCAGGTTGTACAGGCGGGCCCGGAGCACCTTCAGGGCCAGGTCCTTGTTGCGGTGCTGGCTGCGCTCGGACTGCGAGGATACCACAATGCCCGTGGGCAGGTGGGTGAGGCGCACCGCGGAGGAGGTCTTGTTGACGTGCTGGCCGCCGGGGCCGCTGGCCCGGAAGGTGTCGATGCGTAAATCTTTTTCCTGGATGTCGATGTCGATGTGGTCGTCCACTTCGGGCAGGACCTGCACCGCGGCAAAGGAGGTGTGGCGGCGGCCGCTGGCATCAAAGGGCGAGATGCGCACCAGCCGGTGAATACCGTTTTCGCTCTTTATGAAACCGAAGGCATAAGGGCCGCTGAGGGTGAAGGTGACGCTCTTGATTCCGGCCTCTTCCCCGGGGAGCAGGTCGATGGTCTCGGTCTTAAAACCCTTGCGCTCGGCGTAGCGCAGGTACATGCGGGTCAAAATCTCGGCCCAGTCCTGGGCTTCGGTGCCGCCGGCCCCCGCATGGATGGTGACGATGGCGTTCTTTTCGTCTTCCTCGCCGCCCAACAGCAGCTTGAGCTCCCAATCCGCGAAGGCCCGCTCCGTCTGCGCCAGTTCCCCGGCGACTTCTTTTAAGGCTTGGTGGTCCTCTTCCTCCAGGGCCAACTCCAATAAGATCTCCAAATCTTCCAGTTGCTGGCGCCGCTCTTCCCATTCCTGGGTGGCCTGAATCAGGGCCCCCCGTTCCTTGGTGATCTCCGCGGCCCGGGCCGCATCCTCCCAGAGCTCCGGGGCGGCCATTAATTCTTCAATATGTCGCAGTCTGACCTGTTTGCCGGCCAGATCAAAGATGACCTCGAAGGGCTTCCAAGCGTTCCTGCAATCCTGTCAATCTGGTCTTCAGATCTACGCTATCCGGTAACATCGCAACCTCCTAATTCTCCTACTTAAGCATGACTCGCAAGCGCCGGAACCCGAAACGGCCCCGACGGCTTTTGCCCTTAAATTTAAATAAGTTATTTTATCAAAATTTTACCAAAATGGAAGGTATGGCTGGGCCGGCGCAAGGTTGTTTGTTGGAGACCGCGTAAGGACGGGGAGACCCGGCTCTGGGTCACGCAGCCCTTGCAGGTTTGAGAAAATCCCTCCAGGCTGGAAAGCGTGGGTTACCAGGGACGACCCCTAACACAGCAGCAGCGCTCCGGCGAGCACCAGGATTTCCAGGGCTTCGTTAGTGGCCCCCAGCACGTCGCCGGTGATGCCCCCCAGACGCTTCTGAAAATAGAGGCTCCCCAGCCAGACCATTAGTCCCGCCACCCCAAACAGCGCCAGGCCCTTGAATCCCAGAATCACCAGAGACCAAGCCGCGGCGCTGAGGCTGGCGCCAGTTACCACCCGGCGGCTCACGCCTGCGGTCATGGCCTGTCCCAGGCCCCCCTCCGGCCGGGCATAGGGCGAAAGGTACGCCAAAAGCACCATGCCCCAGCGGCTGATCACCGGATAAAGCCAAAGGACCCGGCTCCCAGCGGGTCCGGCAAAAGAGAGAAACAGGGAAAATTTCAGGATCAGGGCCACGATGAGGCTGATCACCCCGAAGGCCCCCACCCGGGAGTCTTTCATGATGGCAAGAACTTCAGCCGGGGTGTGCCCTCCACCCAGACCGTCAGCGATATCTGCCAGGCCGTCCAGATGGAGGCCGCCGGTGACCCATACGGTGAGGGCCAAAAGAAGCGCTGCGGCCGCCGGTCCCGCCAGAACTTTGGTCAGGCCTAGCCACGCGCCCCAGAAGCCCAAACCCAGCAAGGCCCCGACCCAGGGGAACCAGAACATGGAACGGGCCAAAGCCGCTGCATCCGCTGGGCCCCGCCAGGGCCAGGGGAGTTTGGTGAGAAAGGTAAGGGCCAGGGAAAAGGTATGGTTCATTGCGGTTAAATAAATCTGGATAAAAATATGAAGAAAAACTTTTTATCGTGACGTTTTGTAGAGAAGACAGACTTTCTTTAATCTCCAGGACGTTGGGGAAAATCAGAAACCGCGCCGCTTCTTACGGGCACCGACCTTTACTCTTTGTCGGCCACCCCGGCCTCCTCGAAGGTGGCCATTTCCCGGTAGATCCGGACCCCGGCTTCCAGCAGATTCATTCCCAGGGCGGCGCCGGTGCCCTCTCCCAGACGCATCTGCAGGTTCAACAGGGGCTTCAGGCCCAAGAAATCCAGCATGATCTGATGGCCCGGTTCCACCGAGCGATGCGCGGCAATGAGGTAACCGGTGACGGCCGGAGCCAGGGCCACGGCCACCAAGGCGCCCGCGGTGGCGATGAAGCCGTCCAACAGCATAGGCCGCCGGGCCGCCGCGGTCCCCAGGATAAGACCGGCGATACCCCCAATCTCCAGGCCGCCCACCGCGGCCAGGGCCCCCACCGGGTCCTCGGTGGTGGGTTGGTGCAAGGCCAAAGCCCGGTTGATCACCGCCACTTTATGGCGCCAGGCTTGGTCCTCGATGCCGGTGCCCCGGCCGGTTACCGCCGCCACCGGCCGACCGGTAAAGACCGAGGCCAGGGCCGCGGCGGGCGTGGTGTTGCCGATGCCCATGTCCCCGGCCGCCATGGCATCCATCCCCGAGGCCGTGGCCAACTCGGCTAGCTCCACTCCCACCAGCAGAGCCCGGATGGCCTCCTCCCGCGTCATCGCCGGCTCTTTGGCCATATTGCGGGAGCCATAGGCCACCTTGCGGACAATGAGTTCGGGCATCTGTTCGAAATCGTGGTTAACCCCGATATCCACCACCGCCACCCGGGCCCCCACCAGCCGGCCCAGAACATTGATCCCCGCCCGGCCCCGCAGAAAATTTAACACCATCTGGTGAGTCACTTCCTGGGGATAGGCGCTCACCCCCTCGGACACCACTCCATGATCCGCAGCAAAGACCACCGCCCATTTCTGTTCCAAAGAGGGGCTGGGCTCCCGGGTGATGGCCACATAACGGGCCGCCAACTCTTCCAGGCGGCCCAAACTGCCCCGGGGTTTGGTCAGCGAATCCAGGCGCTCCTGGGCTTTTGCCAGCCAGGCGGAGTCAAGAGGTTCAATCTGGGAAATTATTTGAGACAATTCCGTCATCATGGCAACACAACCTCAATTCATAAAATAGCACTTGGCAGATAACTTTCAAAGGTAAGCT
Organism: Deltaproteobacteria bacterium; assembly: GCA_037381685.1. Taxonomy (GTDB): domain Bacteria; phylum Desulfobacterota; class Desulfobaccia; order Desulfobaccales; family 0-14-0-80-60-11; genus 0-14-0-80-60-11. The sequence goes on along the minus strand of JARRQO010000001.1, from coordinate 24,346 downwards.
TACAGGAATATGTAAAATAACGTCGCACAACTGTCATTCTGAGAGAGCGAAACGACCGTAAGAATCTCTTAATTACTGAGGAAATACAAGATGCTTCGGTTCCCCCAGGAAGTCAACAGGGCTTTGGGTAGGGCCTCAGCCTGAAATTAAACCTTATTCCCGGAGAATATCGCTTACCTTGACGGGCAGCGGTATACCCGCCACCACCAAAACCACCAGTTCCGCCACCTGGGCCAGGCGCTGATGTAGCCAACCCGCCTGATCCCGAAATTTTCGGGACACGGCATTATCCGGCACAATGCCCCATCCCACCTCGTTGCTGATGAGGATGGTGGGAGTGGTGGTCTGGCGTAGAGAATTCACCAGATCTTCGCAGGCGGACTGGATACGGCCCGGGGGAGCGGCCTCCTGGAGCAAAAGGTTGGCTAACCACATGGTGAGGCAGTCCACCAGGATGACGCCGTAATGGTCCTGGGTTGCGGCCAGGGTCGCCGCCAGCTCCAGCGGCACTTCCTGGGTGAGCCAGTCCGAGCCCCGTTGCCGCTGGTGCGCGGCGATGCGGGCCTCCATTTCGGCGTCCCGGGGTTCACAGGTCGCCACAAACAGACGGGGCGCCGGGCAGCGCGCCGCCAGCTCCAGGCCATAGCGGCTTTTGCCGCTGCGGGCCCCTCCTAAAATCAGGGCCACCCGAAATGGTGCATCGACTTTTTCCACAATCTAGATTCTTGCCGCTCCCTGCCTCGGGGTTCAGTAGGGCCGGGCGTTCAGCGTTGTTTCGATTTCCTGCTGCAGTTGCGGCACCCAGGCGCTGGTGCCATAAAAGTGCGCCGCCCCCTGTGTCAGGGTTTGCCAGGCCCTGTGGTCCTCCCGGGCATAGAGGTAATAGATGGTGCGTTTCACCAACAACTGCCCCAGATTGTCGGAAAACACCAGGTTTTTAAATCCCGGCCCGAACCCGGGACGGAGAATGGCTTCGGGTTTGTGGCTCCGGCGCCGGGCCAGGTTTTGGATTTCCCGGTTCACCGCGGCCGCCTGCTTCAGATAGACATCTTTGAAGGGCAGGTTATCGACGCGGAGGGCGGTGGGGCTTAAACGATAATAAAACCGGGGCACATTGACCAGCATGGAGTCGGCATGGCTGATATGAAAATAGTCGAACCGGTCATCGAAGCTCTCAAAATAAAGCTGGCCCTGCCGCTCTTTAAACGACCCCGGAAAATCCCGGGGTCCGCCGTTGTATCCCGTGGTTTTCCCCAAATAGCGCACCTGCTGCCCCGGCGCCGCCTGGGCCAGAAAGATAAACCGGCCACAGCAATGGGCTCCTCCGGTATATTCGGAAATGGCCCAATAAGTGACGGGACCGGCCGCAACCCGGGCGCAGGCTAGAAACCGTCCCCCCTTTAACTCCTTCAGCTTGCGGCCGTCCGCAAATATAATCAGGTTTTGCCGCCAGGCGCCGTCAGCCGCGATAAGTTTCAGGCTGACTCCACCGCCTGCCTCCACGCGGGCGGCGGTTTTGTCTTTGAGCACTTTTTGCAGGTTGATGACTGCAGCCAGGTGCGGCGAGGCGGAGTTCCGGGCTTGGGCAGTCATGACCGGGGCCAGGAGAACCAGGAGAAATAAACCGGGGACGAGGGTTCGGAGCTTCACAATGACAAATCCAGATATCCGGTGGCTGACGCTAAACTGTAACCTAATTGCCCAAAACTGCCAAGCTGCCAGACCCGATTAACCGGCATCTTTCGGTCTGCGCGAAAATTCCTCGCGGCCGGGTGTCTTGACCGGGCCCGGCAAATTTGGGATTATACCTAAAGGATCTTGACCAGCAAAGGGATATGGCATGGATTTTAGTCTATCATCTGAGCAACAGGCGGTCCAGAAAAAGGCATGGCGCCTGGCCCAGGAAGTCAAAGAACTGTCCGTCCGCCTGGATCGGGAGGCCAGGTTTCCTAAGGAAATCCTGCAACTCTGGGCTCAGGAAGGCCTGTTCGGCCTGGCCCTTCCCCGGGAATTCGGCGGGCAGGGTTTGGATTACGTGTCCTACGTCCTGGCTCAAACCGAGTTGGCCCAAGCCTGCCCGGCTTCCGCCCTGATCCTTCACGTAAACCACTCCCTGTTCGGAGACTCCGTAGCCCGGTTCGGCACCCCGGCCCAAAAGGAGGCCTGGCTGCCCCAGGTGGCCCGGGGCGAAGTACTGGCCTGCTTTGCCCTGACCGAACCGGAGGCGGGCTCCGACCCTGCCGGAATGAAAAGCGCCGCCCGCCGGGTTCAAGACGGTTGGGTCCTCAGCGGAGACAAGAATTTTGTCACCTCCGGAGGCGAGGCCCGCTATGCCCTGGTGGCGGCGGTCACTGATCCGGGACAAGGCGCCAAGGGCATCAGCGCCTTTGTGGTGGATATTCCAGGGACGCCGGAAATCACCTGGGGGGGCCGGGAAGAGAAATTGGGTCTGCGGGCCGCGGCTTCGGTGCCCCTCTTTTTCGACGAGGCCCATCTGCCCGAAACCAGTCTGCTGGGCGACCTAAATAAGGGACTCACGGTGATGCTGAGCGCCTTGGACGCCGCCCGGGTAGGCTCTGCGTCCATGGCCGTGGGATTGGGCCGGGCCGCCCTGGCCGAGGCCCTGGCCTATGCCAAAAAGCGCCGGCAATTCGGCCAGAGCCTGGCGAATTTTCAAGCCATCCAATGGAAGCTGGCGGACATGGCCACGGATCTGGACGCGGCGCACCTCCTGGTCCTCAAGGCCGCCTGGCTCAAAGACCAGAATCAACCCTACCGCGCCGCGGCGGCGATGGCCAAAAAATTCGCCACCGACGCGGCCATGGCCGCGGCCACCGAAGGGCTGCAAATTCTGGGGGGCTATGGTTATCTTACGGAATACCCCCTGGAGCGTTATTTCCGGGACGCCAGGGCCGGGCAGATTTACGAAGGCACCAACGAAATCATGCGACTGATCATCGCCCGGGAGTTGCTGAAAGGGTGATTGGTGCGCCAGGCAAGACCTCAGACGGGTGAGGGGCCGTAAGCCCTGGGCGGGTGCGCTCGACCGTTTGTCAAGACTATTAATAACTTAAAACTAACCATTAATTACTGCTTAAAGGAGCATCATGGCTAAAGCCCGGCTCGCCCAAGGCCTTATCCAGGTATACACCGGGGACGGCAAGGGCAAGACCACCTGCGCCCTGGGCCTGGCGCTGCGGGCCGTGGGCCAGGCCCTTAAGGTTTATATGATCCAGTTTATGAAAGGCCGGGAGACCGGGGAAGCCCGGGCGGCTGCAGCCCGCCTGGCCCCGGAGATGACCCTCAAATCCTTCGGCCGCCCCGGCCTGGTCAATCTGCGGGACCCGGCGGCAGAAGATCTGGCGCTCATCCACGCGGCCTGGGACCTGGCCCGGCAAGTGATTCTCGCCGGAGAGCATGACCTGGTAATTTTGGATGAGATCAACTTGGCCCTGACCTTCAATCTGGTGCCGCCGGCACAGGTCTTTCAGGTGCTGCGGGACCGCCCCCCCTGGGTGGAGGTGGTCCTGACCGGCCGGCAGGCTCCTGCCGAACTGGTGGAATTGGCCGACTTGGTAACGGAAATGCGGCCGGTAAAACATTATTATGCGGCCGGGGTAAAGGCCCGGCGCGGCATCGAGTGGTAAATGCCATTGGCTTGCTTGACCATCGGAGCAAAGCAGGGGCGGCCCGCCGGGTCGCCCCTAACACGTAAAGTAAAATCAATATGATAGATCAGCGTCATCCACCCCCACCGCGCCGCCGGCTGAGAAGCTGGGCCCTCAATATCGGCCTGATTATTATCAGCCTCCTGTTGGCACTCACCTGCCTGGAAATCGCCCTGCGCTTTACCTCCTACAGATACCTGTTAACCCGGGATCGCCATCTGCGCTACTATTACCAAGCCGATCCGGTTAAGGGCTTCGACATCAAGCCCAACGTCAAGAGCATCCCGTTGACGGTGGATAATCGGATTGAATATCGCATCTGGTCCAATGCCCTGGGTTGTTTTGATGAGCCCTATCATGGAGAAAAACCATTTATCCTGCTGGTGGGAGACAGTTTCACCCACAGCTTTGCCCCGTTTCAGGATAAGTGGGGGACGCAGATTGAAAAACTGCTGCATTATCGGGTGCTGAAATGCGGCGTTACCGGCTACGGCACTTATCAGGAATTGGTGAAAGCCCAAGAGATCATTAAGCAGGTCAAAAACCAGCCACGACTCATCATCGTGGGATACTTCTGGAATGATCTCAGCGACGATTATTCTTTCCCGAACCTGACGGTGGTCGACGGCTTTCTGGTGCCCTCCGCCAAATTCAAAGATCCCAAGACAAATAAGCTTTCCCCCGGCAAGTTGCCCCAAAAATACAGCCTCTGGGAGGAGCTGTTCAGTGGCACCTATCCTTTAAGCTGGGGCGAGATGATCAGGTATTATCTGGATCAGCACCTGGTGATCATGAACCTGATCAACGATGCTTCGGCAAGAATCTTCCCGGACGAAAATTTGGTCAACGCTGATGCCGGCCGCTTCCTGGCGTTTCACCAAGAAAAGGCCGCCTGGATTCAGAAGGCCTGGAAGCGAAACCTGGACAATCTCGCCGGCTTTAAGGATCTGGCCGCAGCCAACCACGCCCATCTGCTGGTAGTGGTGATCCCCACCAACCTCCAGGTCTATCCATTCCTAAAACCGCACCCGGGCATTGATTTGCAGCGCCCTAACCGGATTTTGACGCAATTCCTGCGATCCCGGGGCATTAATTATATTGATCTGCTGCCCCTGATGAAGCCCTATGCCGATGAAACGCCGCGTCCGGCTCTGAACCCGGAGAAGGATCTATACTGGCGGCACAATTCTCATTGGAGCATCAGGGGCGAGCATCTGGTGGGTTTGCTGGTGTCCCGGTACATCCTGGAGCATAATCTGGTCCGGGTACCGGAACGCAAGGCGCGTCTCAAAAATATTGAAACCAAACTGGCAGATTTCCGTTAAAGCCTGCGCTACTGCCACACCCCATCGATCTCGGCTTGGCACTTGGGGCACTTCCCGTCTTGGAGGCGGAAGCGCCGGATGGTATAACCCAGGCGCTCGATGAGCAGTTCCTGGCAGGCGTAGCAATAGGTGCTTTCCCCGTCTTCTCCAGGAATATTGCCCACATAGACGTAGCGCAGGCCCGCCTTCAGGCCGATCTCCCGGGCCCGGCGCAGGGTGGCCGCAGGGGTGGGGGGCCGGTCCATCATCTTGAAGGCGGGGCGAAACGCGGTCACGTGCCAGGGGATCGTCGGGCTCACGTCTTTGATGAAGTGGGCGATGTCAGTGAGTTCGGCGTCGGAGTCGTTGTGTCCGGGTATCACCAGGGTGGTGACCTCGACCCAGACCCCTTTTTGTTTCAGCCGGGTGATGGTGTCCAAGACCGGCTGCAACCGAGCCTTGCAGACTTTGCGGTAAAAATCGTCCCGCATACTCTTCAAATCCAGGTTGTCGCCATCCAGAAACTCCGCCAGCGCCGTGGCGGAGGCCTCGGTCATGAAGCCGTTGGACACGAAAATGTTGCGCAGACCCTGTTTTTTGGCGATCTTGGCGGTATCCTGGGCGAACTCCATGAAAATGGTGGGCTCGGTGTAAGTATAGGAGATACTGGCCGCCTGTGAGGCCAGGGCATTGGCTACCACGGCTTCCGGGGTCCGCTCTTCTCCCGGGATCTGGCCGCCATGCAGCCGGGGGTATTGCGAGTTGTCATAGTTTTGGCAGTGGAGACACATAAAATTGCAGCCCGTGGTGGCGATGGAAAAGGATCGGGAGCCTGGCAGGAAGTGGAACAGGGGCTTTTTTTCGATGGGGTCGACATGCTCGGCAATGAGCCGGCCGTAGTTGAGGCTATACAGAATGCCGTCCTGGTTTTCCCGGACGTAGCAGAGTCCCCGCTTACCTGGATCGATTTTGCATTCGTGGGCACACAAAAAGCATTGTACTTTTTGATCTTCCGCGCTTTCCCAAAACCTGGCCTGGTACATAAGTTCTCCTTAAACAAGCTATATTTTTACTCTATAGTCTCGAAAGGAGATTGTAAAGATGCAGGAGGCCATCATAAGAGAGGCACAGTCCCCGGCGCCTTGGCCCGGGCTGCCGGGAGGGCATTTGAGCTGCTCCCCAAAATGAGACTATTATAATGAGAGGTCTCGAAAGCGGTGGAGATGCCCCCTTTTTTGGACCATTTTGAGTGAGAAAATTTCGCTTTTTCCCATTTCTGGGGTCATGATCTAGTCTGCCTACCCGCCTGGAGGGTAGGGCTCTGCTGGAGAGCAACCTGAGCGCCAGGTGGGGCAGCAGACGGCTGGGCAGGGTCGAGACTCTGCCCTTTATTTTCCTGCCCATCCGGAGCTTTTAAAAGCGTTAAACTCGGGGGGGCCGGGGGCAGAGCCCCCGCCTGCTTCGCCTTCCAGGCAGCGTGACACTCCGCCGGGGTCTGATAACCCAAACTGCTGTGCGGCCGCTGTTCGTTGTAGTGGCTGCGCCAAGCCTCGATCTTCTCGGTAGCCTCCTCCAGGCTCAAAAACCAGTGCTCATTCAAGCACTCTTGACGGAACCGGCTGTTGAATGATTCGATGAAGGCGTTATCCGTGGGCTTACCTGGCGGGGAAAAGTCCAGAACTATGTTATGGGCATAGGCCCAGAGGTCAACTTCCTTGGAGATGAACTCCGGACCGTTGTCCACCCGGATGCATCCCGGCACCCCATATTGGGCCACTGCCAGGGTAAGAGACGCGACCACATCATAGCCTTTGTAGCTGAATCCAACCCCGATAAAGGGACTAACACGACTAAAGTTATCCACTATCGTTAAGAGCCGCAGACGCCGGCCGTCGAAGAGCTCATCGGCCATAAAATCCATGGACCAACACTGGTTAGGCCGGACGGCATCCGTACGGTCCTCCCGGAGCTTGACGCTGACCCGGCGCCGGGGTGGCTTGTGGCGCATCTGTAGGTCTTCGAGGCAATAGAGCCGATAAACTCGTTTGTGGTTGACCGACCAGCCCTCCCGCTGAAGCAGCGTGTGTATCCGTCGGTAGCCATAGCGTACCCGGATGGCGGCAACCTCCTTGATCCGGTGTCTTAAAGGTGCCTGCTCAGCCTTACGGGAGCGGTAGTAGAGCGTGGAGCGCGGGCCGGGGAGCGTCTGAGAGGCCCGCCTCACGCTCACCTGGTAGCAGAGGCGCAGAAACTCTACCGTCTCCCGCCGTTGAGCAGGCTTTAGAGCTTTTTTCGGATTACCTCCTGAAGCATCTCTTTGTCCAGGGACAGATCCGCCACCAGCCGGCGTAATCGGGCATTCTCCTCTTCCAGCTGTCGGAGCTTGCGGACCTCGGAGGGCATCAGCCCCCCAAACTTCTTTTTCCAGCGATAGAAAGTCTGCTCGCTAATGCCCATCTTGCGGGTGACTTCGGCCACTTGGGTCCCTTGCTCGGCCTGCTGCAGGGCAAAGGCTATCTGTTGCTCAGTAAATCGGGACCGCTTCATCGGAAAAATCCTCCTTGCCAGATTTGTCATCTTAGCAAAATTTTCTCAGTATGAATGGTCCAGTTTTCGGGGAGCAGACCACATTTATCCTCTACGTCATTTCCGTATCTTGCCAGGTCCCGATTCGTGTGTTAAAAAATACAGGTTAATGGTGGGCGTAGCTCAGGCGGCAGAGCACCGGGTTGTGGCCCCGGCGGTCGCGGGTTCAAGTCCCGTCGCTCACCCCAGAAATTTCCAGGGGTTAACCGAAGCGGATTAACCCCTTTCTTTTTATTCCCCGCCGCAGGGCGTGTGTCTTTGGGCCGCCCTCCTTGCAACTGCCCCAGGCGTACTTATCTTTTCAGACATCACGTCTGAATGGCCACGCCGGGCTTCGCTTCTCCTGGCAGGAAGAGCAAAGCGTGCTAATGTTTCAGAAATAACTTTAAAAAATCAGAGCTTTAAATTCCCCCTCCCCTGGTGGGAGAGGAGGTTAGGGGGATGGAGAAATAAGGTATTGTAATCATGGATTATTTTTTCACCCCCACCCTAACCCTCCCCCATCAAGGGGGAGCGAATGAGACTTTCTTTTCTTGTAAAACATTTTTCTGAAACGCGACACAAGCGCCGATGCCCAATTGGACTTCCTGCGTCAGCCTGGTATGGAATACCGTTTAAGACGTATTTTGACTCACGCCAAGGAGCTTTGCCATGTCAGAACCGGAACGGCAACCCAACCGTCTGATCCAGACGACCAGCCCCTATCTCCAGCAGCACGCGCATAATCCGGTGGATTGGTACCCCTGGGGGCCCGAGGCCCTGGAGCGGGCCCGCCGGGAGGACAGACCCATCTTCTTAAGTATCGGCTATTCCACCTGCCATTGGTGCCACGTCATGGCCCACGAATCCTTTGAAAATCCCGCCATTGCCGCCATCATGAACGAAAACTTCGTCAACATCAAACTGGACCGGGAAGAACGTCCCGACCTGGATGAGATCTATATGAACGCGGTGCAGATCCTCACCGGCCATGGAGGCTGGCCCCTGAGCGTCTTTCTTACCCCGGACTTGAAGCCCTTTTATGGCGGCACCTATTTCCCCCCCGAAGACCGGGGCGGGCTGCCGGGGTTTCCCCGCCTGCTGCTGGCCTTGAGCCAGACATACCAGCAGAATCGCGACCAGTTGACTTCGCTCTCCCTTAAGGTGCAGGGCCATTTACAGCGCCTGAGCGAAGCGGCGGAGGCCGGGAGCGACCCGACCCGGGAGGCACTGGACCAGGCGGCGCACCGGCTCGGGCAAGATTTTGATCCGGTGCACGGCGGCCTGGGACGCGCCCCCAAGTTTCCCCGCTCCCTGGAGTTGGACTTCCTGTTTCACTATTACCGCTTGGCTAACGAGCCCCCCCTCCTGGAGAAGCTGGCCTTCACCCTGGAGAAGATGGCCCGGGGCGGCATCTATGATCAATTGGGCGGGGGCTTCCACCGCTACAGCGTGGATGCGGCCTGGGTGGTGCCCCATTTCGAAAAGATGCTCTATGACAATGCCCTTTTACCTCCCCTCTACCTGGCCCACAGTCAGCTTACCGGCAGCGCCTTCTCGCGGCGCATCGCTGCCGAGACCCTGGACTTCATCCTTCAGGATATGGGCGCCCCCGAAGGCGGCTTTTACGCGGCCTGGGACGCGGACAGCGAAGGGGTGGAAGGCAAGTACTATGTCTGGAGCCTGGAGGAAGTGGAGCAGGTCGTGGGCGCGGACGTCGCGCCCCTGGTTGCCGCGGCCCTGGGTCTGACTAAAGAAGGCAATTTTGAAGGGGCCAACATCTTCACCCGGCCTCTGTCTTTGAGTGATTTGGCGGCCCGCTTTCAACTTTCGGAGGACCAGGCCGACGAAACCCTTTCCGTAGCCCTGGAGCGGCTGCGCCAGCAGCGGGCTCAAAGGGTGCCGCCCCACCGGGATGAGAAGGTCATCGTTTCCTGGAACGGGCTGACCATCACGGCCCTGGCCAAGGGAGCCCAGGTTCTGGGAGAGCGGCGCTATTACGAGGCCGCGGCCCGGGCCGCGCGGTTCATTTTACAGGACCTGTGCCGGGACCATACCCTCTTTCGCATCTGGACCGCCGGCCAGGTCAGTGTTCCCGGGTTCTCGGAGGATTACGCCATCTTCGCCAACGCCCTTTTGGACCTGTACGACACCGATTTCGATCCCGCCTGGGTGCAGCAGGCCCGGCGCCTCCTGGCCCTGTTGGACGAGAAGTTTCTGGACCCGGCGGACGGCGCCTATTTTTATGTGGACCGGGACCAGGAAACCCCGCTGGTGCGCTCCAAGAACATCTATGATCAGGTCCTGCCTTCGGGCAACTCCATGGCGGCCCGGGTCAATCTCCGGCTTCACCGCCTGACCGAGCAGGATCAGTACCAAAAACGGGCCCAAACCATAATCCGGCAGTGCCAGGCGCAGGCTCAACAAAGCCCCTGGGGTTTTGCCCATCTCTGGACGGTCCAGACCCTTTTTCTCATCCCCCCTTTAGACCTTACCCTGGTGGGCGACCCCAAGGATCCCCGGACGCAGGCTCTGCTCCAGGCGGCTTATGGCCGCTACCTGCCGGAGCGGCGCCTGGTCCTGAAAGACCCGGCTAAAAGCGCCCCCCTGGCGGAACTTTTGCCCTGGACAGAGTCCTACAGTCAGCCGGGAGAGGCGCCGGTGGCCTACCTCTGCCGGGATTTCACCTGCCTGCCGGCCGTCAGCGCTCCCGAAGAATTGCTCGAGAAAATGGCCGGCGCCACAAATTAATCTTGCCTTTACGGTTTACATATGATTTATGGTGAGCATTCTGGGCAGCCGCGCGGCGCCATCTCACTTCCCCCTACCCGATATTCCTTTTGTATGTCTAAACAGTATTGCTTCTATAAGTGGTCGGAAGTATTGGTAGAAAAATTTTCAGCCAATCTTGATTAATAAAATTCTGTACATATTGTTAAAAAATGAAAAGGAGGTGCTGGCGATGCCAAAATGGATTAACTGGTTCATCATCACGATTTTTTTGGGATATGCTCTGGCCGTAAGTCCGGTGGCTGCCTTCGCCCAGGGACAGCAAATCTTTAACGACAGGTGCGCCATGTGCCACGGCCAGGATGGCAAGGGCAACGGGCCGGCCGCGGCCTCGTTTAGCCCCGCACCGGCCGATTTTACCAGTCCCGGCTTCTGGCAAGGCAATGTGGGCCAGAAGATAACCAACACCATTGAAAACGGCCACGGCCCCATGCCTGCTATCAGCTTAAGCTCCAACCATATTAAGGCGGTAATTGCTTATATAACCAAAAGTTTCAAACCATAAACAGCCGGGCCTGCCATGCGGAGTCCAGGGAAGCCGGCCGAGGGCTGTAAATATAATTGAAAAAGACCATCACAGGAGGGTAGGGGTATGCTTGGCAAAAGATATATCCTCACTATGTTTACCCTGGTGGTGGCCGCGGCAATTATTACCTTAGGGCTTAAGGAAGCTCAAGCGGTCCCGAGTTTTGCCCGCCAGACCGGCATGAATTGCATGTCCTGCCACACCGTCTGGCCGGAACTGACTCCCTTTGGACGTACCTTTAAGCTCACCGGCTACACCCTGAGCAAGAGCGGGAAAAAATATCAATTTCCCCCTCCCATAGCCGGGTTGTTCCAGGCTTCCTTTACCCATACCAACAGGCGTCAGCCCGATGCCACGGCCCCGTTTAATTCTTCGGCCAATGACAACGTCAATCTGCCCCAGCAGGCCAGCGTGTTTTATGCCGGCAAAATTTATGACAAATTCGGGACCTTCATGCAGTTCACCTTCGATGGGGTCAGTAATGCCTTTTTCGTTGACAACACCGATTTCCGGGTGGCCAATACCGGCAAATTAGCGGGCAAACACCTGGTCTATGGCATCTCTTTCAACAACAATCCCACGGTGCAGGATGTCTGGAATTCTACTCCGGCCTGGGGATTTCCCTATGCTTCCTCCTCCGTCGCCCCCGGCCCGGCGGCCGCCACGGTGATTGACGGCGGTCTGGGGTCCCAGGTGGGCGGGGCGGGACTCTATGCCTACTGGAATAACCTGGTCTATGCCGAGGTTAATTTTTACCGGACCGCGGCCAACAGTTACCCCCAATTTCTTAGCGCCGGTACCCATGTCGATAGCGTGGTCGACGGAGTGGCGCCTTACTGGCGCCTGTATCTCCAGCATCAGAAGGGCAAACACACCTTCATGCTTGGCCACTACGGCTTGGTGAGCAACATTTTCCCAGGGGGCCAGACCCGGGGCAGCAGCGACCATTTTACGGATATCGCCTTTGATGCCCAGTATCAATATATTACCCACAAGCACAAATTTTCGATTGAAGCCACCTGGATTCATGAAATCCAGGATTGGTCCGCCAGTTTCGCCCTGGGTGATACCGGCGCTCGCTACAACAACCTGGATACGGCCCGCTTCAATATTAACTATTTTTATTGGAGCAAATACGGCACGATCGGCGGCACCGTGGCCTACTTCAATACCTTCGGCGGGCGGGACCGCGTACTCTATGCCCCTGATCCGGTGGGCGGCAGCCGGAACGGGCTGCCCAACAGCAGCGGGGTCATTTTGCAGGCAGAATATCTGCCGCCCATCTGGGAGCGGCGCACCAAGATCGTAGTGCAATACACCATCTATAATCAGTTTAACGGCGCGTCCAGCAACTACGATGGCTTCGGACGCTCGGCCGGCGACAACAACACACTTTATGTGTTGATCTGGCAGATGTTTTAGAAGATTCAACCGGCGCCGACCTCCGCCGCGGTTTCCTGGGGCGGGGAAGTTCGGGCTTTAGCAGGTTTGACGCCACGCCGAAAGGAAATACTTAGTGACCTTTTTTAATCCCTTTTATCGGGCCCTGGCCTACATCGGCTTCCTGGACCCGCTCCATCCGCCTTTTACCCATTTTCCCATTGCCTTGGTCACCGCCGCTCTCATCTTCGGCCTGTTGGCCTGGCTCTGGCGGCGTCAGGGCTTTTGGCTAACCGCCAAACATTGTCTGGTGCTGGCCTGGCTCTTCATCTTTCCCACCGTCTTGTTCGGTTTCATGGACTGGCAGCACTACTATCATGGGGCCTGGATGTTTCCCATCATCGTGAAGGTCTGCCTGGCCGCCTTCCTCTTCGTGCTGCTTTCCCTTGGCCTGATCCTGCATTATAAAGGCCGAGGGGAGCCCCGCCTCATTCTGGCCGTCTATCTCCTCAGCTTCTTTACCGTGGTGGCCCTAGGTTATTTCGGCGGCAAAATCGTCTTTGAAGGCGCCAGCGGCAGTGGCGGCGCCGCGGCCGCCAGCCTCCAGGTCAAGGCCGGAGAAAAGATATTTGCACAAAACTGCCAGTCCTGTCATCCGGGCGGGAAAAATGTCATCATGCACCAGTACCCTATTATCGGTTCAGATCGCTTGGCCAATTTCCCGGTATTTCGAGACTGGATCCGGAACTCCCGGCTGGCTGACGGCAAGAAGGGACCCATGCCCGATTTTCCACCCGCGCAGATCACGACTGAAGAAGCCCGGCAGTTATACCGCTACCTCCTGTATGCTTTTGGGAAATCGAGCCCGCCTCAACCTAAACCTCCCCATTAACACCGGGTCGCTTGCAAAGAAATAACTCTTCGAGGGACACGGCGCCGCTGTGCCCTTATGCCCCGTCTAACTTATCTTTATGGCCGTAACCTGCTATTAGGCCAGAGTAGAAGTCTCGGCTCGGTATTGCTGGGTCAATTCAGCCTTGGCAGAAAAACGCGGGCCGGGAAGAGTAAAAAAGCCTTAACTCTTGTGAAGAAAATTATAAGAACCTCAAGCCTTGTTCTTAAGTTATTCCTACTTTATAATCGAATCAGAGCCAAGGAGGGCCTTACATGGAGCGCGACGCCGTCTTGTCACTGGTACGCACTTTAACCCGCCCGGTGGTGGAGCTATTTTCCCCCAATCGTGTAGAAGATTTTGACGACGATTTTGCCGATTGGGCCCTAAGCGCCGGGGCCCTGGGCGTGTCGGAAAGTTCTTTTGCCCCGGCCCCGCCGGGGCGCAATCTCGATACCATGGTGGTGGCGGGCATGTTTTTCCAGGTGATGCAGGAGGCCTCCCGTTTGCCGGCGAGCCATGAAGAACGGGTGTCTTATGTCCGCAAGAAGGCCAAAGACTACCTGGTCACCCAACTGGCCGGGCAGATCACCCTGTCCCAGTTTTACCGCCTGCTCAACCTGATCGAGGAGGAAGTGGGGCTTTATTTCACTAAGAATTATTGGTCGGGGAGCGGGCCCAAGTTGGTGGAAGCGAGCCGGCCCCGCCCTTCTTTGGAACTGGTCAAAAGTGACGCCCTGCGCCAGGCTTTGGCCCAAATCGGCTTACCCGAAAAAGGGCGGCGCAAGCTCACCCCCGAGAACCTGGGGGATTTTCTCCGGGAGACCGAAGGCCGCTGGTTCCGCCTCCTGGACTTCGAGTCCCGGTTTCAGGTGAACAAAAAGACCGCCTGGGCCTATCTCAACCTCCTGCTCCAGGAGGGTATCCTGGTCCACAACGGCGAAAAGGCCAACCGGGTGCGCTATTCCCTGGCCGGTCCCTTTAAACCCAGCCCCACCGCCGCCCCCGCGATTTGATCGTTTCCTCCGGCGCGCCCTGGCGATTGACCCCTGCGCCTGGCGGCCCGGACCCCACCTGTCTCCACCGCCTACCCCCTAAAATACAAAAGTTATGGCTCTGGGCCGCGAAAAAAGATAATATAATAATTTGCGGTTTCAGACAAAATGGACCGCCGAGATCGGCCGATTTACCTTTTTCTCGCAAGGAAAGCTAGATGCCCAGAGGCAAAGACCGCCCCGAGCAGGGGCGTAAATTAGAAGTGACGGTGATTTCCCACAAATATCTGGATTGGACCCTGGCGGATATTGCCCGCCATTTCGGCAACGGCCCCCTGTTGTGGCCGGGTGGGGCCGGCCGCGCCCAGGGAGTCAAATTTGTCCCCTATGAACTCAAGAAAAAACGGGGTCGCAAACCCAAGCAGAAAGAGCCCACGGGTCGGCATCCCAAAACCGGCTCTGACCTCAAGTCCACGTCCTGATCCCCCGACGCCGGCTCTCTCGCAGATAAATAAGGCAATGCCCGTAAACCAGATCATTATCCGGGGCGCCCGGGAACACAACCTCAAGAATATCGATCTGGAATTGCCCCGCAACCGCTTCATCGTCATCACCGGAGTGAGCGGCTCGGGGAAGTCCACCCTGGCCTTCGACATCCTCTATGCCGAGGGGCAGCGCCGCTATGTGGAGTCTCTGTCGGCCTATGCCCGGCAATTCCTGGAACTCATGGACAAGCCGGACGTGGAATATATTGAAGGTCTGTCCCCCTCCATCGCCATCGAACAGCGCACCGCTTCCAAGAACCCCCGGTCCACCGTGGCTACCTCCACCGAAATCTATGATTACCTCCGGGTCCTGTTCGCCCGCATCGGCACCCCGTACTGTTATCAATGCGGGCGGCCGATCTCGTCTTTGAGCGTCCCCCAGATGGTGGACCAGGTGACCGCCCTGCCCGCCGGCAGCCGCATCACGATTCTGGCCCCGGTGGTGGTGAATCGCAAGGGAGAACATCAGAAGCTCTTGGAGCGCCTGCGCAGCGAGGGCTACAGCCGCATCCGCCTCAACGGCGAGGTGATCGAACTGGAAGAGATCCCCGTCCTGGATAAGAACAAGCGCAACACCATCGAGGCCATGGTGGACCGGCTGGTAATCAAACCGGATTTGGGGGCCCGCCTTACCGACTCCCTGGAGTTGGCCCTCAAGCTGTCAGACGGCGTGGTCCGCATCGCGGTGGTGGGCGGCGAAGAGTTGCTGTTCTCCGAGCGTTTTGCCTGCGACCACTGTGGCATCTCCCTGCCGGAACTCACTCCCCGGCTGTTTTCCTTCAACAGCCCCCAGGGCGCCTGCCCGGCTTGCAGCGGCCTGGGCACCCGCCTGGTCATCGACCCTGATCTGGTGGTGCCCAACCCGGCCCTAAGCCTGAGGGAAGGCGCGGTGCGGCCCTGGGCTCACCGCCATTCCCTGCGGCACCAGCAGATGTTGGAAGCCCTGGAGCAGCATTACCATTTCTCCATGCGCACGCCCTTCCGGGATTTGCCCCCTGAGGTCCAGGACGCCCTGCTCTTCGGCTCCAACGGCCGCCCCATCAATTTTTTCTATGAACAGGGCGGCCGCCGCTTCTACAGCCCCCGGCCCTTTCCCGGGGTGATTCCCCTGCTCAAGGCACGCTATGACGAAACGGATTCGTCCCTGGTCCGGGAAGAAATTGAACAATACATGAGCTTCAGACCCTGCCCCGATTGCGGCGGGGCCCGGCTCCGCCGGGAGTCTTTGGCCGTGAAGATCGACGGGGCCAACATTAGCGAAGTCACCGGGTTTACGGTGACCCAGGCCCTGGTCTGGTTCGGCGCTTTAAAACTTTCTCCCCGCCAAGCTGAAATCGCCCGGCGCATCTTGAAGGAAATTACCGAACGCCTGGGCTTTCTGTCGGAAGTGGGGCTGGATTATCTCAGCCTCGACCGGCCCACCGCCACCCTGGCCGGGGGCGAAGCCCAGCGCATTCGCCTGGCCACCCAGATCGGTTCCAAGCTTTCCGGCGTCCTGTATATCCTGGATGAGCCCAGCATCGGCCTGCATCCCCGGGATACCCAGAAACTCTTGCAAACCCTCAAAACTCTGCGTGATCTGGGGAACACCGTGATCGTGGTGGAGCACGACCCCGAAACCATCCGGCAGGCCGATTTCGTGGTGGATATGGGGCCGGGCGCCGGCAGGGAAGGGGGGCTGGTGGTGTTCGACGGCACTCCCCAGGCCCTGGTGAGCCACACCCGGTCCCTCACGGGGCTGTACCTGTCGGGCCGGCGGGAGATCCACCTGCCCCGGGGACGGCGCCGGCCCCAGGGGTTTTTAAACCTTAGGGGCGCCCGGGGCCACAACCTCAGGGACCTGAAGGTGGACATCCCCCTGGGCGTGTTGACTTGCGTCACCGGGGTCTCCGGCTCCGGCAAAAGCACCCTGATCATGGACACCCTTTATCTGGCCCTGCGTCAGAAGCTCTACCAGGCCAGGATTGCCGCGGCGCCTTATGATCAGATTGACGGCCTGGAAGCCCTGGACAAGGTGATCAACATTGACCAGAGCCCCATCGGCCGCACGCCCCGGTCCAATCCCGCCACCTACTCCGGGCTGTTCACCATCGTGCGGGAACTGTTTTCCCAGGTGCCCGAGGCCCGGCTGCGGGGTTATAAACCGGGGCGCTTCAGTTTCAATGTCAAGGGAGGGCGCTGCGAGGCTTGCCGGGGCGAAGGGATCAACAAGATCGAAATGCACTTTTTACCAGACGTCTACGTGCGCTGCGAGGTTTGCAAAGGGCTGCGCTATAATGCCTCCAGCCTGGAGATTCGCTACAAGGGCAAAAACATCGCCGAGGTCCTGGAAATGACGGTGGAACAGGCCCTGGAGTTTTTCGGCCCCATCCCCGCCCTGCGGGACCGGCTGCAAACCCTGGCGGACGTGGGCCTGGGCTACGTGCAACTGGGCCAGTCGGCCACCACCTTATCCGGCGGCGAAGCCCAGCGCCTCAAACTTTCCCGGGAGCTGAGCAAGCGGGCCACCGGCCGCACCCTCTACATCCTGGATGAGCCCACCACCGGCTTGCATCTGGCGGACATCGAAAAGCTGCTCCTGGTGCTCAACCGCCTGGTGGAGGACGGCAACACGGTCATCGTCATCGAGCACAACCTGGAGGTCATCAAGACCGCGGACTACCTCATCGACCTGGGACCGGAAGGTGGCGACGGCGGCGGCAAACTGGTGGCCGCCGGCCCCCCGGAAGAGGTGGCCCGCCATCTGGAATCCTATACGGGGCAATTTCTGCGCCCGCTGCTGGTGGATAGCTCTCCCCGCATTTTTTCTCGAAAGAAAAAAACCGGATAGGAGCCGGAGTTTCTTTCTGGCACTTGCCAGCCTGGCAGCCCCCGGGTTTTTGCGGGGACGCGGGAGGAGAGTGCTAGGGGAGATGAAGTAGGAAAATACTGTTGGCAGGGATCAGGAGTCACGCGGGCCGGAGGGCCCGCAGCCCGACCAGGTTTTTCCCCGGAATTTTGGCTTTCCCAATCTTGGAGTTATAATCTCCTCAACAAATTATTTTCCAGAAAAAGAACAGGCACACAGACGTATTTTATTTCCCTGTCTCAGATGGGTTACTTCGGGCATGGCAACCTACAAATCTGCTCTATATACGGCATAGTCCTGCTGGTGGTGAGCGTGTGGGTGGCGTTCCATATGAAAAAGCCCAAAAAAGACGATTAAAGACTGATACGCAGAAAACCCGGGGGCAGATCTGCCAGGTCTGCCCCCGATTTTTTGGGCCGGGTGAATTTAGACTTGCAGCACTCCCGTCACCCGCCCGGCGACGTCCGCCAGGTCGGCTTCGTTGGGCCGGCCCGTGATGTCTCCGAGCCGCCCCTTGATGGAATAATCCTTAAATCTGTCGCTCTCCGGGTACGCTCCGATAAAAAACCATTCCGCTACCACTTCGAATCCCAGATGATCGAACAACTGGCCCATGAATTTCACCGCGGGGACCGCTTCGTTGATGCCGGTATGGGCCCCACCATAAGTACAGTAAACCACGCCCTTTTTATGGGCCCGCCGGGGGGCAGCGTATTTGATCTCCCCCGCTGAGTTATAATGGGCCAGTTTCTTCTGGATGAATTCCTGTAAGCCCTTGCCGGGAAGCCACTGGTAGACGCCGGACCCCACAAAGATGAAGTCGTAACTGAGCACGTCTATTTCCGTGTCCCCGGTGATTTTCTGCATATCGATTTGATGACCTAAATTTTTTACCGTTGCCGTTATCTTTTGCGCAACTTTTTCGGTATTTCCTGTGGAGGAAAAATAGAGATTGAGAACCTTCATGGGCGCTCTCCTTATGCAGGGATTGGAAATTCTTGGGAGACTGGCAGTGCCTGGGGCAACAAGTTTGCCAGACACCATTTAAGTTAAACACCGCGAGACGCCCTGTCTATTCCCGCGGCTGCCATCTTAATTCTAAGGCGCCTGCCGTAGTCGGGGTAAGGGCCGCTATCAAAGCGCTTGCCGGAGGCCTTGCGGCCCTTCCGACAATCATCAAATTTGCTGGCCCAGATTTTCAAACCAGAGTTTTCAGGCTCCGGCACAGAAGTCTTGAAAGATGTGGAAAGCTGGGGTGGGATTGATGTTGCCCGCCTAATCGAGGCCTTAACTCCCACTAAACGAACGCGGGCAAAATTCTTAGGGTGCCGAATTTTGCCTGCGGCAAATTCCGGCTCGGGGTGTAAAGAGATTGAGCGGCTGGCGGTTTTTAGCCTTCCGCCATCGTGAGGTTATAGGCCAGGTTGTCCAGCTTGACGGTGAAGTCTACGTTTTCCACTGCCATGCCTTCCGGCACCTGTAACTGGATGGGAGCAAAATTGAGGATGGCCTTGACGCCCGCAGAGATAAGGCGCAGCGCCGCCATTTGGGCCTTGGCGGCCGGGGTGGCGATAACCCCGATCTCCACATTCGTTTCCTTGACCACCGTCTCCAACTCTTCCATGGGATGGATAATCTGGCCGCTAGGCACCCGCCGTCCCACTTTGGCCGGGTCGACGTCAAAAACCGCTACGAATTCATAGCCCTGGCGGATGAAATTTTGATGGGCCAACAGCGCCGAACCCAGGTTCCCGATCCCCAGCAGGGCCATTTTCCAGGTCTTGTTGAGGCCCAGGATGCGCTTGATTTCGAAGAGCAGTTCCTTGACGAAATACCCCACCCCCCGGATGCCGAACTCCCCGAAGTAAGCCAGATCCTTACGGATCTGGGCCGGATTGATGCCGCACTTCTGGGCCAGCTTGTCCGAGGCGATAATCTTCACCCCTTCCTGGGACAAGGCCTCAAGGTAACGGGAGTAAATTGACAGACGGGTAATGGTGGCAGTAGGAATTTTAGAGAATTTCATGGCTGAACGCATTACTCGATTAGACGAAAACTCGTCACTAGATTGTGGAATTTTGCACAAATAAGTTTAATGAAAAGGGGGGCTTTGCGCCCCCCTTCTGACGTTCAGCTACTTAAATCTTGAATCCCAGAGCTGCCGCGATAGGTTTGGTCATGGGGTAAGCGTACAGGATAATTAACGCCACGACCAGCGCGTAAATACACAGAGATTCGATCATGGCCAGACCGATCAGCATGGTGACGGTGATTTTTCCGGAAGCCTCGGGGTTACGGGCGATGCCTTCCACCGAGCTCTTCACGGCCAGACCCTGGCCGATGCCGGTACCAAAAGCGGCAATGCCGATGCCGATGCCCGCGGCCAGCACCGCATAGCTGAAAAAGGTCCCCAAGCTGGCGGAAGCGCCACCCGCAGCGGGAGCGGCAGCCGCAAACGCCAGGGACGCCCACAGCAGAGTTACCAGCATGCTCAGTCCAAGAACCAGGGATTTTCTCATTTCTTAAAACCTCCTTAATGATGATGATATATGAAGTGGCCTTCTTCCCAAATTTGGGCGCCCGGGCTTTTTCAGCCCGTGGGGCGCAAGTTTTTTGTCAGCTCCTGGGCTGACTTGATCAGTGGGCATGCTCCATGGACCCGGCAAAGTACATCATGGCTAGCAGGGTAAAGATGAAGGCCTGCACCGCGCTGGTGAAGACCGCCAAAAACATCATGGGCAGGGGAGCCATAAACTTTCCGGCCAGGAACAAGAGGATTGCCAGGACCAGATCTTCCCCCATGATATTGCCGAACAGACGCAAAGTCAGGGAGAGTACCCGGGCGCAATGCCCCACGACTTCAATGGGGAAGAACAAGGGCGCCAAGGCCGGAATGGGACCCAGGAAGTGCTTGATATACTTGAACCCATGATACTTGACCCCCAGGTAGTGGGTGAACACAAAGGTGCACAGAGCCATGGACAGGGGCGTATTGATATTGGCCGTGGGGGAGAAAAACCCCGGAATCAAGCCCATGAGATTACAGGTAAAAATAAACAGGAACAAGGTGCAGATGAAGGGAAAGAAGGAGCGGCCCTCCTCACCGGTAATCTCCACCATGAACTCTTCCAAGCCGCCGATGACCATCTCAAAGACATTCTGAGCCCCTTTAGGCACCAGGGAGATCGAGCGGCTGGCCAGAAACCCCAGACCCACTAACAGGCCCATGATGAGCCAGGCATAGGTGACGTGCGGCGGGATATGCGTCTTAAAGAATCCTTGGATGAGATCAAGAAATAGAATGGGATGTTCCATGGGACGGGTTTGCCTCCTTATTCTTAAGCTTGATCGTTTCGTTAACCGCGGCCAGCATCAAGGTTATGACCACCGTGGACAGGCCCACCAGCAGCCCAAAAATATTGACCCAACCCTGACCGACTAACAGGAAGATGATGACCAGCAGCGCCAGGAACCGCAGCAACTGCCGGGCCGCGAAAAAGGCCCGGGCTCGGCTCGAACCCTCCTGGGGATGGCGCGCCAACTGTCCCAGGGTGCCTTTCAGGGCATGGTGGAGGAGATGAAAGTTTATCACCACCACCAGGCCTCCCACCAGGATTCCCAGGGCGAACTCGCGGCCGCGCCAGCAGTAGCCGCCCAGGATCAGCACCGCCAACACTACCCAGTTAGCGATTTTCAGGTGGCGAGGAGACGTGATATCCATAACACCGCTCACTTCTGCCCCTTGTCCTCATCCTGGAATTTTTTGCCCATGATATAGACGTTTCGGAAGCCGGCGATTATCCCCACTAACAATCCGATAATTTTAAAGAGATAGCCGGTGCCGAAGTAGTTGTCCAGCAGGTAGCCCACGAAGCCGCCGATAAAGATAGCGAACACCAGGGCCATGCCGATGGTACTGGCCCGATAGCCTCCAGCAAACAGCTCTTTTAAAAATTTTTTGGTGTCTTCCTTCAACGCGCTTCCAGCGGAGTGGGACCTCCGGAGAAAATGATTCTTTTCACATGTGCCTACCTATCATACCCCCGCCCCATAGTCAATAATTTTTGGCAAAAAGGTGAGGAGAAATTATCGAGCCGGATTATCTATAAATATTCTTGGGTTATACAGGCTCACCTTCGGCGCACGCCGGTCTGCGCCTCAATACCGCGTCTGAACTTTGTACTTTTTTTCTCTAATCTGGGTTTTCGTCCGCAACGTCCTGCGCGGGCCGGAGCGCCGGCAGTTCGATAACAAAGATTGTGCCCTCTTCTCCGGTCCGCTCCACGTAGATCCTTCCCATATGTTTCTGAATGATGCCATAGCTGATGGACAAGCCCAGTCCCACACCCTTGCCCACTTCTTTGGTGCTGAAAAAGGGATCGAACAGACGGCTGAGAAAAGGTTCCGGGATGCCGGGACCGGTATCCTGGAAGCGAATGAGCACCGGATCGCCGTCTGGGGCCGCTTCGGTGCTGACCGTGAGCTGCCCGTCACCGCCCATGGACTCCCCGCCATTCATCAATAGATTAATGAACACCTGTTCCAGCCTGTTTTTGTCTCCCAGGACGGCGGGGAGATGCGGGTCGAGTTTCTGGATCAGCCGAACATTTTGGAACTGGAGATGATCCTCCACCAGGGAGATAACATCTTCCAGGATATTGTTGATCTTCAGGGGCACCATCTTGGAAGGCATGTGCCGGGAGAACTCCAACAGCCCCTGAACGATCTCCTTGCAGCGGGTGGCTTCCCGGATAATTTTTTCCATCTGGGTCCGTTCCGGGGCTCCCGGCTCCAGGTCCTCCAGGAGCAGGTAGCTGTAAACCAGGATGCCTCCCAGGGGGTTGTTGATCTCATGGGCCACTCCCGCGGCCAGTTGGCCCAGGGCCGCCAGTTTTTCAGTGCGGCTCAGGTGCTCCTCCAGGTGCTTTTTGTGGGTGATATCCCGGATATGCGTCTGGATGGCGGGCTGACCTCCATACGTAGTGGGAAAGGAAACCCCCTCCAGATCAAAGGTGCTGCCCTCCTTTCTGACTCCCTTCATCTCGAAGATCCGGGGGGTGCCGGGCCGGCGCTGCAATTGCATCTGCCAGCGGGTCACCATCTGGCGGGACTGCGGATCGATAAATTGCAGCAGGGAGCGGTTCAGCATCTGTTGGGGGCTCTGGTAATTGAACATCTCCAGGCAGGCCCGGTTTACATACAATAGCTGCAGGTCGCGGTGCAGGGCGATGCCGTCCAGGGAGGTCTCCACCAGGCGCCGGAACTTGACTTCGGAATCGGTGAGGTCCCGGGCCAGTTGCTCCCGCTTGGTCACGTCTAAAATGACCTGCACCGCGCCCTGGATACGGCCTTCTTCATCATAGATGGGGGAAGCGGTGTGATAGAGGTAGCGCTCCTGGCCCCGAAAATTGGCGAAATGCTCGTAGGCCTCGTAGGCTCCGGGCAGGGTAGGGGAGGATTTGAGATTCTTATCCCCGAAAAACTTTTCCAGGGCCTTGAGGTTCTGCTCCACTACCAAAGAAGCCATGGAGGGCCGTTCTTCATCGTAAAGCGGCAGCCAACGGTGGTAGGTCCCCACCATTTCATGCCGGGGAAAACCGGTTAATTCCTCACAGGCCCGGTTCCAGTAGACGATGCGGTGGTTCCGGTCAATGACAAAGGTGGGCACCGGCAAGCCTTCCAGGAGGCCTTCGGTGGTTTGCTTTTCCCGCAGCAGTTCCCACTCTTTCAGCTTGCGCTGGCTAATATCCTTCAAGATGCCCTCGTAACCGGCAATGCGCCCTTTTTTGTCCCGGCGCACAATGCCGGTGAGGAGGGCGTGGATCTGGCTGCCACCCTGGGGCTTCAGGGTCAATTCCAGATCCCGGATGTAGCCTTCGACTTCCACTTTGAGCTGAAAACGTTCCCAGTCCCTGGGGTCTTGGAAGATTTCCCGCATATGCGGCAGTCTTAAGGCTTCGGCCTTGGAGGAAAACTTCAGGAGTTCCACGCCGGCGGGGTTCAGGTCCAGGAGATGACCTCCCGCGTCAGTGATAAAGATAGTATCCTTGGAACCCTCAAAGATACGGCGGTAGCGCCTCTCTGAGCGCCGGAGCTCGTGGTTCAGGCGGGCATTTTCAATGGCCAGGCCGATCTGGTTGCCCAGTATGCTAAAGAAATATTTCCGCTCCCCGGGGACCCGAAAGGGTTCGGCATCTCCCGCGGCCAGATTAAGAAACCCGATGATATCCTCCCGGTATTTCAAAGGGATGCTGGCCACCGCCCGGACTCCGGGAGCCTGCCGGATCAGATCGGTGAAGGTGGAAGACAACAGGCGGGGGTCGGCGCTGATATCCTCGATGACCAGGGGTTCGCCGATCCGGGAGAGGTCTTGGCCCATCAGGTTCTTCAGGGCCCGGGCCGAAAGCTGGCCCAGATATTCCTGGGGAAATCCCTGGGAAGCGGCATACGTCAGGTGCTGGCGGACCCGGTCCCACAGGAGCAGGATGCCGGCATCGATGTGGAAAAACTCCAACACCGCGGCCAAAACGGCGTTGATAATCTCCTGGAGATTCAGGGTGTGCGCGGTGATGGTGGCGATTTGATTGAACAGGAAAAGTTCCCGCCGATACTCCTTCTCTCCCGGTTCTTGCCGCTCCGACGCGGCAAGGTCATCCAAAGCTGCTCGGTCCGACAAACCTGGCTCTCCCTGGCTGAGTGTGGTTTCGGTAGATTATATCGGTTTCTGCTTCATAGGAGCAGGAAATTAGCTATCTTTTGAGCCTCTTGCGACCCTCTTTTAAAATTCCTTTTGAAGCTAAAAATTTTTCCTTGCCACCTTAGGCTCTTGGGGT